>JAEYXX010000048.1 GCA_023431055.1 Pseudomonadota bacterium
GGATTGTTCAGCCTGGCGCGCCTCGAACGCGAAGCCAGCCAGGCCATCGAGCGGCTGGCCGACCAGCTGCGTCACGACTGAGATCGCCCAACATGAGAATGCGTCGTCACCACCAGCAGGACGAAGACACCGGTATCGACCTTACGCCGATGCTCGACGTGGTCTTCATCATGCTGATCTTCTTCATCGTCACCAGCTCCTTTATCCGCGAATCCGGGGTCGAGGTGCAGCGCCCGCAGGCGGAAACCGCCAACCCGCAGGATAAGGGCAACATCCTCATCGCGGTCACTGCTGACGGGCAGATCTGGATGGACAAGCAGCCGGTGGACATTCGCAGCGTGCGTGCCCATGTCGAGCGCATGCGCGTCGACCAGCCGGAAGGCACCGTGGTGGTGCAGGCCGACAAGGATGCGCGTACCGGCCTGGTGGTTCAGGTGATGGATCAGGCGCGCCTGGCTGGTGTGCAGGATGTCGCCCTGGCTGCCGGTAGCGGAGTCAACTGATGCGCCTGCCGCTGTCTTTTCTCGGCGCCTGCCTGATGGCCCTGGGGTTGTTCGCCCTGATGCTGTACATGGTCGCGCCGCCGAGCGCCAAGGTAAGTCAGGACCCGGTCAGCGTGGCCAACTTCGTGCGCATGGATGGTAACGCCAGCGAGACGGCCAGCCGCACCCGTCAGCAGGCACCGCAGCCACCTCAGCCGCAAACACCGCAGCCACCCACGCCGCCGACACCGCAAACCGCCACGCCCAGCGCCAACCTGCCGGCGCTGGATATCCAGCTGCCAAGCCTGGCCGGCGGCATCGCCGTCAACAGCGCGCCGGCGCCGAGCTTGTCCGGCCTTGCCCCTGGTGCTCCGGCGCCGACGCCGCCGAGCGAGGCCGCCGAGTCCGGCGGGCAGATGGGCGGCATGGAGAGCGAAGTCATGCCGCTCAACGACGTGCGTCCGGAATACCCGCGCTATGCGCTGCAGCGCGGCATCGAAGGTTTCGTCAAGCTGGCGTTCACCATCAATCGCTCCGGCAACGTCGAGAACATCCGCGTGCTGGAGGCCAACCCGCGTAATGTGTTCGAGCGCGAAGCGCGCCGTGCCGCCTCTCGCTGGCGCTTCGCGCCACGTACCGAGGGCGGCCTGGCAGTGGACCGTGAAGCGGTGAAAACTCTCTACTTCCGTCTGGAAAGGGGCTGACCATGTACCGTTGGGTGTTGCTCGTGATGCTCAGTGCTGCCGCCGTGCCTGGCATGGCCCAGCAGACCATCGACCCGGCCGTGTTCAAGGCTTTGAATGCGGCGCAAGGCGCGCAGCAAAAGGGCGATTACAGCGCCGCACGGCGTGCGCTGGATGAGGTCCAGGCCAAGAGTGGCAGTCTCGAAGAGGCGCTGATCTGGCGCAGCAAGGCTTACGTGGCCTGGTCGGCCGGCAACAATGGTCAGGCCATCGAGTGGCTGGACAAGGCTGTGCGCAGCGGCAAGCTGGATGCGGAGATGCTGGCCGGCGAGCGTCTCAACCTGGCCAAGCTCAACCTGGGCGAGCGCCGCTATGCCAAGGTCATCGAGCTTCTGGCGCCCGAGCAGGGCAAGGCTTCCGAAGAGGTGCTGCAGATGCTAGTGCAGGCCTACCAGGGCATGAACCAGCCAGCCAAGGCGCTGCCGCTGGCCGAGCGCTACGTGCAGGCCAATCCCAAGGCCGATGACATCTGGCTGCAGTTCCTGGTGGGGGCCAATGCCGACCTCAAGCGCTATGCCGAGGCCGAGCGCTGGCAGCGTCAGTTGCTCGCGCGCCAACCGAACGATGCCAAGGGCTGGCGCCAGCTGGCCGGCCTGCAGCAGATGGCTGGCAGCAATGACAAGGCACTGGCGACCCTGCGCGCTGCACATAGCAAGGGCCTGCGTTTCAGCGAGTCGGAGCTGGACAACCTGGTCCTGCTCGCCGGTGCCGCCCATCAGCCATGGCAGGGCGCCAAGCTGCTGGCCGGCATGCTCGACAGCGGCCTGCTGGCCAACACCGCCGCGCGTCAGGAGCGCCTGGGCCTGTTCTGGTGGCAGGCGCGTGATCGCGCTGCTGCGGTGCGCGTACTGCGCCCGCTGGCCGAGCGCAGCGGCAACGGCAAGCACTGGCTTTATGTCGCACAGCTGGAGCTGGAACAGTCGCGCTGGCAGGCTGGCCTGGATGCGCTGGCGCGTGCCGAACGTGGCGGTGCCGAGCGCGCCAAGGTGCGCTCCTGGCGGCAGTGGGCGGAAAGCGAGCTGCGCTTCGAGCGGGAGAACCGCGTCGCCAGTCGCAGTTGAGTCGTTCTCGGTACGTCGCGCGCACCAAGTAAAAAGCCAGACCTAGTGTCTGGCTTTTTCATTGGAGGTGTCGTTAGGCACGCTAGCGTATTGGCTTTTTGTAGGAGACGCGCCTCGCGGCGAATAGTGCTAACACCGCAGGTGTTTCTGGATGACCGCGACCGCTTCGCCCCGAGGCGGGGCTCCTACAGGCTCAGCTGTCGGGCAGTTCGTAGGCGTAGATCTTGTCCGCTTCCATCTGGTAGCCGACTTCGGCCAGCTCGCTGCTGACGTGTTCGACCTTCAGCGGGCCCTCCACCCAGAACGGTTGGTACAGCGCATCGAGCAGCACGCCCAGCTCGCTGGTGACGTGGACGATCTGGTTCGAGGGCGGCGGTGGTACGTGAATGCAGGCGCCGAAGTAGGGCACCAGCAGAAACTCCACCACGCGGCCTTCGTCGGTCACGTCCAGCGGCACGATATAGCCGGGCAGTTTCACCTGCTGACCATCGAGTGCCTTGACCACCGGAGCGGCGGGCGACTGTTGCATGGCTGCCGGGCCGGCTTCGGACAGGGCATCGGCCAGTTGCGAAAGGTCATGAATCGGTGCCGGGTCGACGACCTGCGGCGGCGCATCCGGCGGGATCAGATCGGACCAGGTGATTTCGCGCACATCCGCCGCAGCCAGTGGCAGTGCCAGGGTCAGCAGCAGCAGCAGGGTGGCGAGCAGGGTGCGGGGCATGAGTAACCTCTTGGTAAAAGCGCCTGTGCAGTGTACGACAGGCGCTCTCAACTTTCCCTCAGAGCCTGATCGACAGCCCATCGGCCAACGACTGCCGATAGGCCCGCCAGGCCGGTACGCTGCCCATCGCCACGGCCGCGGCGAGAATGCTGCCCAGCAGTTTCCACTCGTAGCTCGACGGTGCACTGAGTGCCAGGTACAGGCCGTAGTTGGCCTGTACGTAGCCCTGGCTGCCGGCGATACCGAGGTACAGCAGGGCCAGGCCGAGCACCACGCCGGCCAGCGTCAGGGCAAAGGCCTCGAGCACCAGCAGGCTGGCGATATGCCAGGGACGTGCGCCCACCGAGCGCAGGATGGCCATTTCCCGGCGGCGTTCGTTGAGGCTGGTGAGGATTGCCGTCAGCATGCCGATCAGACCGGTGAGCACGACGAACAGCGAGACCACGAACAGCGCCTGTTCGGCGGTGCCCATCAGGCTCCACAGTTCCTGCAGGGCGACGCCGGGCAGGATCGCCAGCAGCGGCTCGCCGCGAAACTCGTTGATCTCGCGTTGCAGGCTGAACGTCGCGATCTTGCTGTTGAGGCCGAGCATGAACGCCGTGATCTGCTTCGGCTGCAGGTCCATGGTGCGTGCCTGCTCGGCGCTGATCTGCGCCGCGCCGCGCGCCGGCATGCCGTTCTGCCAGTCGATGTGCAGCGCTTCCATCCCGGCCAGGGAGATGTGCAGGGTGCGGTCGACCGGCGTGCCGGTGCGTTCGAGAACGCCGACCACGGTGAAGGGCTTGTCGTCGTGCTTGACCAGGCTGATGGTGGCGACGCCATGGGCCAGGACGATTTCCTCGCCCAGGCCGTAGCCCAGCGCCTGCGCCACCTCCGCACCAAGCACCACTTCGAAGGGATCATCGGCAAACTCGCGGCCCTGCGCCAGCTTCAGAGCCTGGTTGCGCGCATAGCGATAGTGTTCGAAGTAGGCAGTGCTGGTGCCCATTACCCGGTAGCCGCGGTGCGAATCGCCCAGCGAAATGGGAATGGCCCATTTGACCTGACGGTGATTGGCGAAGCGCTCGAAGCTGTCCCAGCGGATGTTGTTGGTGGCGTTACCGATGCGGAACACCGAGTACAGCAGCAGGTTCACGCTGCCCGAGCGGGCGCCGACGATCAGGTCAGTACCGCTGATGGTGTTGGCGAAGCTGGCGCGGGCCTCGGTACGCACACGCTCCACGGCCAGCAGCAGACACACCGACAGGGCAATGGCGAACACGGTGAGTAGGGCGGTGAAACGACGATTGGCCAGGCTGGCCAGGGCTATACGCAGAAGATGCATCTCAGACCTCGACGGGCTTGGCGGCGCGGTTCAGTTCGCTCAGCGACAGGCTGCGGTCGAACAGTGAGGCCAGGCTCTGGTCGTGGCTGACGAACAGCAGGCTGGCGCCGGCGGCGCGGCATTCGGCGAAGAGCAATTGCAGGAAGGCCTCGCGGGCGTCGAAATCCAGTGCCGAGGTGGGTTCGTCGGCGATCACCAGTTCCGGTTGGCCGATCAGCGCCCGGGCGGCGGCGACGCGTTGCTGCTGGCCGATGGACAGCTCGTCGGCACGGCGGCCGAGCAGGTCGGCGCGCAGGCCGAGATGGTCGAGCAGCGCGGCGGCCGCGGCATCGATGCTGCCGTGGCGCTGGCGCGCGCGTTCGGCCCGCAGCCGCGAGAAGCGGCAGGGCAGCTCGACGTTCTCACGTACCGAGAGAAACGGCAGCAGGTTGAACTGCTGGAAGATGTAACCGGTGTGATCGACCCGGAAACGGTCGCGGGCACCGGCCGAGAGCTGGCCCAGATCCTGGCCGAGCAGGCGGATATGGCCGCTTTGCGCCCTTTGTACGCCGCCGAGCAGACCGAGCAGGGTGGTCTTGCCGCTGCCGCTGGGGCCTTTCAGAAACAGGGTTTCACCGCCGGCCAGGGTGAAGGAGGGGATATCCAGCAACTGTGCCTGGCCGGGCCAGGCGAAGCCGAGATTGGCGAGTTCGATCAGAGGTTCGGTCATTGTCTGCTGCGTGTTGGAGAAAAGCGCTCAAGCGGGAGCGAATATCGTTCGCTCCCGCAGCGGGCGTAGCAGGTCAGAAACTCAGGCGTGGCTGCGCCGGCGTCAGTTCCACGCCCTGCTGGCCGTTCGGGCCGATCAGTTGTACCTGAATCTTCTCGGTGGCGGGGAAGCGTTTGAACAGTTCGGCGAGGTCCAACTGTTTCAATTCGTTGGCCTTGGCACATTCGAAGCGATAGTGCGCGTGGATGTCGCTGTGTTCGCCTTCGTGAGCATGATGGTCGTGGTCGTGGTCGTGGTCGTGGTCGTGGTCGGCGTCGCCGAACAGTGGGCTTTGCAGTTCCACCTCGGTGGCCTTGCAGTCACCGCTGTTGAGCGCGAACAAAGTGATGGGCTGCTCCAGTTCACGTTTGGCCGCCGCGACCTTGGCCTTGTCGGCATCGCTCTTGGCAGCATGCTCGAAACCGACCAGGTTCATCGCCGGGCTTTCCAGCTGCAGCTCCAGCAGATTGCCATCCAGCGCTGCGTTAAGGCTGGCGACGCCATGCTCATGGGCGCCCAGGCTGTCGTGGGAGTGTTCATGGTCGTGATCATGGCCATGCTCATGGGCCTGGGCGGCTACCAGTGGCAACAGGGCGAAGGGCAGGGTGAGCAGCAGGTGGCGCATGGTGGTCTCCAGCATGAGTACGGTTTGGTTGTTACGTTATAACAACTTTTTTGGCGAGCTGGCCAGCCCGCCGCCGCCATGGGAGCATGCGAATTCCTGACTGGAGGCTGAACATGGTGCGAATTCGTGGGCGAATCGGTGATTGGCCGGTAGACCTGACAGTGGAACTGGATGCCGGAGACTGGGCGCAACTGGCGCAGCATGTGACGCTTGCGCCGGCCAGCGTGCCAGCGCCTGCTGCTCCCGCGGCCGATGCGGGCGACGCCCTGTGGCAGACCGCCTTGCAGCTGGTGCGCGATGCGGGGCAGGTCGAAGGGCCGCGATTACTGGCGCAACTGGCCGCTTTGGCCGGTGGCGAGGCTGCGGGCAAGCGGCTGCTGGTGCGTCTGCGCCACTGCGCGCAGATTCGCATGGAAACCGGCGCAGATGCGCCGATCTATCACTGGCAAGAGCAGCCATAGGCCGCAGGCGACAGGCTGCAGGCCAAGAGCGTCCCGCTGATGTTGTTACCTGTGGCTTGCCGCCTGGAGCCTGCAGCCGCTTTTAATAGATCGCCTGATACAGCTTGCGCCGGTAGCTGGTGACCAGCGGGTGGTCGCCGCCAAGCAGGTCGAAGACCTGCAGCAGGGTCTTGTGCGGCAGGCCGTCGCCGTAGCTGCGATTGCGCACGAACAGCTTGAGCAGAGCCTCCAGTGCGGCTTCGTACTGCTGGCGCGCCAGCTGTTGCACCGCCAACTGATAGACCGCCTCGTCATCCTCGGCGTTTTGCGCCAGGCGGCTTTTCAGCGTGGCCGCATCCGGCAGGTCGGCAGCCTGGCGCAGGAAGGTCAGTTGCGCCCTGGCGCCGGCCAGCGCCTGCTTGTGTTCGTCACCCTTGACCGTATCGAGCACTACCTGGGCTTCGCCCAGTTCGCCGCGTTCGGCCAGGCAGCGCGCGTAGAGAATCAGCGCCGCGCCGTTCTCGTTGTTCTCGGTCAGCACCTGCTTGAGCAGCGCTTCGGTTTCGGCAAAACGTCCTTCGGCGAACAGCGCCTGCGCGCTTTCCATCGGGTCGGCAGCCGCTGGCGCCGGTTCGGCCACATGCGGCTTGAGCATCTCGCGGATCGCCGCTTCCGGCTGGGCGCCGGCAAAACCGTCGACCGGTTGACCGTCCTTGAACAGCACCACGGTGGGCAGGCTGCGAATGCCGAAGCGCATGACGATGTCCTGCTCGATATCGCAGTTGACCTTGGCCAGCAGCAGCTCACCGGCATATTCCTCGGTGATCTTCGCCAGCATTGGCATCAGTGCCTTGCACGGCGCGCACCATTCGGCCCAGAAATCCACCAGTACCGGTTTGTGGAAGGAGTTCTCGATCACCAGTTGCTCGAAGTTGGCGGCGCCGGAGATATCGAAGATGTAGGGGGAGTCGCTCATGGTCGGTCTCGAAAAGCAGGGCAATGCACTATTAATGCGGGCAGCGGGGCGCGGTTACAAGGGGCGCGCCGCGTGATACAGGCTGACTTCGCGAAATTCCGCAGGCTCGGCCAGATCCGGCCAGGTGCAGCCATCGAGCAGCGCCAGGCGTTGATAGAGTGGATGTTGGAAGTCCTTGACCCGCGAATCGGCCACCAGCGCCTGACGGCCACGGCTGAGGAAGTGGTCCAGCAACGGCAGATTGGCGCGGTCGTAGAGCACGTCGGCCACCAGAATCAGGTCGTAGCGGTCCGCTTCGGCGAAGAAATCGTCCGAGTAGCTCAGCGTCACGCCATTAATCTCGGCATTGGCGCGGCAGGCTGCCAGCGCCAGTGGGTCGAGATCGCACGCCACCACTTCGGCGGCACCGGCCTTGGCCGCGGCGATGGCTGCCACGCCGGAACCTGCGCCGAAGTCCAGCACGCGCTTGCCGCGTACCCACTTGGGACGTTCGGCCAGCCAGCGCGCCAGCACCAGGCCGCTGGCCCAGCAGAAGCACCAGTAGGGCGGCTCCTCGAGGATGCGCCGGGTTTCCTCGGGGTTGAACGCGCGGTCCATGTTGCTGGCGTCGATCAGCCACAGGGCGATATCGGTGCCTGGCAGGTTTTCGGCGACCAGGCGGGCATCGCCGAGCAGTTCGCTCAGTGCTTGCTGCAGCGCCTCGGGTGGCCTCATAGCGCCGGCACCAGGTGCAGTGAGCCGAGGTCCTGATCCCTGAGTTCGGCAATGGTGCGTGCCGGCAGGCGTTGTACCAGCCGGCCGGACTGGCTAACCCGGCCGCGCAGTTCCAGGCGCAGATCCTGCGGTGCCTGTCGGTCGCTCAGTGGCAGATGAAACGGCAGCGCTTCGCCGTTGCCACGCAGGTGCACCTGGCCGAGCAGTGCACGCGGGCGACCGCGCATATCCACGCCCAGCAGCGCCAGATCGACATCGGCGCCAGCGGCGACGCCGAGCAGCTCGCCGCGCAGTCCGGGGCCCTGGATGGCAGGCGTACTGGCTTCGATCTCTGTCGGCGTGGGAGTGGCAGGCGCTGTGGTAGCAGTGGGTTCGCTGGCGCAGGCGGCTAGCAGACTGCTCAATGCCAGTGGCAGGAAGGGCAGGTATCGGTTCATGGCAGGTTCTGCTTTTTAGAGGTGTATGCGCATAGCTTAATTTGTCTTGCGGCCTCTAAGCAGGGCATCTCAAGGCTGCTTACATTTTTCAATGGCGTGCTATGCGCTACCATGGCGACTTTGCCGCCAATCAGTCCGCGCCTGCCATGCATTGTCCCTTCTGCGCCGCCAACGACACCAAGGTCATCGATTCCCGTCTGGTCGCCGAGGGCGATCAGGTGCGCCGCCGCCGCGAATGCGTGGCCTGTGGTGAACGGTTCACCACCTTCGAAACTGCCGAGCTGGTGATGCCGCGCCTGATCAAGCAGGATGGCAGTCGTCAGCCCTTCGATGAAGAGAAGCTGCGCGCCGGCATGCAGCGCGCGCTGGAGAAGCGTCCGGTGAGTGTCGAGCGCCTGGAAGAGGCCATCGCCCGCATCAAGCAGCAACTGCGTGCCACTGGCGAGCGCGAGGTGAAGTCGCTGGTGCTCGGTGAGCTGGTGATGACCGAGCTGAGCAAGCTCGACGAGGTGGCCTACATCCGTTTCGCCTCGGTGTACCGACGCTTCCAGGACCTCAACGAATTCCGCGAAGAGATCGAACGTCTGGCCCGTGAGCCGTCGAAAAGCCGATGAGCGAGCGCGATCACTTCTTCATGGCGCGCGCCCTGCGGCTGGCGCGCAAAGGCCTTTACTCCACCCATCCGAATCCGCGTGTCGGCTGCGTCATCGTGCGTGATGGCGAGATCGTCGGCGAGGGCTGGCATGCCCGTGCCGGCGAGCCGCATGCCGAGGTGCATGCCCTGCGCCAGGCTGGCGAGCGCGCGCGCGGTGCCACCGCCTACGTCACCCTGGAACCCTGCAGTCACCACGGGCGTACGCCGCCCTGCGCCGATGCGCTGGTCGCTGCCGGGGTCGGCCGGGTGGTCGCGGCGATGCAGGATCCCAACCCGCAGGTTGCCGGGCGTGGCCTGTTGCGCTTGGCCAACGCCGGGATCGAAGTGCTGTCCGGCGTGCTGGAGGCCGAGGCGCGGGCGCTCAACGTCGGCTTCATCAAACGCATGGAAAGCGGCCTGCCGTTCGTGCGGGTCAAATCGGCGATGAGCCTGGATGGCCGCACGGCCATGGCCAGCGGCGAGAGCCAGTGGATCACCGGCCCGGCGGCTCGCGCCGAGGTGCAGCGGTTGCGCGCGCAGTCCAGCGTGGTGCTCAGTGGCGCCGACACCGTGCTGGCCGACGACGCCCGGTTGACCGTGCGTCCCGACGAGCTGGGGCTGGGTGTCGAGGCCACCTTCATGGCGGCCTCGCGGCCGCCGCTGCGGGTGCTGATCGACGGTCGGTTGCGAGTGCCGCTGAGCAAGGCGTTCTTCCAGGTCGGACCGGCACTGGTGGCGACCTGCGCTGCGGCGGCTGCGCGTGATCGCTATCTGGCCGATGGCCACGAGCTGCTCGCCGTGCCGGGTAGCAATGGTCACGTCGACCTGCGCAAGCTGCTGCAGGAGCTGGCCGGGCGTGGCGTCAATGAAGTGCTGGTGGAGGCCGGGCCGCGCCTGGCGGGCGCCTTCGCCCGTGCCGGGTTGGTGGACGAGTACCGCATCTTCGTTGCGCCCAAGCTGCTGGGCTCCCATGCGCGACCACTGTTCGAGCTGCCGCTCAACCGCATGGCCGAAGCGCCGGAATTGCAGATTCTCGATATTCGTGCCGTCGGCGACGACTGGCAGATCACCGCGGTGCCCAAGGCGCGCTAGCACTCGAACCATGCGTTGCGCCAGCAAATGTGGTAAAACGCCACGCGGCCATTTGCATATGGCCGCAACGTTCTCAGGGCGGGGTGTAATTCCCCACCGGCGGTAATGGTTCGCAGAACCTAGCCCGCGAGCGCTCGTCATGGCATCTGCCGGGCGAGGTCCAGCAGACCCGGTGCGATTCCGGGGCCGACGGTATAGTCCGGATAAAGAGAGAGCGGGATTCCCTCCTTGGGCGCTTTTTCGCGTCCGTGAAATCCCTATCGATCGGCATTGCCCTGTTTTTGATCAAAACAGGAGTTCGTCCATGCTGTTCAGCAATATCCTCAACATGAAACCGGAGGGCATATGTTCACCGGCATAATCGAAGCCATCGGCAGTATCCGCGCCATGACGCCCAAGGGTGGCGACGTGCGCGTTTATGTGGCTACCGGCAAGCTCGACCTGGGCGACGTCAAGCTCGGCGACAGCATCGCCGTCAACGGCATCTGCCTGACCGCCGTGGAATTGCCCGGCGACGGCTTCTGGGCCGACGTCAGCCGCGAGACGCTGGCGCGTACCGCCTTCGTCGATCTCAAGCCCGGCAGTGCCGTGAATCTGGAGAAGGCCCTGACGCCCACCAGCCGCCTAGGCGGGCACCTCGTCAGCGGCCATGTCGATGGCGTCGGTGAGATCGTCTCGCGCGCCGATAACGCCCGCGCCGTGCAGTTCAAGGTGCGCGCCCCGCGCGAATTGGCCAAGTACATCGCGCACAAGGGTTCGATCACCGTCGACGGCACCAGCCTGACCGTCAACGCGGTCGATGGCGCCGAGTTCGAACTGACCATCGTCCCGCACACCCTGGCCGAGACCATCATGGTCGACTACCAGGCCGGGCGTAAGGTCAACCTCGAGGTCGACCTGCTGGCACGTTACCTGGAGCGCCTGCTGCTCGGTGACAAGGCTGCAGAACCCAAGGCCTCGGGCCTGACCGAAAGCTTTCTTGCCGAACACGGCTACCTGAAGAATTGAGGAGACGCCCGATGGCGCTCAATACCGCTGAAGAACTGATCGAAGACATCCGCGCCGGCAAGATGGTCATCCTCATGGATGACGAGGATCGCGAGAACGAGGGCGACATCATCATCGCCTCCGAATGCGTCACCGCCGAGCACATCAACTTCATGGCCCGTTTCGCCCGTGGCCTGATCTGCATGCCGATGACCCGCGAACGCTGCGAACTGCTCAAGCTGCCGCTGATGGCGCCGCGCAACGGCTCCGGTTTCGGCACCAAGTTCACTGTCTCCATCGAGGCGGCCGAGGGCGTGACCACCGGTATCTCCGCCGCCGACCGCGCCCGCACCGTGCAGGCTGCGGTGGCGCGCAATGCCGTGGCCGAGGATATCGTCAGCCCGGGGCATATCTTTCCGCTGATGGCTCAGCCCGGTGGTGTGCTGGCGCGTGCCGGCCATACCGAAGCGGCCTGCGATCTGGCGCGTATGGCCGGCTTCGAGCCGAGCGGGGTGATCTGCGAGATCATGAACGACGACGGCACCATGGCGCGTCGGCCGGAGCTGGAAAAGTTCGCTGAAGAGCACAACCTCAAGATCGGCACCATCGCCGATCTTATCCACTACCGCCTGATCCACGAGCGCACCGTCGAGCGTATCAGCGAGCAGCCGCTGGACACCGAGCTGGGCCAGTTCAATCTGGTGACCTATCGCGATGGTGTGGAGAACACCGCGCACATGGCGCTGACCCTGGGCACCATCTGCGCCGAGGAACCGACCCTGGTGCGCGTGCACAATATGGATCCGCTGCGCGACCTCTTCCTGGTCAACCAGCCGGGCCGCTGGAGCATGCGTGCGGCGATGGCGGAAGTGGCCAAGGCAGGCAGTGGCGTGGTGCTGCTGCTGGGCAACCCGCTGACCGGGCCGGAGTTGCTGGCGCTGATCAGCCGCCAGCAGCCGGCCAATCCGGCGACCTACAGCACAGTGGGCGCCGGCTCGCAGATTCTGCGCGACCTTGGTGTGCGCAAGATGCGCCTGATGAGCTCGCCGATGAAGTTCAACGCGATATCCGGCTTCGACCTCGAAGTTGTAGAATACCTGCCGGCTGACTAACAGGCGGCTCGAAGAGCCGCATCTGATGACCCTCTCCCGCTTGCGGGAGACGACTGCATGGATGCAGGAGGTAGGGCGACGCAGGATGCCAAAGTCGAGGGTGCCCGGAGGGCGGGAGAGGGACTTTTGGCCAACGCCTAACCCTCTCCCTACGCGGGCCGCCCCGCCTCTCTCCCATAAATGGGAGAGGGAGCTAAAGCACGTAGCCCGGATGAAATCCGGGGAGATCGGCACACTGGCCCCGGATTGCATCCGGGCTACGCTGACAAAACGAATTTTATTTTCGGAGCGCAAGGCGCTCCGGCTCTTTAACCCATGTGAGACCCGTCATGACCCTGAAGACCATCGAAGGTACCTTCATCGCCCCGAAGGGCAAATACGCCCTGGTGGTAGGCCGTTTCAACAGCTTCGTCGTCGAGAGCCTGGTCAGCGGCGCCATCGACGCCCTGGTTCGCCACGGCGTGAGCGAGAGCGACATCACCATCATCCGTGCTCCGGGTGCTTTCGAGATTCCGCTGGTGACCCAGAAGGTCGCTCAGCGTGGTGAGTTTGCCGCGATCATCGCCCTGGGCGCGGTCATTCGTGGCGGCACCCCGCACTTCGAATACGTAGCGGGCGAGTGCACCAAGGGTCTGGCCCAGGTGTCCATGGAATACGGCGTGCCGGTCGCCTTCGGCGTGCTGACCGTCGACTCCATCGAACAAGCCATTGAACGTTCCGGCACCAAGGCGGGTAACAAGGGTGCCGAAGCTGCGCTGTCTGCCCTGGAAATGGTCAGCCTGCTGGCGCAGTTGGAGGCCAAGTGAGCAACTCCGGTAACGGCCAGCCGGCCAAGAAGGGCCCCAGCGGCAAGATACTCGCGCGCCGCGAAGCCCGTACCCTGGCCATGCAGGCCCTGTACTCCTGGCACATCGCCGGCCAGCCGCTGAACGAGATCGAAGCGCAGTTTCGTGTCGACAACGACTTCAGCAAGGTCGATGGCGCCTACTTCCATGAAATCCTGCATGGCGTGCCACGGCAGAAGACCGAGCTCGACGGCGCTTTCGCCCCGCTGCTCGATCGCCCGCTGGAAGAGATCGATCCGGTCGAGCTGGCCATCCTGCGCCTGTCCACCTACGAGCTGAAGAACCGCGTCGACGTCCCCTACAAGGTGGTGATCAACGAAGGTATCGAGCTGGCCAAGGTGTTCGGTGCCACTGACGGGCACAAGTTCGTCAACGGCATTCTCGACAAGCTCGCGCCCAAGCTGCGTGCCGCCGAAGTCAACGCCAACAAGCGGTGAATGAGTTCGAGCTGATCCGCCGCTATTTCGCCGCCGCCCGTTGCGCGCAGGGCGGCGACGGGGTGGTTCTCGGTATTGGCGATGACTGCGCGTTGCTGGCGTTGCCTGTCGGTGAACAGCTGGCGGTTTCCACCGACACCCTGGTCGCCGGGGTGCATTTCCCCGAAGCCTGCGATGCCTTTCTCCTCGGTCAGCGCGCGCTGGCCGTTTCCGCCAGTGATCTGGCTGCCATGGGCGCGACGCCCTTGGCCTTTACCCTTGCCCTGACCCTACCGAGCGCCAGTGAAACCTGGCTGGCCGAGTTCGCGCGCGGCCTGCAGACGATGGCGCAGAGCTGTTCGCTGGCGCTGGTCGGTGGTGATACCACGCGCGGTCCGCTGAGCCTGACGCTGACCGTGTTCGGCCGGGTGCCGAATGGGCAGGCGCTGCTGCGCAGCGGCGCGCAAGTGGGCGATCTGCTCTGCGTTGGCGGCGAGCTGGGCGATGCCGCGGGCGCGCTGCCGCTGGTGCTGGGGCAGCGCGAAGCGGCGGCGGATATCAGTGAAGCTCTGCTGGCGCGCTACTGGTCGCCGCAGCCGCAGCTGGCTCTGGGGCAGGCCTTGCGCGGGCGGGCCACGGCCGCGCTGGATATTTCCGACGGACTGCTGGCCGACTGCGGGCATATAGCCAAGGCTTCACAGGTCGCCCTTAAAATCGAGCTGGAGCAAGTGCCGCTGTCTGCTGCACTGCGCGCCTTCGTTGGCGAGGAGCGGTCGCGAACCTGCGCGCTGGGTGGTGGCGACGACTATCGTCTGGCCTTTACCCTGCCGCCAGCCCTGCTCGCGCAGTTGCAAGCCGATTGGCCCGAAGTGAGGGTTATTGGCCGCGTGCAGGCCGGCTCTGGAGTAGAGTTGCTGGATGGTGCTGGCCGGCCTATCGAACCGCCAATTGGCGGCTACCAACATTTCTGACAGGACGGAGTGCGCGTGACCGATCACCCCAACCAGGTTCCCGCCGAATACGTGCCGCCCTCGGTGTGGCGCAACCCCTGGCATTTCATCGCCTTCGGTTTCGGCTCCGGCACGTTGCCCAAGGCGCCGGGCACCTGGGGCTCGCTGGTGGCGCTGCCGTTCGTGCCGCTGTGGCAGATGCTGCCGGACTGGGGCTACTGGCTGATGCTCGGGGTGACCATGCTGTTCGGCTTCTGGCTGTGCGGCAAGGTGGCCGACGACCTGCGCGTGCATGACCACGAAGGCATCGTCTGGGACGAGATGGTCGGCATGTGGATCACCCTGTGGCTGGTGCCCGAGGGCTGGGTCTGGTTGCTGCTAGGCTTTCTGATGTTTCGTCTGTTCGACATCGTCAAACCCTGGCCGATCCGCTGGATCGACCGGCACGTGCATGGGGGTGTCGGCATCATGCTCGACGATATCATCGCCGGGGTCTTCGCCTGGCTGGCCATGCAGGGGCTGGTCTGGGGCTGGGACCATTATGCGGCGGTGTTGGGCTTCTAGAGAGGCAATGGCGATGGTGGGGATGCTGCTGGCTCTGCTGTTGAGTGTGTTCGCGATGCCAGCGGCGCATGCCGATACGCAGTTACCGAGCGAAATACATATCGCCAGTGAGGCTTGGGAAGGTCACACCAACGCCGACGGTACTGGGATGGGCTGGGACATCCTGCGCGAGGTATTCGAGCCGGCCGGAGTTGCCCTGCGCATCCTGAGCGTTCCCTATACCCGCGCGGTAGGCCTCACGCAGCGTGGCAGTGTCGATGCCTGGGTAGGCTCCTACCGCGACGAGGTCGACGAGCGCGTGCATTATCCGCGCTGGCACTACGACGTCGAGCGGATTGGTGCGCTCGGCCTCAAGGGCAGGCCAGCGCCGACGCTTGAAGGACTCGGCGAGCTGCGCCTGATATGGCTGCGTGGCTACGAGTATCAGCGTTACCTGCCGAATGTGCAGCATTACCGGGAAGTTCGCCGGCATAGCGGTATTCTTGGCATGCTCGACCTTGGTCATGCGGATTTCTATATCGACGCTCGCGTGGAAATAGAGGCGCTACTGACTGACGTTGCGCAGCCTGATCGTTATCAATTGACCGATCTGACCACGCTGCCGCTCTATCTCGGCTTTGCCGATAACCCCAAAGGGCGCGCTCTGGCTGAGCTCTTCGACCGCCGTATGACGCAATTGGTGGAGGCAGGAACGCTCAAGCCGATTTTCGCGCGCTGGCAGCAACCCTATCCCTTCGACTGAGCCGGAGTCCCTCATTCATGCAGCTTCGTCACTGTCTCGCCGCGCTGGTGCTGGTTTACGCGAGTTTTTCCTGGGCGGCCTCTCAGGTTCAGGTGGTTGGCCTGTTCCCGGGGGCGGCGGTGCTCAATGTCGACGGTCAGCGCAAGTTGGTCCGCGTCGGCGACACCGGCCCCGGTGGCGTGCAGGTGGTCAGCGTCGACAAGCAGGGTGCGGTGCTGCGGGTCGATGGTGTCGAGCGCGCCTATCCCATGAGTCGCGAATACAGTGCCGGTTTCGCCGAACCGGTGAAAAAGCGTCTGAGCATTGCCAAGGGCATTGGCGGCCACTATTGGGTAGCCGGCTCGGTGAATGGTCAGACAGTGCAGTTCCTGGTCGACACCGGAGCCACGTCAGTGGCGCTCAACGACGCTCACGCCAAGCGTCTGGGCATCGATTATCGGGTCAGTGGCCGGCCTCTGCAGGTCAACACCGCCAGTGGCGTGACCCGCGGCTGGCGCGTGATGCTTGACCGGGTCAAGGTCGGCGATCTGGAAGTGCTGGGCGTCGAGGCCGTAGTGTTGGAAGGTGGCGCGCCACACGAAGCCTTGCTCGGCATGAGCTTCATGAGTCGCGTGGGCTGGCGCGAGGAGCAGGGGATGCTGGTGCTGGAATCCAAGCTGTGAGGCTGGATTGACGGTTTCGATACTGATGATCGGCAATTCTGTCTGACCTAGCGGCTGGGCCTGCTGATACAATGCCGCCCCTGTTTCGTACTCATTGCTAGGAGTATCCGGTGTCCGTCGTGTTCGTCGCCGCCTCCCAACTGCCCACGCCCTTCGGTGTGTTCACCATGCACGGTTTTCTCGATGAGGCTACCGGCAAGGAACACGTCGCCCTGACCTTCGGCAATGTCGCCGACGGTGCTCCGGTGCTTGGCCGTCTGCATTCCGAATGCCTGACCGGCGACGCCCTGTTCAGCCTGCGTTGCGACTGTGGCGCCCAGCTGCAGGCGGCGCTGCAGGCCATCGCCAATGAGGGTCGCGGCGTGTTGCTGTATCTGCGTCAGGAAGGCCGTGGCATCGGCCTGCTGAATAAGATCCGCGCCTATGAACTGCAGGACGGCGGTGCCGACACCGTGGAGGCCAACGAGCGCCTGGGCTTCGGCGCCGATATGCGCGACTACGCCATCTGCCTGCCGATGCTCGAGCACCTCGGCATCAAGAGCCTCAAGCTGATGACCAACAACCCGCGCAAGGTCAGGGCGCTGGGTGAGATGGGTATCGCCGTGGACCATCGCGTGCCGCTGCAGATCGCGCACAACCCGTACAACAAGCGTTACCTCGCCACCAAGGCCGGCAAGCTCGGCCATATGTTGGGCAACCAGCATCAGGGCGAGGCTGAGGAAAGCCTGTGACCCGAGGCCAGGTGAAGCGCCGCTTGGCGTTGGCCTGGTGGCGTCAGCTGGGTGTGGCGCTGGCGCCCTTGTTGGTCTTCAACCTGCTGTTCGGCGGCGGCGGGACCACGGTGCTGACCATGCCGCTGTTTATCGCCGGCCTGGCATCGATGTTCGTCAGCCTGCCGCTGTTTTCCGCCTACAAACGTGCCCTGATCGCGACTGAAAAGGCCCTCGACAGCGATGCCGAGCCCGCGGCCTGGCTGGAGCTGGATCGCGTGCGTCTGCGCGCGCTGCTTGGCGCCGCGTTGCCGGCCTGGATCGCTGCACTGGCGGTGCTGGCTGGTCTGGAGGCGATCCCGCTGGTGTTGCTCGCACTGTCGTCCATCGTGCTGCATAGCCTGTATCGCATTCCCCGCCAACTCGGCTGACATGCGCGCGTTGCTGCTGGCTCTGTTTTTGCTGGCGCTGCCTCTGGCGGCCGCGCCACGGGTGATCAGCCTGGCGCCCTCGCTCAGCGAAATCATGCTCGATCTGGATGCCGCCGATCTGCTGGTCGGTGTGCTCGAAGGTGATGAGCGTCCCGCTGCGTTGGCGCACCTTCCCACTGTCGGGCGTTATGGCCAGCTGGAATTCGAACGTCTGCTGCAGCTGGCGCCGGATCTGATCCTGATCGCGCCGGGCAGCGTGCCGCCCGCGCAGCAGGCGCAGTTGCGGGGTTTGGGTATCGATGTGTTGATCATCGAGCCGCAGCGTCTCGATCAACTTGGCGATGCCTTCATACGCATTGGCGAGCGAGTGGGCCGGGCGGAGCAGGGCGAGCGTCTGGCTGCCGAGTTTCGCGCCGAGCTGGATGCACTGCGCCAGCGCTACTGGCGCGAGCAGCCGCTGAGCGTTTTCTATCAGATCTGGCATCAGCCGCTTTACACCATCGGTGGCCGGCAACTGATCGGTGATGCCCTGCGGGTGTGCGGAGCGCGCAACCTGTTCGATGACCTGCCGCAGCCGGCGCCGCAGGTCAGTGTCGAGGCGGTGCTGGCGCGTGACCCGGACGTGATCCTCGGTGGCAGCAATGCCGAGCTGAGCGCCTGGCAGGCCTGGCCGCAGCTGCATGCAGTGCGGCTGGGACAGGTCTGGGCGGTGCCGGACAAGGGCCTGGAGCGGCCCAGTCGGCAGATGCTGGGAGCCATCGAGCAGTTGTGTGAGCGGATGGCTGGGGCGCGGTAGTGTGTCCAGGCTGTGCGCGCGGCGTACCCTGCAGGACGGCGTACTGCTTTGCGAGTACGCCCTACGAGCTGATCGACATGACTTTAGAACTCCGGTGTCCAGGTGACGCTAAGCAGGCCGGAGCGGCCTTCTTCGCGGTAGTCGTGGTACTCGGCAGGAAAGCCAACGCCGTACTGGGCACGGCTGTAGTCCTTGTCCAGCAGGTTGTCGATCTTCGCTGAGACCAGAATCTCTGTTGTGGCCTGCCAACTGCCGCGCAAGCCCAGCAGTCCGTAGCCAGCCAGTTCCCGTTGGTTGCCGACATCGTCATAGCTGCTGCTGACGGCTTGCCAGGTTGTGCCAACAGTGAAGGCGCCGAAGGCGCGGTCGAGATCCACGCTGAGGGTCCGGCGCGCACGGCGATTCAGGGTATGGCCGCTGTCGGTGTCGCGTGGGTCGATCAGGCTCAGACCCAGTGCAGCCTGCCAGTCGCCCAGGCGTTGTTCCAGGCTTGCTTCGAAGCCGTTTACCCGTGCGCTATCGAGGTTCTGCATGACCCAGTTGCCGTCGGCGACGATGGCATTGCGGATCTTGCTGCGATAGAGCGAGGCTTCCAGGCGGGTGCTGTCAGTCAGTTGACTGCGCCATTGCAGCTCGTAGCTTTTCGACTCTTCCGGTTTGAGATCGGGGTTGGCGCCCCAGCCCATGGGGGCGTAGATATCCTGGAAGCTGGGCGCGCGGAATGCTTCGGCGTAGGACAGGATGAGGTCGTTGTTCGGGTTCAGGTGCCAGGTCAATGCGGCGTTGTAGGTGCTATTACCGCCAAACTGTTGGTTCTTGTCATGCCGAGCGCCCAGCTCGGTGGAGACGTTCTCGCCACGGTAGTGGTGCTGGAGGAACAGTCCGCGATTCCAGCGTGAAGCCCGGGTGTAGGCGTTGTTGCTGTGCAGGGTGTCTTCGAGCCAGTCGACACCGAGCAGTAGCTGGTTGTGTTCGTCCAGGGACAGGGTGTTCAGCCAGGATGCCGAGTCGCGGTAGGTGTAGTTGTGGCGGGTGTTGTCGGTATCGTCGGCGCGGGTCTTGTAACGGTTCTCGCTGTGGCCGAGTTCCAGACGACTTTTCCATTGTTCGGCCAGGCGCGCATCAGCGTAGAACGACTGGCTGCTGATACGGAAGTCACTGTAGGGGTGCAGACCAAAGAGTGGCTCGTTGTCGAACTCGACCTCGCCGCTTTGCTCCAGCAGGCTCAGACCGAGCTGCAGATCGTCGTTGAGGTCGTGGGCGAGGTTCAGGCTCAGGCCGTTCTTGCGGTAGGCATCGTGATCGTTGTCGTAGGTCGAGGCGTGGGTGCTGCGGTCGATACCGTGGGTATCCGAGGAGCTGCTACTGAGATTGAAACGGGTACTTTCGTTGGTCAGGGCCAGGCTGGCCGCACGTTCCCAGGTACCACGGCTGCCGTAGCCCAGACTAAGACTGGCCTGGCGTTGTCCAGCACTGGCGCGGCGGGTGAAGATTTGTACGACACCGCCGATGGCGTCGGCGCCGTAGAGGGTTGCCCGCGAGCCGCGCAGGACTTCCACCCGTTCGATCTGGTGGATGCTGAGGTGTTCGAGGAAATGGCTGCCGCTGGACGCATCGGAAATCCGTTGACCGTCGACTAGTACGACGTTCTGTGCTGTCTTGGTGCCGCGGATGAACAGGCTGGAGAGGCTGCCACGGCCGCCGGAACTGGTGACCTGTACGCCGGGTACACGGTTCAGTAGGTCGATGACGCTGGAGGGTTGCAGGCGTTCGATGTCTTCGCGGGTGAACACGCTGGTAGCGACACTGCTTTTGCTGCGCAGCTGTACTTCGCGGTTGGCGCTGATGACCGTGTCGGACAGTTTCAGTGCCTGATCGAGCGAAGGGACGGTTTCAGCGAGTGCGGCGCAGGGCGCCAGAGTAATGGCCAGAGCCAGACGGGACAGTTTCATTCTCTTTCCTCAACGGTCGGCAGACGTTCGAGGAGGGCAGGCGCAAGCGCGCGCAGGGCAGCGCTTGACCGTGCTGCCCTCCGCAACACCAGTCGCACCGCCTTGGCCGGTCTCCGGGCTCTCGACCCAGGTCCGCCTTACCAGGTTGCCCCAGTGGCTGTTGGACGTGGCGCAAGCACCGAGGCTTGCAGTCGATTACCGTTGCGGGGGCAGCGTCGGCATTGCTCGTGATGAGCGCACCGACTTTCCGTTTGACACTGCTTGCGCAGCGCACCCTGGCGGAACATGAATGGCGCGAACCTTAGTGCGCGCGCGTATGAATGACAAGCAAGCTCCGCTCATTCAACGATGAGCGGGCTTCATGCTAAGAACCTGTTCACGATCTCGCGAGCTAGAGCGATACAACACCGATGGCGGCCCCGCAAAAATAAGCGAGGAACGGTTGGAGTCGCATTCGACTTTACGAGCCGTAAATGAGCATGACTCGCTTCGCTCGCCCCTTCGGGGCCGCACTGAAGTGCGTTAGCCGCAAGCGGCTTTCCGAGCTTGTTTTTAACGCAGTAGCGCCGACGCACAGCAGATCGTGAACAGGTTCTCAGGCCTGCAGCAGGCTCAGGCGCTGACGTACCGCACGTTCGATGCCGGCTTCGTCGAGACCGCACTCGGCAAGCATCTGACTCGGTTTGGCGTGCTCGACGTAATAGTCAGGCAGGCCCAGGTGCAGCATCGATACCTGGCGATTCTCGGCAGCGAAGAATTCGCTGACCGCACTGCCGGCACCGCCCATGATGCTGTTTTCCTCGATGGTCACCAGCAGCTCGTGGCTGCTGGCCAGTTCGCGCAGCAGGGCTTCGTCCAGCGGTTTGACGAAGCGCATATCGACCACGGTGGCATCCAGCGTTTCTCCGACGCGCAGGGCTTCGGCCAGTTGCACGCCGAAGGCCAGCAGGGCGACGCCCTTGCCTTGGCGGCGCACCACTGCCTTGCCGATCTCCAACGGTTCCAGGCCGGCATCGAGCGGTGCATTGGGGCCGCTGCCGCGTGGATAGCGCACCGCCGCCGGGCCGTCGAACAGGTGGCCGGTGGTGAGCATGCGGCGCAGCTCGTTCTCGTCGCTCGGGGTCATCACCAGCATGCCAGGGATGCAGCGCAGGTAGGACAGGTCGAAGCTGCCGGCGTGGGTCGGGCCGTCTTCGCCAACCAGGCCGGCGCGGTCGATGGCGAACAGCACATCGAGGTGCTGCACGGCCACGTCGTGGATCAACTGGTCATAGGCGCGCTGGAGGAAGGTGGAGTAGATCGCCACCACCGGCTTGGCGCCTTCGCAGGCCATGCCGGCGGCCAGCGTAACAGCGTGCTGTTCGGCAATCGCCACGTCGAAGTAGCGCTCGGGGAAGCGCTCGCTGAAGGCCACCAGATCCGAACCTTCCTTCATCGCCGGGGTGATGCCGACCAGGCGGTTGTCGGCTGCGGCCATGTCGCACAGCCACTGGCCGAACACGTTGGAGTATTTCGGGCCGCTGGGTTTCTTCGGCGCAGCTACAGGCGTCACCGGTTCCAGCTTGGTGATGGCGTGGTAGCCAATGGGGTCGGCCTCGGCCGGGGCGAAGCCCTTGCCTTTCTTGGTCACCACATGGAGGAACTGCGGGCCGTCCAGGTCGCGCATATTGCGCAGGGTGGCGAGCAGGGTGGGCAGGTCGTGGCCGTCGATAGGGCCAACGTAGTTCCAGCCCAGTTCCTCGAACAGGGTGCCGGGTACCAGCATGCCCTTGGCGTGTTCCTCGACCTTGCGCGCGATTTCCCAGGCGCCGGGCAGGCGCGAGAGGATCTTCTTGCTGCCCTCGCGCATGCTGGCGTAGGTGCGGCTGGAGATGATCTTGGCCAGGTAGTTGGACAGGCCGCCGACATTCTTGGAGATCGACATGTCGTTGTCGTTGAGGATCACCAGCATATTGGCGCCGACGTCGGTGGCGTGGTTCAGCGCTTCGAAGGCCATGCCGGCGGTCAGTGCGCCGTCGCCGATAACCGCCACGCTCTTGCGCTTCTCGCCCTTCAGGCGGGCGGCGATGGCCATGCCAAGGGCCGCGCTGATGCTGGTGCTGGAATGGCCGACGCCGAAGGTGTCGTACTCGCTCTCGCTGCGGCGCGGGAAGGCGGCCAGGCCGTCCTTCTGGCGCAGGCTGCCCATGCGCTCGCGACGACCGGTGAGAATCTTGTGCGGGTAGGCCTGGTGGCCGACGTCCCACACCAGACGGTCATCGGGGGTGTCGAAGACGTAATGCAGGGCGATGGTCAGCTCGATCACGCCGAGGCCGGCACCGAAGTGCCCGCCGCTCTGGCCAACGCTGTAGAGCAGGTACTGGCGCAGTTCGTCAGCGAGGGTTTCCAGGTCCGCTTCGGCCAGGCGGCGCAGTTCGTCGGGCGTGTTGGCGCTGTCGAGCAGCGGCGTCAACGGGCGCTCGCGGGGGATCTCGTGGAAAGTGGTCGGCATCAGGCGAATCGTTATAGGTGTAAAAGATGCGGCAGTTTACCTGATGCCAGGAAAACAGCCCAATCTGCTGACCACATCGGCGTTACCGGTAGTTTCGTGCGAGGAAATCCAGCAGCAGGGCGCTGACCCGCTCGCCGCATTCGGCCTGCAGCCAGTGGCCGGCGCCGGGCAGGTCGTGGCGTTCCAGGTGCGGCACCTTGTCGCCCATGCGTTTCAGCGTCGGTGCCTCGAAGCGGCCGACCGGGTCGTGCTCGCCGAGCAGGAACAGCGTTGGCTGCGTGATCTGCAGACCCGCCAGATGCTCGCTGCGTTGCCAGTTGCGCTCGAAGTTGCGGTACCAGTTCAGTGCGCCGCGAAAACCGTGGCGCTCGAAGGTGCGCAGGTAGTGGGCGAACATTGCCTCGCTGCACCAGGGCGGCAGTGGCAGGTCAGCCGGCATGCCATCGAACGCCGCGTATCGGCCGGTTTGTCCGTTGCCAGCAGGGCAGCGCCGAGGCCGCCGAGCAGCAGACGCAGGCTGCGGCCGATGTCGTCGTCCAGTTCCGCCTCGGCCACGCCCGGCTGCTGGAAGTAGAGGATGTAGTGGAAGCGCCCGGCGTAGGCCTCACGCATCATCTCGATGGCCGGGCGTTTCGGCCGGCCGCCGAAGGGCACCGACAACGCGCCGAGCGCCTTGACCCGCTCGGGCTCCAGCAGCGCCAGGTGCCAGGCCACTGGCGCGCCCCAGTCGTGGCCGACCACCGCTACCTCGCGCTGGCCGAGCATGTCCATCGCCGCCTGGATATCGCCGCATAGGGTGAGCAGGTCATAGGCCGTCGGATCGGCTGGCGCGCTGCTGGCGCCGTAGCCGCGCATTTCCGGGGCGAACACCCGATAGCCGGCGGCGGCCAGTGCCTCGATCTGCGGATTCCAGGCGTACCAGCACTCGGGAAAACCATGCAGCAGCCACACCGGCTTGCCGTGCTCGGGGCCGGCGCTGTACAGGCTGAGTTCAATGCCGTTGACGGCGAGCAGGCGGTGATCGAGGTGCATGGATAATTCCCTGGCTATGCCTGAGTTAAATGTTGGGGGGTAAAGGGCCGTAGGGTGGGCCGGGCGGCGCTCCGCTTCAGCCCACCACCGACGGTTAGCGTGGGCTAAAGCCAACCCTACAAGGCTCCGAACCTTCCCGGAACTGCTTGGCAACAGCTAACGCGGACATAGCCAATTCCTTACCAGGTGTCGATGAAGGGACGTTTCTTGCCATCACGCCGGGGCGGACGCGGCGCTGCGTTGAGCCCGCGCAGCAGCCAGGCGCGGCTGTCGGCCGGGTCGATCACGGCGTCGATCTCAAGATAGCTGGCCATGTTCAGCGCCTTGCCGTTGTCGTAGGCCTTGGCCACCAGTTTGTCGAACAGCGCCTGGCGCGTGGCGTCGTCCGGTTGGGCCGCCAGCTCCTTGGCGAAACCCAGGCGTACCGCGCCTTCGAGGCCCATGGCACCGAATTCGCCACTGGGCCAGGCGGCGGTGAACAGTGGTGAATGGAAACTGCCGGCAGCCATGGCCTGGGCGCCAAGGCCGTAGCCCTTGCGCAGCACCAGGGTGAAGAAGGGCACCGTGAGGCTGGCGGCGGTGACGAACAGGCGCGAGACGTGGCGCACCGTGGCCTGCTTCTCCGCCTCCGGGCCGACCATGAAACCGGGGGTGTCGCACAGCGAGACGATGGGCAGGTCATGGGCTTCGCACAGTTGCAGGAAGCGCGCGGCCTTGTCGCCGGCCACGGCGTCGATGGCGCCGCCCAGGTGTGCGGGGTTATTGGCGATCAGGCCGAACGGCTTGCCCTCGATGCGAATCAGCGCGGTGATCAGGCCAGGTGCGAACTGGTGGCGCAGTTCCAGCACGCTACCGTGATCGGCGAGCAGCTCGATCACCTTGCGGATGTCGTACACGCGCAGGCGGTTTTCCGGGATCACATGGCGCAGCTCGCGGCTATCGTTGCATTGCCAGTCGAACAACGGGCCCTGGAAATAGCTCAGGTACTGCTTGGCCACGGCGACCGCTTCGGCTTCGTCCTCCACCAGCACGTCGATCACCCCGTTGGGGCCTTGCACGCTGGTCGGGCCGACCTGTTCGGGGGTGAAGCTGCCGAGGCCGCCACCTTCGATCATCGCCGGACCGGCCATACCAATGCTCGCATTGCGGGTAGCGATGATCACGTCACAGCAGCCGAGCAGCGCGGCGTTGCCGGCGAAGCAGCGGCCGGAGACCACGCCCACCGTCGGCACAAGGCCGGAGAGTTTGGCCATGGCGACGAAGGTGTGGCAGTCCAGTCCGGCCACGCCGACGAAATCGGTATCGCCCGGTCGGCCGCCGCCGCCCTCAGCGAACAGCACCACCGGCAGGCGCCACTGCTCGGCCAGGGCCAGCATGCGGTCGGTCTTCTTGTGGTTCATCACCCCCTGGGTGCCGGCGAATACCGTGTAGTCGTAGGCGATGGCCATGCAGCGCGCGGCCTCGCTGCCGAAACTCGCGGCGTTCACCGTGCCGATACCGGCGACCAGGCCATCGGCCGGGCTCAGTTCCAGCAGTTCCTCGGGCGAACGTCGGCGGCGCTGGGCGGCCAGGGCCATGGCGCCGTATTCGATAAAGCTGTCTGCATCAAGCAAGTCCCAGAGGTTTTCCCGCACCGTGCGTTGGCCGGTCTTGCGCCTTTTCGCCACGGCCTCGGGGCGGCGCGCATCGGTCAGGCGGGCATGGCGCTCGAGCACTTCGGCCAGATCGGCGCGGATATGCGCCAGATCGACTGCCTGCTCGCCGTGGGCGTCGATGCCATCCACCTCGGCTGGCTCCAAGAACGCCAGTGCCTGGCCCTCGCCGATGGCGTCACCGGGGGCCACGGCCAGCGCACGGACGATACCGCTGTGCTCGGTCTTGACCTCGAATTCCATCTTCATCGCTTCCAGCACGGCGATGCGCTGGCCGGTGGCTACGGCATCGCCCTCGGCGACCTCCAGGCTGACCAGCGCGCCGGCACTGGGGGCGCTCAGGGCCAGCGTGCCGGGCGGGGCGTCGACAGTGGTCTTGGCGCTATGCAGCGAGGCGTCAGTGGCAAAGTAGCGATGTGGATGGGCCTGCTCGCGCGCCGCCAGAAACTCGCCCAGGTGACGCTCGACATAGGTGGTGTCGACCTGGTTGGCGATCACCTCGTCGCGCTGCAGCAGGTTCTGCAGCAGGTGCAGGTTGCTTGCCACGCCTTCGAGGCGAAACTCGCACAGCGCCCGGTAGGCGCGGCGCAGGGATCCGGGGTAGTCGCTGGCGCTGGCGATCAGCTTGGCCACCAGCGAATCGTAGGCCGGGCTCACGGCATAACCGGCATAGCCGCAGCCATCCACTCGCAGGCCCGGCCCTGAGGGCGGCTGGTAGGCCGCGAGCACGCCACTGGCCGGGCGCGCGCTGCCATCGGCGAGCAGGGTTTCCAGATTCAGGCGCACCTGCACGGCATAGCCCTTGGTCGCCGGTGGCGTGAGCAGATTCAGTTCGGCCAGGCTCTTGCCGGCGGCCAGGTGCAGTTGCGTATGCAGCAGGTCGACGCCGGTGACCTGCTCGGTAACGGTGTGTTCCACCTGCACGCGTGGGTTGGCTTCCATGAAGTAGAAGTGCCCCGGCTGATCGAGGTCGAGCAGGAATTCGAAGGTGCCGATGCCGCGATACTGTACCTCGGCCGCCAGGCGCAGGGCGCTGGCGATGATGGCCTCGCGGGTGGCGGCGTCCAGGTCTGGACTGGGCGCGATTTCCACCAGCTTCTGGTGGCGGCGCTGCAGGCTGCAGTCGCGCTCCCACAGGTGGCTAACCGCACCGCTACCGTCGCCGAGAACCTGCACTTCGATATGCCGGGCGCGGCGCACGCGCCTTTCCACGTACAGCGCGCCACTGCCGAAGGCACCCTGAGCCTCGGAGGCGCAGCGGGCGAAGGCCTCGGCCAGCTGTGCCGGTTCGTCCACTGCACGCATGCCGCGCCCGCCGCCGCCGGCCAGGGCCTTGAGCATCACGCTGCCGTGTTCGGCGAGAAAGTCCGCGGCCTGCTCCAGCGTTACCGCCTGGTTAATGCCGGGCACCAGCGGCACTGCGCAGCGTTCGGCCAGGGCGCGGGCGGCGGCCTTGTCGCCGAACAGTTGCAGGGTTTCCGGCGTCGGGCCGACGAAGGTCAGCCCGGCGGCCTGGCAACGGCGGGCGAATTCGGCGTTATCGGCGAGAAAACCGTAGCCGGGGTGGATGGCCGTGCAGCCCTGTTCAAGGGCGATGCCAATGAGCTGAGCCATATCCAGATAGGCCGCCGGGCCGCGTCCAGCCAGCGCGACGGCCAGGTCGGCCTTGCGCGTGTGCAGGCAGGCTTTGTCATCCTCGGCGAATACCGCCACGCTGCGGATGCCGAGGTCGGCGCAGGCTTGGGCGATGCGAATGGCGATCTCGCCACGGTTGGCGATCAGCAGGGTGGGGAAGGGCATGGCGGCTCCGGACGTCTTGTCGTTATGGAGCCATCTTAGGAGGCTGGCCGCTGGGGTAAAGCAAGCCTTATGCGGCGATCATGTGGTCATAGATGACAATGATGGAGCGGGAGGGCTATCGCGGCTGAAACCGCTCCCACAAGCGCTGTTCAGCTGCGCCGTTCGACGATATAGCGCGCCAGTTCACGCAGCGGTTCGGCGCTGTTGCTGAAGGGACGCAGCACGTGCAGAGCTTGGTCGCGCAGTTCCAAGGCGTAGTCCTTGGCTGCGTCGAGGCCAAGCAGGGCGGGGTAGGTGGGTTTGTCGTGGGCTTCGTCCTTGCCCTGGGTCTTGCCCAGGGTGGCGGTGTCGCTTTCCACGTCGAGAATGTCGTCCTGCACCTGGAAGGCCAGGCCGATGGCGCGGGCGTATTGCAGCAGGGCCTTGCGCGCGAGTTCGTCATGGTTGCCGCTGGCCAGGGCGCCGAGTGCCACGCTGGCCTCGATCAGTGCGCCGGTCTTGTGCCGGTGCATGACTTCCAGCGCCTGCTGGTCGAGTTGCAGGCCTACCGAACCAAGGTCGATGGCCTGGCCACCAACCATGCCGGCCGGGCCTGCGGCCTGGCTGAGCAATTCGATCATCTGCAGGCGCGTCTCGGCATTCTGTGGATTGCGCCTGCGGTCGACGAGCACGCCGAAGGCCAGGCTTTGCAGGGCGTCGCCAGCGAGGATGGCGCTGGCTTCGTCGAAGGCCTTGTGCGTGGTTGGCTGGCCGCGTCGCAGGTCATCGTCGTCCATGGCCGGCAGGTCGTCATGCACCAGCGAATAGGCATGGATCAGCTCCACTGCGCAGGCGGCGCCGTCGGCGCGCGCGATATCGCCTTCCAGTGCTTCACAGGCGGCATAGACCAGCAGCGGGCGCACCCGCTTGCCACCGTTCATCACGCTGTAGCGCATGGCCTGGTAGAGCCGGTCGAGTTCTGTGCGTGGCGCCTGGAACAGGGCGTCCAGGGCCGCATCGACGCGCGTCTGGCAGCGCTTCTGGTACGCGGCGATCATGCCGTTTCGTCCGTGTCGAAGGGCGCTGCCTGCAGCTCGCCATCGCGCTCCAGCAGTATCTGCACCTTCTGCTCGGCCTGGGCCAGGGCGGCCTGGCATTCGCGGGTCAGGCCGATGCCCTGCTCGAAGGCGGTCAGCGAATCTTCCAGCGACAGCTCGCCGCTCTCCATGCGCTCGACCAGCGTCTGTAGCTCGGCGAGGGAGTGTTCGAAGTCGGGGGCGGCTTTCTTGCGGGCCATGATGCGGGTTCTCGCTGATTCTGGAACGGGCGCGACACTAGCAGAGCCGCGCCACTCGGGCAAATCAGGGGGGCTGATCGATAGGTGCTTTTAGGAGCGGCTGGGCGGCATTCCGTTTTATCCGTGATGCTGTCCAGGCACTCGCCGGCTATCGCGGCTGAAGCCGCTCCTACGTGGGGGCCCTTTATTAAGCGGAAAAGTAAGTGCTCCAGAAGTAGTACAGCGTCATACCGCTACCCACCAGAATGACGAAGGCGCGCAGCAGCGCTGGCGGCAGTTTCTCGCCCAGTGCGCCGCCGGCATAACCGCCGATCGTAGCGCCGGTGAGCAGAATGGCCAGCTCGTACCAGCTGACCCGGCCGGCGATGACGAAGGTCAGCGTGGCGATGCTGTAGATCACTGCCGAGATCAGGTTCTTCAGGGCGTTGGCCCGCGCCAGCGGGTGACCTTCGATGGAGAAGGCAGCGAGCTGCAGGATGCCCATGCCGGCACCGAAGTAGCCGCCGTAGATCGAGACGCCGATATGCGCGCCCAGCGACAGCGGCGTATGCGGCGGATGCTCTGACTCCTTGCGCCGTGCTGCCAGCCAGCGGCCCAGCCAGGGGCTGGCGGCGAACAGCGCGGTGGCGGCCAGCAATAGCCAGGGGATCAGCACGCGGAACACGTCATCGCCGCCGGCCAGCAGCAACAGGCCGCCGAGCAGGCCACCGGCCAGACCGGCCAGCAGCAGCGGAAGCAGATAACGCCCCAGCGGCCGCAACGAGGCACGTGCTGCCCACGCACCAGCCAGGCTGGCCGGCCACAGCGCCACGGCGTTGGTGGCATTGGCGGTCACCGGCGGCAGGCCGGCGGCGAGCAGGGCGGGGAAGGAAAAGAAGGTACCGCCGCCAGCCAGGGCATTCATGCCCCCAGCGGCGAAACCGGCGAGGGCCAACAGCAGCAGATCAGGCAGGGACATCGGGCAAGCTCGCACAAAAAAGGTGCAGCATAGAGCTGACCCAACGGTCAGCCAAGTGCGACCAAAGTGACGAACCTGCCAATTGTCGTCTGTGCCAGGCCTGTGCTTTGAGGCATCATCGCGGGCATCTGTTTTCGGTGCCTGCGATGAACATCGACACCCGTATCAAATTCCGCCACCTGCTGTGCTTTCTCGAAATCGCCCGTCAGCGCAGCTTCGCCAAGGCAGCCGATGCCCTGGCGGTCAGCCAGCCGGCGATCTCCAAGACCCTCAAGGAGTTGGAAGAAATCCTCGAGGCCAGCCTGTTCGAGCGGGGCAGGAACGGTGTGAGCTTGACGGCTGCCGGGGTCGCCTTCATGCGTTACGCCGGCCCGTGCGTGCAGGCGCTGCGCGATGGGGTGAACAGTCTTCGCGAAGGTGAGCACGAGGCCGGCCAGGTGCGAGTCGGCGTGCTGTCCACCGTCGAGAGTCTGCTGATTCCCGAGGTGGTGCGGCGTCTGCATGAGCGGCATTCGGCGCTGGTGGTCAGCGTGGCGACCGGGCCGGGAGCCTATCTGCTCAGCCAGTTGCGCGTTGGCGAGTTGGATCTGGTGATCGGGCGCATGACCGACAGCCCCGATATCCAGGGCCTGACCTTCGAGCATCTTTACAGCGAGTCGATGACCCTGGTGGTGCGCCCCGATCATCCGTTGCTGGCTGTCGGTGACGAGACGCTCGGGCAACTGGGTGATTACCCCCTGGTGTTGCCGACGCAGGGCACCACCATTCGCAAGCATGCCGATAGCCTGTTCGTGCAGTGCGGGGTGACGCCCTCGCGCCAGCGTCTGGAAACCTTGTCGCCGGCACTCAGCAGGCGCTATGTGCTGTGCAGTGACGCGCTATGGGTGGCGCCGCAGGACGCGGTATGCCTCGACGTGCAGCGTGGCGAACTGATCGAACTGCAACTGCCGGTACGCGAGCCGGGGGGCTCGGTGGGCATCTGCCGTAACAGTGCGCTGGGTCTGTCACTGGCGGGGGAGCGCTTCTGCGATGTGCTGCGCGAGGTGGCGCAGGCCTATCGGGATGGCCTATTTCCATAACCTATTGGTTATGTGTTGGCGGCATCTTTTCAATGTTCAGCCGGGCTGCCTTGGCCGAGACTGCGCCAACTTGCCGGGGGAACGTGCCCCCGCGTGACTCCACAATACTCACAACAGGAGTGCGCCATGCCTGCCGAGGACAATCGCCGTTTCGTCATTCGCGACCGCAACTGGCATCCGAAAGCCTTCACCCCCGACTACAAGACTTCCATCGCCCGTTCACCGCGCCAGGCGCTGGTGAGCATCCCGCAATCGATCTCCGAGACCACGGGCCCGGACTTCTCGCACCTGAAGTTCGCCGAGCACGACAACGACCTGCTGCTCAACTTCAACAACGGTGGCCTGCCCATTGGCGAGCGCATCATCGTTTCCGGTCGGGTGATGGATCAGTACGGCAAGCCGATCCCGCATACCCTGGTGGAGATGTGGCAGGCCAACGCCGGTGGCCGCTACCGGCACAAGAACGACCGCTATCTGGCGCCGCTCGATCCCAACTTCGGTGGTGTCGGCCGCGCGCTGACCGACAGCGAAGGCCGCTACATCTTCCGCACCATCAAGCCCGGCCCCTATCCGTGGCGTAACAATCCCAACGACTGGCGCCCGGCGCATATCCACTTTTCGCTCAACGGCCCGTCGATCTCCACGCGCCTGATTACCCAGCTGTATTTCGAGGGCGATCCGCTGATCCCGCTGTGCCCGATCGTCAAATCCATCGCCAACCCGGACGCGGTACAGACGCTGATCGCCAAGCTGGACATGGGCACGGCCAATCCGATGGATTGCCTGGCCTATCGCTTCGATATCGTGCTGCGTGGCCAACGCCAGACCCATTTCGAGAACAAATAAGGAGGGATGACCATGCCTGTTGAATTGCTGCCGGAAACCCCTTCGCAAACCGCCGGCCCCTACGTACATATCGGCCTGGCCCTGGCTGCGGCCGGCAACCCGACCCGCGAGCAGGAAATCTGGAACCAGATGGCCAAGCCCGACGCGCCGGGTGAGCACATCATCCTGGTCGGCCACGTCTACGACGGCAATGGCCACCTGGTGCGCGATGCCTTCCTCGAACTGTGGCAGGCCGATCATCAGGGCAACTACGACGAGGACTATGATCAGAGCAAGGCCTTCAATGGTTTCGCTCGTACCGCCACCACCTTCGATGCCGGCAGCGAGTGGTTCGCCTACACGGTCAAGCCGGGTGTGGTGAAAAACGCCGCCGGGGTGCCGATGGCGCCGCATATCAACGTCGCGCTGTTCGCTCGGGGCATCAACATCCACCTCAATACTCGCCTGTATTTCGAGGATGAGGGCGAAGCCAACGCCAAGGATCCGGTGCTCAACCTGATCGAGCAGCCGCAGCGTCGCGAGACGCTGATCGCCAAGCGTTGCGAAGTCGATGGCAAGCCGGCCTATCGCTTCGATATCCGCATTCAGGGTGAGGGCGAGACGGTCTTCTTTGACTTCTGAGTTGTACACGCAGGCCGCGCACCTCATCGAGGCGCGAGGCCTGCATCTGGATGACGCCCAAGAGCGCATGCTCGCCCGCCTGGCCGATTGGCTGCAGGCGCGTATGCGGCCGTCTGCCTGGCGCCGTCGGCCAGCGGCTGGCGCCTATCTCTGGGGTGGTGTCGGGCGCGGCAAGAGCTTGTTGCTGGCAGCCTTGTTCGAGGCCGCGCCAGTGGCCAGCAAGCGCCGCGTGCATGTCCATGCGCTGCTGCAGGAAGTGCAGCAGCGCATGCTGTGCCATACCGGGCAAAGCGATCCCTTGCTGCGGGTGGCCGACGAGCTGGCCAGCGAAGCGCGGCTGCTCTTTCTCGACGAATTTCACGTTCACGATATCGGTGATGCGATCCTGCTTGGACGCCTCTTGCAACCATTGATCGCGCGCGGCTGCATCCTGCTGCTGAGCTCCAACTACGCTCCCGCGCAGTTGTGCCCAAACCCGCTGTATCACAGCCGCTTCAAGCCCTTCGCCACGCTGCTGGAAAAGCGCTGCCTGGTGCTGGAAATGGATGCTGGCCCCGACTACCGCGCGGCCAGTTCGCAGCACTGGGGGCGCTATCTGCAAGGCCCTGCGACCCTGCTGGAGGCGCGCCTGGCGCACCTGCCGGCCGCTGCGCAGTTGCTTGTACAGCGCCGTACGCTGACACTGCGCGGTATGGATGAACGCACGATCTGGCTGGATTTTCCCGCACTCTGTCGCCAGCCGCTGGCCAGTAGTGATTACCTGCACCTGTGCCAGCGCTTCGCTCATATCGCCATTGGCGAGTTGCCGCTCGTGGCGCGCTGCTCGCCGGACGAACAGCAGCGTCTGATCAACTTCATCGACATCGCCTACGACCAAGGCTGCGAGCTGTGGCTGCAGGCCGAACACAGCCTCGAAGCGCTGTGCGCAGGTGTCGCCCATGGCGACTTTTCCCGTACGCGCAGCCGCCTGACGCAACTGCGTCAGGAGCAGCTGGAGTGCCTGGCATGCTAGCGGTGCTGAGCATCACCGCGCCGATCTTCATCCTTATCGGTTTGGGTTTTTTCTCGGCGCGCATCGGTCTGGTCAACCGCGAACAGGCGCGCGGCATGGGCGCTTTCGTCATCCACTTCGCGCTGCCTGCGCTGGTGTTCAAGGCGCTGGCCGAGCGTAGTCTGGGTGAGGTGCTCAACTGGCCTTATCTGGGCGCCTATGCCCTGGCCTCGCTGAGCCTGTTTGGCTTCGGCCTGCTGCTGGCGCGGCGCTGGCGTGGGCAGAGCCTTTCGCAGAGTGCGATCCTGGCCATGGGCATGTCGGTGTCCAACAGTGGCTTTATCGGCTATCCCATCGCGGTCATGGTGATTGGCCCCACAGCCGGGCTGGCCATGGCCCTCGGCATGCTGGTGGAAAACCTGCTGATGGTGCCTCTGGCGCTGGCCTTGGCCGAAGCTGGACAGCAGCAGGGAAGGGGGCTGACGGTGCTACGCGAGACAGTAAGGCGCCTGCTGCGCAACCCGCTGATCATCGCCATCGTACTGGGCTTGGCCATGTCGCTATCGGGCCTGCGCCTGCCGCTGGTGCCGGCGCGGGTCGTCGAGATGCTCGCCGCCGCTTCGGCGCCGGTGGCGTTGTTCGTGATCGGCGCCACCCTCTACGGCATGAAAATCGGCGGCATGGCGGCGGATCTGGCGCAGACCGCGATCGGCAAGCTGATCCTGCATCCCTTGCTGGTGTTCGCCGCGCTGAGTCTGGTACCGGATATCGACCCATTGCTTATGGTGGCCGGCCTGCTGTTCGCCAGCGCGCCGATGATGAGCGTGTTCCCCATTCTCGGGCAGCGCTTTGGCCTGGAGGAGCGCTGCGCCGCCGCGCTGGTGGGCTGCACGGTGCTGGCCTTCTTCAGCGTCAGCGCCGTGCTGGCTTTGCTGCGTTGGCAGGGGCTGTTGCCGGGGTGAGTGGGCTACGCATTGGTGGGAGGCGCTTTAGCAGGCCGTTGAAAAACTACCTGCGTTGGCAATCCTGCGTTAAAAACGACCTCAAAATGCTCATTTACAACACGTAAACTGCGCTTTTTCGGTCGTTTTTGCCTTGTCTTGCCTGCCTCGCCTACGTTTTTCAACGGTCTGTTAGCGGCGAGAATCATCGACAGCAGTCGCGGCTAAAGCCCCTCCCACAGAGGAGTGTTCATCGCTTGTCGCTATTTACGATTACCGCACACTGGTTCGATAATCGCCAGGCGCTGTTCTTCCAGCCCTGGAGGCCTCATGAGTGAATCCCGTCCGCCATTGACCAGTCTTGCGCCACCTCCCTACGTGTCGCCGGCCAAGCGCATCGAAGAGTTCGCCGGCGACCCCAATTTCATGACCTCCCTGGCCCGTGGCCTGGCGGTGATCAATGCCTTTCAAGAGCGCAAGCGCCACCTGACCATCGCGCAGATCAGCCACCGCACCGAGATTCCGCGTGCCGCCGTGCGCCGCTGCCTCTACACGCTGATGAAGCTGGGCTATGTCACCACCGACGGGCGCACCTACTCACTGCTGCCCAAGGTGCTCACCCTGGGCCACGCCTACCTGTCGTCGACGCCCTTGGCGGTGTCTGCGCAGCCCTTCCTCGACCGCCTCAGCGAGCAGCTGCACGAAGCCTGCAACCTGGCGACACTGGAGGGCGAACAGGTGCTCTACATCGCCCGCTCGGCCATTCCGCAACGGTTGATCTCGGTGGACCTGAGCGTCGGCAGCCGCTTGCCGGCGTACTGCACGTCGATGGGCCGCATCCTCCTGGCCGCGCTGGATGACGATCAGTTGCAAGACTACCTGGCCCACGCCGAGATGCAGCCCAAGACCAGCCGTACCTTGCACACCCCCGAGGCGCTGTGGGAGTGCCTGCAGCGCGTGCGTCATCAGGGCTGGTGCGTGGTCGATCAGGAGCTGGAGCAAGGCCTGCGTTCGCTGGCCGTGCCGGTCTATGACTCTGCCGGTCATGTGCTGGCGGCCATGAACATCAGTACCCACGCCAGCCGGGTGCCGACTACCGAGCTGGAGAAACGCTTCCTGCCGTTGATGCTCAGTGCCAGTCGCGAGTTGAGCAGCCAGTTGTTCCGTCCGGCCTGAAAAATGGAAGTCGTTCGATAATCGCCCCGTATGGCGATTATCGGATTGTTCTCGGTCGGGCCGTTTCTTAAGGTTGCATTCACCTGTCATCTGCAACCTGACGAGAACAATACGATGGCCGACATCATCACCCTGCGCGACGCCATTTCGCGCCTTGTCCACGACGGCGATTGCATCGCCCTCGAAGGCTTTACCCACCTGATTCCTACTGCCGCTGCTCATGAGTTGATCCGCCAGGGCAAGAAAGACCTGCACCTGGTGCGTATGACCCCGGATCTGGTCTACGACCTGCTGATCGGTGCCGGCTGTGCGCGCAAGCTGACCTTCTCCTGGGGCGGCAACCCCGGTGTCGGTTCGCTGCACCGCCTGCGCGATGCGGTCGAGAAACACTGGCCGCACAAGCTGGAGATTAGCGAGCACAGCCACGCCGCCATGGCCAACGCCTACGTGGCCGGTGCCTCCAACCTGCCGTTCGCCGTGCTGCGCGGCTACCAGGGCTCTGACCTGGTCAAGGTCAACCCGGACATCAAGTTCATCGACTGCCCGTTCACCGGCGAGAAGCTGGCGGCGATCCCCAGCGTGCGCCCGGACGTCACCGTGATCCACGCGCAGAAGGCCGACCGCAAGGGCAACGCGCTGATCCAGGGCATCCTGGGTGTGCAGAAAGAAGCCGCCCTGGCCGCCAAGCGCTGCATCGTCACCGTCGAGGAAATCGTCGACGATCTGCAGGCGCCGATGAACGCCTGCGTCCTGCCGACCTGGGCCATCAGCGCGGTCTGCGTGGTGCCCGGCGGTGCCCATCCGTCCTACGCCCACGGCTACTACGAGCGCGACAATCGCTTCTATCAGGCCTGGGATCCGATTGCCCGCGACCGCGACACCTTCACCGCCTGGATCGATGAGTACATCCGTGGCACCGAGGATTTTGCGCAGTACCAGGCGAAAGTGAATGGGGAGGCCAAGTGATGAGCGCGTTCAACACCAATGAAATGATGACCGTGGCCGCCGCACGTCGCCTCGGCAATGGCAGCGTCTGCTTCGTCGGCATCGGCCTGCCGTCCAAGGCCGCCAACCTGGCGCGGCTGACCCATGCCCCGGAAGTGGTGCTGATCTACGAATCCGGCCCCATCGGCGCCAAGCCGAGCGTGCTGCCGCTGTCCATCGGTGACGGCGAGCTGGCGGAAACCGCCGACACCGTGGTGCCGACCGGCGAAATCTTCCGCTATTGGCTGCAGGGCGGGCGCATCGACGTCGGCTTCCTCGGCGCCGCCCAGGTCGACAAGTACGGCAACATCAACACCACTGTGATCGGCGACTACCACGCGCCGAAAGTGCGCCTGCCGGGCGCCGGTGGCGCGCCGGAAATCGCAGGCTCGGCGAAGAAGGTGCTGATCATCCTCAAGCAGGGTCATCGCACCTTCGTCGACAAGCTGGCCTTCATCACTTCGGTTGGCCACGGCGAGGGCGGCGACCACCGCAAGCGCCTTGGCCTGCCAGGCGACGGCCCGGTGGCGATCATCACCGACCTGTGCATCATGGAGCCGGAAGCCGGCAGCAACGAATTCATCGTCACCTCGCTGCATCCGGGCGTGACCCGCGAGCAGGTGATCGAGAACACCGGCTGGCAGATTCGCTTCGCCGACAACGTGACCACCACTGAAGCGCCGACTGCCGAGGAGTTGGCCGCGCTGCGTGACCTGGAAGCGCGCACCGCTGTCGCACACGGCCAGGCCGGAGGTGAAGAATGAGCCGCGACGTATTCATCTGCGACGCCATCCGCACGCCGATTGGCCGCCTCAATGGCGCGCTGTCGGCAGTACGCGCCGACGACCTCGCGGCGATTCCGCTCAAGGCGCTCATCGAGCGTAACCCGCAAGTCGACTGGAGCGCCGTGGACGAAGTGTTCATGGGCTGCGCCAACCAGTCCGGCGAGGACAACCGCAACGTCGCGCGCATGGCGCTGCTGCTCGCCGGCCTGCCGGAAACGGTGCCGGGTGTGACCCTCAACCGTCTGTGCGCCTCGGGCATGGAAGCGGTGGGGGCTGCCTTCCGCGCCATCGCCTCGGGTGAGATGGAATTGGCCATCGCCGCTGGTGTCGAGTCCATGACCCGCGCGCCCTATGTGATGGGCAAGGCCGACAGTGCCTTCGGTCGCGGCCAGAAGCTGGAAGACACCACCCTGGGCTGGCGCTTCGTCAACCCACTGATGAAAGAGCAGTACGGTGTCGACCCGATGCCGGTCACCGGTGACAACGTTGCCGAGGACTACGGCGTCAGTCGCGCCGATCAGGATGCCTTCGGCCTGCGCAGCCAGCAGCGTGCGGCGGCGGCTCAGGAGAGCGGCTACTACGCCGAGGAAATCGTCCCGGTGGTGATCAAGACCAAGAAAGGCGAGATCGTCGTCGATCGGGACGAGCACCCGCGTGCCGACACCACCGCCGAAGGCCTGGCCAAGCTCAAACCGGTTAATGGCGAAGGCAAGACCGTCACCGCCGGCAACGCCTCGGGCCTCAATGACGGCGCCTCGGCGATGATCCTGGCCTCGGCCGAAGCGGTGCAGAAGTACGGCCTCAAACCGCGTGCCAAGGTGCTGGGCATGGCCAGCGGCGGTGTGGCGCCACGCATCATGGGCGTCGGCCCGGTGCCGGCGGTGCGCAAGCTGCTGGCGCGGCTGAACCTGAGCATCGAGCAGTTCGACGTGATCGAGCTGAACGAGGCCTTCGCCGCCCAGGGCCTGGCCGTTACCCGCGACCTCGGTTTGCCGGACGACAGCCCCAAGGTCAACCCGAACGGTGGCGCCATCGCCCTCGGCCACCCGCTGGGCATGAGCGGCAATCGCCTGGTACTGACCGCCGTGCATCACCTGGAGAAGACCGGCGGCAAGCTTGGTCTGGCGACCATGTGCGTGGGCGTCGGCCAGGGCCTGGCGCTGGCCATCGAGCGGGTGTGATCCCAAGCTGAGCCGGGTCCGTAGATCGTAGGGTGGGCTTTAGCCCACCGGTGTCATCATGGTGGGCTGAAGCCCACCCTACGCGCTGTGCGTACCACCGCCGGTTGATGCCACACTTAGCCGTATATTTCTTCCAGGAGCGTTGCGCGCGTGAGCAACCAACTTTTCGATGCCTATTTCACCGCGCCGGCCATGCGCGCGATCTTCTGCGATGCCGGGCGGGTGCAGGGCATGCTCGACTTCGAGGCCGCCCTGGCGCGGGCCGAGGCGCGCGTGGGGCTGATCCCCGCCGAGGCCGTTGCGCCCATCGAGGCCGCTTGCAAGGCCGAGCTCTACGATTACCCGGCGCTGGCTCAGGCCATCGCCACGGCAGGTAATTCCGCCATCCCGCTGGTCAAGGCACTGGGCAAGCGCATCGCCGCGAGCAATCCCGAAGCCGAGCGCTACGTGCATCTCGGCGCCACCAGCCAGGACGCCATGGACAGCGGCCTGGTGCTGCAACTGCGCGCCGCCATCGGTCTGCTGGAAAGCGACCTGGCGAAGCTGGCCAATGCCCTGGCGGCGCAGGCCGAGCGCCATATCGACACACCACTGGCCGGGCGTACCTGGCTGCAGCAGGCCACGCCGGTGACCCTCGGCATGAAGCTGGCCGGCGTGCTTGGCGCCGTTACCCGCCATCGCCAGCGCCTGAGCGAACTCAAACCGCGCCTGCTGAGCCTGCAGTTCGGCGGTGCCTCCGGCAGCCTGGCGGCGCTCGGTGATGCTGGCTGGTCGGTCAGCGATGCACTGGCGCAGGAGCTGGAACTGACCCTGCCCGAGCAGCCCTGGCATACCCAGCGTGATCGCCTGGTGGAATTCGCCAGCCTGCTGGGGATGATCGCCGGCAGCCTGGGCAAGTTGGGTCGCGACCTCAGCCTGTTGATGCAGACCGAGGCCGGCGAAGTCTTCGAGCCATCGGCACCGGGCAAGGGTGGTTCGTCGACCATGCCGCACAAGCGCAACCCGGTCAGCGCCGCCGTGCTGATCGGTGCCGCCACCCGTGCGCCGGGCCTGGTCGCGACCATGCTCGCCGCCATGCCGCAAGAGCACGAGCGCAGTCTCGGCCTGTGGCACGCCGAGTGGGAGACCCTGCCGGAGCTGTGCTGCCTGGTCTCCGGCGCCCTGCAGCAGGCGCTGGTCGTGGTGCCGGGGCTGGAGGTGGATGCCGCGCGCATGCGCGCCAATCTGGAGCTGACCCAGGGCCTGGTGCTGGCCGAGGCGGTGAGTATCGCCCTGGCGCAGAAGATCGGCCGCGACGCCGCCCATCACCTGATCGAGCAGTGCTGCAAACAGGCGGTGCGCGAGGGCGCCCACCTGCGCACCGTGCTTGGCTCCAACGCCGAGGTCAGCGCACAACTTTCTGCTGCCGAGCTGGATCGCCTGCTCGATCCGGCTAATTACCTGGGCCAGGCCCGCCGCTGGGTCGAGCGGGCCGTTGCCGAACACACGCAATTTTCCTCTTAGGAGTTGTCCATGCCTGCCGTACGTCTCACCGATGGCGATTTGAACTACTTATTGGAAGGGCCGACCGGTGCGCCGGTGCTGGTGCTGTCCAACTCCCTGGGCACCGACCTGCACATGTGGGACGCGCAGATCCCAGCCTTCACCCAGCACTTCCAGGTATTGCGCTACGACACCCGTGGCCACGGCGCTTCACTGGTCAGTGCAGGCCCTTACAGCATCGAACAGAACGGCCGCGACGTGCTGGCGCTGCTCGATGCGCTGGGAATCGCCAAGGCGCATTTCTGCGGCCTGTCCATGGGCGGTCTGATCGGCCAGTGGCTGGGCATCAACGCACCCGAGCGCATCGAACGCCTGGTGCTGTGCAACACCGCCGCCAAGATCGGCACGCCGGAAGTCTGGAATCCGCGTATCGAAACTGTGCTGGCCGGCGGCGCGCAGGCCATGCGTGACCTGCGCGATGCATCGATCTCGCGCTGGTTCACCGCCGACTTCGCCGAGGCCAATGCGGACAAGGTCGAGCCCATCGTCGGCATGCTGGCGCAGACCTCGCCTGAGGGCTATGCAGCCAACTGTGCGGCGGTGCGCGACGCCGACTATCGCGAACAGCTTGGCAACATCACGGCGCCGACGCTGATCGTCTGCGGCAGCGGCGACCCGGTCACCACGGTCGAGCATGGCCGCTTCATGCAGCAACGCATCGCGGGCGCCGAACTGGTGGAGTTCCATGCCGCGCACCTGTCCAACGTGCAGGCTGGCGATGACTTCAGCCAGCGCGTGCTGGTCTTCCTGACGGCCTGAACACAGTTTTTTGTAGGAGCGGCTTCAGCCGCGATTCGATTTCGCGACTAGATCGGAATGCCCCCAGCCGCTCACAGATCCAATTAGAGGACTGACCAATGGATGAGAAACAACGCTATGAAGCCGGCATGCAGGTGCGCCGCGCGGTGCTCGGTGACGCCCACGTCGACCGCAGTCTGCAGAACCTGACGCCGTTCAACGAAGAGTTTCAGGAGATGATCACCCGTCATGCCTGGGGCGACATCTGGACGCGCCCCGGCCTGCCACGCCATACCCGCAGTCTGATCACCATCGCCATGCTGATCGGCATGAACCGCGAGGGTGAATTGAAGCTGCACCTGCGTGCGGCGAAGAACAATGGGGTGAGCCGCGAAGAGATCAAGGAAGTGATCATGCAGAGCGCCATCTACTGCGGCATTCCGGCGGCCAATGCCACCTTCCACCTGGCCGAGGCCGTCTGGGATGAGCTGGGTATCGAGTCCCTGCAGGACTGAGCAATGTGAGCAACATGGCGCTGCTCGGACCACGCATCCGGGCGGCGCTTTTTTATGCCTGTCCGTCCTGCGCGCCGGATGTCAGAGCGTAGCGGCGTGGCGTCCGGCGATATAGCCGAAGGTCATGGCCGGGCCCAGATTGATCCCGCCCGACGGATAATGCCCGCCCAGCGGGCTGGCCATATCGGTGCCCGCCGCATACAGCCCAGGTATCGGCTGAGCATTGGCATTCAGCACCCGCGCCTGGCCATCGGTGCGCAAGCCGGCGAAGGTTCCGAAGCAGCCCGGCTGTACCTTCACCGCATAGAACGGGGCGTGCTCGATAGGCGCCACGCAGGGGTTGGGGCCGGTGTGCTGGGCGTCGCCGCTGCGGCGGTTGAAGGGTGTGCTGCCACGGCCGAATTGCGGGTCTTCACCCAGGCGTGCATGACGATTGAATTCGCTGACGGTGGCGGTCAGACCAAGCGGGTCGATGCCACAGGCAACGGCCAGTTCTTCGAGGGTCGCGCCACGTTTGAGGTAGCCGTTGCGGATTTGCGGCGCCACCGGCAGCGGTGCCGGGCGGGCGAAGCCCAGGCCATAACGGCGCTGGAAACGGTGGTCGCAGATCAGCCAGGAGCAGGCTTCCTGATCCTCGGGAATGGCCTTGAGCATGGCGTCGACGTAATCGTAGTAACCGCCAGCCTCGTTGACGAAGCGCCGGCCGTCTTGCAGCACGCCGATGATGCCGGGCTTGCCGCGGTCGATGATGTGCGGGAAGTGGCCGACGCTGCCGTCGGGGTAGGGCACCTTGGATACCGGCGCCCAGGCCACTGGCGAGCGCAGGTCGTCGGCGACGTGGCCGCCGGCCGACTCGCCCAGGCGCAGACCATCGCCGGAGCAACTGAGCGGCGGCAGGGCGAGGTTGTCGTGACCGCTGACATCACGCGGGAACATCGCCTGGCGCCGTTGCGGATCATTGGGGAAGCCGCCAGCAGCCAGCACCACCGCTTTGGCGCGGATAGTCTTTTCCTCGCCGGCATGCAGCACCACGGCGCCGCATACGCTGCCGTTCTCGACGATCAGGCGCTGCGCGGGTGTGGATTCCAGCATCTGCACACCGAGATCTTGCGCCGAGCGCGCCAGGCGGGCGATCAGTGCCACGCCGTTGACCAGGTGCATGGCGCGACCATAGCGAGCCAGGTGGTAGAGGTGGGTGGTGAAGCGACGGATCACGTGCAGCAGCGCCTTGGGCGAGCGGGTCATGTTGAGGAAGGCGGCCAGATCGGCGCCGGCCATGATCGGCATGCCCATGAAGGAGGTCTCGCGCATGGTCTTGCGCAGGCGTGGCAGCAGGTCGAGCACTTCGCGGCCATCGTAGGGCGCGGCGATCACCTGATGGCCGCCGGTAGCAGCACCCGGCGTGTCGCCATGCATGTCGGGGATGCCGTTGCCGTCGGCGAACTGCAACGCGGTGTGCTGCTCGAAGAAGGCGACCATGTCCGGGCAGTGGTCGAGGAAGGCATCAACCAGCTCGGCGCGGTAATGCTCGCCCAGCTCGTTGCGCAGGTAGGTGCGCGGCTGTTCGATGTCCTCGACGATGCCGGCGCGCCGGGCCAGCGGGTTGCGTGGCGCCCACAGCCAGCCGCCGGACCAGGCAGTCGCGCCGCCCAGCACCGCATCCTTTTCCACCAGGATCACCCGTTTGCCCAAGTGCGCGGCGCTGACAGCGGCCGCCAGCCCGGCAGCGCCGGAGCCGACCACCAGCAGATCGCAGTCGAGTGAGGCGTTGGGCATGGCTGATCTCCGCATTTTTTATTTATTGGAACTTGGTTCCGGATTTTATGTGGTGAATGTCGAGGCGCCAAGCACTGTCGGATGATTCGCCCGGGAAGTCGTGCGGTTAGCGGTCAATTATTGAAGGTGTAGCGCAGATGCAATCCGTGAAAGGGCAGTGACTGCGTCTTGCGCATGAGCCGCGATGGTGGACAAGCCGCGCGTTGTCCACCCTACGGCTGGGATGTTCAGGTACGAAAACGGCCGATGCGCAGCTGCAACTCGCCACCCAGCCTGGCCAGCTCGGCACTGGACAGTGCAGTTTGTTCGGTCGCGTTGGCGCTTTGTTCACCGATGCTGCGCACGTTGTCCAGGCTACGGTTGATGTCCATCGCCACCGCACTCTGTTGCTCGGCGGCACTGGCGATCTGCTGGTTCATCTGCTCGATCAGCGCAACGGCCTGATTGATCTGTGTGAGGCTCTGGCCGGCCCGCTCGACGCTGCTCACTGCATCCTGGCTGAGGCTCTGGCTGGCCTGCGTCTGAGCGACGGCCTGTTGCACGCGATGCTGCAGGCTGGCAATCAGCGCTTCGATCTCGCTAGTCGAGTCCTGGGTGCGGCGCGCCAGGGCGCGTACTTCATCGGCGACCACGGCGAAGCCGCGGCCTTGTTCACCGGCGCGCGCCGCTTCGATGGCGGCGTTGAGCGCGAGCAGGTTGGTCTGCTCGGCGATGGACTTGATCACATCCAGCACGCTGCCGATGCGTTGGCTCTCGCCTTGCACATGGCCGACGGTCTGCCCGGTGTGCGCCACTTCAGCGGCCAGGCGCTCGATCTGTTCGACGACCTGGCGCACCTGGCGATCACCGTCGCGGGTTTGCGCTTCGGCCTGTTGCGCGGCTTGCGAGGCGTGCTCGGCGTCACCCGCCACCTGCTGCACACTGGCGACCATTTGCTGCATGGCGCTGGCGGTTTGGCCGGACTCCTCACTCTGTTCGCGTACCCCCGTACGGGTCTGTTCGCTGACGGCCGACAGCTGTTCTGCCGCCGCGGCAATCTGCGTGGCGCTGCCGCCGATCTGTTCGATCAGCTCGCGCAGGTGATCGCGCATGCTCTGCAGTGCCCCGAGAAGCTGGCCGACCTCGTCACGCCGGATGGCGCTGCGAACACCACTGAGGTCGCCGGCTGCAACCTGTTGCGCCAGCAGCAGGCAGTGCTGCAACGGCCCGACGATCAGGCGGCGAATCAGCCAACTGGCGAGCAGCGCCAGCAGCAAGGCGGCGGCGGTAAGCAGGGCAAGAGCCTGCAGCGACGTGCGATTGCCTTCATGCATGACGCGTTGCTGGTGCTGCTGCAGATCGCTGCCTTGCTGCAGCATGCCCTGTGCCAGGTCGGTCAGTTGGCTGCGGCGCTGCTGCTCGGCCTCGCGACTCTGGCGGTAGTGCTCGAAGGATTCGCGGTAGCTGTCGAGCGCGCGCAGCGCTTCGTCCAGGGAGGCCTGCTGCAGGGCTGCCAATTGCGTGCGCAGTTGCTGCGCCGCCTCGGTCATGGTCACGAAACGTGCCTGCCAGAGGTCGGCATCGGCGTTGTCAGCACTGCGGATGAACTGCCCCTCTGCCAGGCGCAGTAGCAACAGCATATGGCTCAGGCGGGCTGCCGCCTCGGCCTGGTCGAGACTGTTCTGTGCGCCGGTTTCGCCGTCGAGCAGTTGGTCGCGGATTAGGTTGAACTGGTCCTGAGTGACCATCTCGAACTGGATCAGCGCCTCATCGGCGCGTATCGCCATCCCGGTCTGCGCCGTGCCGGCTTGAGACTGGGTGGCACGCAATTGGGTGAATTGCTGCAGGTAGGTGTCGTTGCCTCGTTGCAGTCGTTGGAATTGCTCGGTATCGCTGGCGATGTCCGTCAGGTCTGCGGCGATACGTGCGTGCTGCTCGGTGATTGCCACCTCATGGCCAGCCAGCGGCGCCAGCAGGTAGTCCTTTTCCAGCAGGCGTAGTTGCAGGATCTGCTGCTTGAGGTCCGCGACCTGCAGCGATTGCCCGGCATGCCCGAGAATCTCGCTGGCGGTGCGCCAGCCACCCAGAGCCACAGCCAGGGTCAGCAGCATGACCAGCGAGAAACCCAGCAGGAGTTTGTGGCCGACCTTGAGGTCGGCACTGCGTTCGATAATCCAGCGCATGGTGGTACTTCCTCGAACAGGTGCACATCAAAAAAAAGCCCGTCACGAGGACGGGCTGAACGTGCCGTAACACTAGGAGTCACTTGTGCAGCGATGCCGCGTGATGCTTACAGGAGCGAAAGCGGGTAGTTGATGATCAGGCGGTTCTCGTGGATGTCCTGAGCAGTGCCATCACGGCGTACGTCAGAGTTGCGCCAGCGGATGCTCAGATTCTTGAGGTTGCCTTCCTGGATGGTGTAGGCCAGCTCGGATTCACGGCCCCACTCTTCGGAATTTTCACGGCCATTGATGGTGGCGTTATCGCCGCTGACGTAACGGTTCATCAGGGTCAGGCCCGGAATGCCGAGGCCGGCGAAGTTGTAGTCGTGGCGGATCTGCCAGGAACGTTCTTCCGGATTGTCGTAGCTGTTGGTGAAGCCGTCGTTGACCAGCGTGCCGCCGCTGGCGCCGTCGATACGCATGAACTTGGTATCGCCGCTCAGGCGCTGATAAGCCAGGGTGAAGGTGTTGTTGCCGGTCTTGGCAGTGAACGCGCCCTGGTAGACCTTGTTGTCCAGCTTGCCGGCCTTGGCCGCGCCTTCTTCCTTGCCGGTGACATAGCCCAGATTGGCACCTAGCACCCAGTCGCCGACCGGTTGGCTGTGGGTCAGTTGCACGTAGCTCTGCTTGTAGACGTCTTCGAGGCGTGCGTGCCAGACGCCAACCATGGTGTTGTTACCGTTGAAACGGTACTCACCACCACCGAAGTTGAAGTCGTCGCCCTCGACCCCACCGAAAGACATCTCTTCACGACTAGCATCGTGACGCTGGCTGTTCTTCCAGAACTGGCCGCCGTACAGGGTCAGGCCGTCGATCTCGCTGGAGGTCAGCTGGGCACCCTGGAAGGTTTGCGGCAGAGAACGACCGTCGTCAGCGCGCAGTATCGGCAGCACGGCGAACCACTCGCCGACCTTCAGTTCGGTCTTGGAAAGCTTGGCCTTGGCGGCCACGGCGGTACGGCCAAACTGGTCAGCAGCCTGGCCGTCGTCGTGAATTGGCATCAGGTTGGTGTTGGCGGCGCCGCGGTTGCCGTCCAGCTTTATGCTGTACAGACCGAGCACATCCAGGCCGAAACCGACGGTGCCTTCGGTGAAGCCGGAACGGGCATCGAGAATGAAACTCTGAGTCCAGCCTTCGGCCTGGCCCTGGCGCTCGCGATTAGTTGCCGGGCCGATCATCGGATCGGTGCCGTTCAGGTAGTTGCGGTTGAAGTAGTAATTGCGCAGGCCGAGGGTGACCTTGGCGTCTTCGACGAAGCCGGCGGCCTGGACTCCGACCGAGAGGCTGGAGGCCATGATGGCAACGGCAATTGCACTTGGAGCGAGGTACAGAGCTTTTTTCATTGTTATCGTTTCCTTTTTCAAGGTTGAAAGCTCCCCTCCGCAGCGGCGGATACGCTTCTACATCGGGGAGAGTGGTGGCAGTTATTCGGGGTTCAGCGACGTTCGCCTGAATGCATTACGGGTCCTCTGTCAGGTCAGCCAGCGCACGAGGCACAGGGTGATCGATGGGAAGAGCACGAGGATGACCACGCGCACGATGTCTGAAATCAGGAACGGCACGATGCCCCTGAAGGCGTCACGCATGGGAATGTCACGCGCCATGCCGGCAATCACGTACACGTTCATGCCCAGAGGCGGGGTAACCATGCCGATCTCCACCACCATCAGGGCCAGGATGCCGAACCAGATGGCCTTCTCGGTCTGGTCCAGGCCATAGAAGTCCAGCCCCATGATCACCGGGAAGAAAATCGGGATGGTCAGCAGGATCATCGACATGGTGTCCATCACGCAGCCGAGGATCAGGTACAGGATGAGTATCCCGGCCAGCACCAGGAAGGGCGGCAGACCTGCACCGCTGATCGCTTCGGCGATGAAGTTGGGCAGCTGCGAGATGGCCAGGAAGGCGTTCATCACATCGGCGCCCAGCAGGATCATGAAGATCATCGCGGTGGTGACGCCGGTACCCAGTAGCACTTCCTTGAGTTCGGCCAGGCGCATCTTGCCCAGGGTAAAGGCGAAGAAACCGGTGCCCACTGTGCCGATGGCTGCGGCCTCGGTAGGGGTGAACCAGCCGCCGTAGATACCCCCGAGCACCACCAGGAAAATCAGCAGTACCGGCCACACACCCTGCTGTGCCTGCAGTCGCTGTTTCCAGCTCGAGCGCTCCTGTGCTGGCCCGGAGTCCGGGAACAGGCGCACATAGATGGCGATGGCGATCATGTAGCCGATGACGGCGAGAATGCCTGGCACGAAGGCGGCCATGAACAGCGTGGAGATGTTCTGCTGGGCGAGGATGGCGTAGATCACCAGCACCACCGAGGGTGGGATGAGAATGCCCAGGGTGCCGCCGGCTGCCAGGCAACCGACTGCCAGCGAGTTGGAGTACTTGTAGCGACGCAGCTCCGGCAGGGCCACCTGGCCCATGGTCGCCGCAGTCGCCACCGATGAGCCACAGACCGCGCCGAAGGCTGCGCAGGAACCAATGGCGGAGATCGCCAGGCCGCCGCGCCAGTGCCCAACCATGGCGGCTGCGGCACGGAACAGGCCGGTAGCCAGGCCGCCGCGCGAGGCGAACTGACCCATCAGCAGAAACAGAGGTATCACCGACAGGTCGTACACGGTGTAACGCGCGTAGGCCACTGTCTTCAGGTAATTGAGCAGCGGGTCCCAGCCACTGATCGAGACGTAACCGGCGATACCGGTCAGCAGCATGGCGATGGCGATCGGAATGCGGATGGCCAGCAGAACCAGGAGGAAGGCGAGGAAGAGTCCGCCCAATGCGACGCTGCTCATTGCTGGCCTCCCTCACCACGCTGGTCGAGCCAGGCGGTGTACAGGGAAACGACGGCCAGCAGGGCGAAGGACGGGGCGAAGGGGGTCATCGACCACCACATCGGAATGCCCATGATGATCGACTCTTCACCGTTGCGATAAGTGTCCAGCGTGCCGATTACCGAGCGCCAGGCCAGCAGTGCCGCGCAGGCGGCCATCAGCAGACAGCCGAGCGTGTCGAGATAACGCCGGGTGGTAGCCGAGGCGCGCAAGGTGAAGGCATCGACGATGACATTGTTACGACGCAGCTGACACAGCGGCAGGAAGCTCACCACGGCTATGCCACAGCCCATCTGCACCAGTTCGACATCGCCGAGCAGTGGCGCATCGAACAGGCTGCGCATGGTGATGCTGTAGGCCGATAGCAGAGTGATGGCGACTAGCACCAGGCCACCAGCCAGGGCCAACCAGCGTGCCAGTTTGTCGAGCAACTGGCCGAGTGGGCGCTTGCGCTGGGGCTGCCCAGGCAAGGCAGGGTTTTCGATCATGAGACGACTCCGCAAGGCCGGCATATGAGATGCCGGCCAGCACAACGAGGGTTGGCGATCAGTTCGGCAGCTTGGCGTTGTAGCTCTCGATCAGGTCACGCACTTCTTGCAACAGCGCAGCACCGTTGTCGTTGCCTTTGCTCTCGACTTCCTTGATCCAGTCGTTGTCCAGCTTGCGGCCGATGGCCATCCACTTGGCCTGCTCTTCTGCAGGCAGCACGTAGATCTCGTTGCCACGCGCCTCGGCCAGCTTGTGCCCGGTCTCGATCACGTTGGTATCCCAGATATGGCCGGCCTGGCGTGAGAGTTCACGGCCGCTGTTGGCGTCGATGATCTTGCGCAGGTCATCGGGCAGGCTGGCGTACTTGGCCGGGTTCATCGCCAGCACCAGGGCGGTGTGCATCAATGCCGGCTGACCCGGGGCCATTTCGGTGTGGTACTTGACCAGCTCCTGCAGCTTCAGTGCAGGGACCACATCCCAAGGCAGCACGGCACCATCGACCACACCCTTGGACAGTGCTTCTGGAACCTGCGGCACCGGCATGGCCACCGGGGTGGCACCGAGCATGGAGATCAGCTTGGTGGAGATGCGGTTGGCCGAGCGCAGTTTCAGACCACGGAAGTCGGCCAGGCTGCGCACCGGCTTTTTCGCCGTGTGCAGCAGTGCTCCATCGGTCAGGTGAGTCGCGAGCAGATGCACATCGGCGAACTCCTTCTGCCCGTGAGCTTCGAGGAAATCCCACATTGCCTGGCTGCTGGCTTCGGAAGAGCGGCTCATGAACGGCATTTCGAATGCCGATGCCAGCGGGAAGCGGCCGCTGGTGTAGCCAGGCAGGGTCCAGACGATGTCGGCGACGCCATCACGCGCCTGGTCGATCAATTGCGGCGGGGTGCCACCCAACTGCATGGAAGGGTAGAACTGAAACTGGATCCGACCATTGGATTCGGCAGTGATCTTCTCGGCCCAGGGCTTGAGAAAATCGGCTTGGGTCACCGAGTGAGCCGGCAGGAAGTGGTGAACCTTGAGGGTGACCTCGGCCTCGTCGGCGTTGGCCCAGGTCATGACGCTGGTGGCAAGCAGCGTCAGCAAAGCCTTGGAAAGCTTGTGCATCGCAAATGTCCTTTCTTATTCATTGTTAGTAGGCGACTCAGGTACAGCCAGGTTCGGCTGCAATACTGCCGCCGCTAGGATTCGCTGCTCGCATGGTGCGAGTTAGCGAGGGGCTATTCAATTCGATTAACGACTTAGTGTGCGATAAACGAACGAATTGCGTAGGCCTGGGACGTGCCGTCGGCGCGCCAGGCGATTATCGGTCAGTGGCTCCCGTGCGAGGGTTAAGTTGCGCCGTCCTGCGGCTGAGAAATGCGCTATTCGATGGCCTCGTAGGGCAGGCCGACGTAGTTTTCGGCAATGGTTTTGCGCCCTGCTTCGGAGCTGACGAAGTAGTCCAGTTCGGTCTCCTGCATGCGCCGGCTGAAGGCATCGGTGTCGGGGAAGCGATGCAGCATCGAGGTCATCCACCAGGAGAAACGCTCGGCCTTCCAGATGCGCCTCAGGCAGATCGCCGAGTAGTGTTCGAGCAGATCCACGCGGCCTTCGCGGTAGACCTTGAGCAAAATGCGATAGAGGGTGCTGACGTCGCTCGCCGCAAGATTGAGCCCCTTGGCGCCGGTCGGCGGAACGATGTGCGCGGCATCACCGAGGAGAAACAGGCGGCCGTACTGCATCGGTTCGACGACGAAGCTGCGTAGCGGCGCGATGCTCTTTTCGATCGAAGGCCCGGTGATCAACTGGCTGGCGATATCGCTGGGCAGGCGGCGCTTGAGTTCGTCCCAGAAGCGCTCGTCGGACCAGTCTTCGACCTTCTCCTCGGCGCCCACCTGCACGTAGTAACGCGTGCGTGTCGGCGAGCGCATGCTGCACAGGGCGAAACCACGCGCGTGGTTGGCGTAGATCAGCTCCTCATGTACCGGCGGGGTGTCGGCAAGGATGCCCAGCCAGCCGAACGGATACACCCGCTCGAATTCCTGAAGTACCCCAGCCGGAATGGATTGTCGCGATACGCCGTGGAAGCCATCGCAGCCCGCGATGTAATCGCACGTCAGGCGCTGCGTGCGGCCCTCATGCTCGAAGGTCAGGTAAGGGCGCTCGCCCTTGAGTTCGTGCAACTGCACCTGGCTGGTGTTGTACAGGGTGATGGCGCCGCTGGCTTGGCGCGCCTCCATCAGGTCGCGAGTGACTTCGGTCTGGCCGTAGACCATCACGCTCTTGCCACCGGTCAGCCCCTTGAGGTCGATGCGCTCGCAGCGGCCATCGAAGGCCAGCTGGAAACCATCGTGTGGCAGGCCTTCGCGATCCATGCGCGCGGCCACACCGGCCTCGCGCAGCAGGTCGACCATACCCTGTTCGAGCACGCCGGCGCGGATGCGGCCGAGCACGTAGTCGGGACTCTGGCGTTCGAGGATGACGTTGTCGATGCCGGCGTTGTGCAGCAGTTGGCCGAGCAGCAGGCCGGAGGGGCCAGCGCCGATGATGGCGACCTGAGTGTTCATTATTGTTCTCCAGTAAGTGATCGGCTGTATGTCGATTCACAGGCTCAGGTCTGTATTTTTTGTGGATACATGCTCGGTTAGAAGGCAATATCGAAAAGGATTCTTGGACTTTTCGATGATTTTAAGAGCCCGCTCATGACTGCTTCGAAAGTCCCCCTGGTGCCGGTATTCAAGCTGTACGGTGAGACGACCGAATGGCCGACCCCCGACCTTATCCACTGCGAATCGATTCCCGAGCGCAGCCAGTTGCACGGTTGGGAGATCAAACCGCACCGCCACGCTGATCTGCTGCAGTTGCTCTATGTGCAGGCGGGTGAGGCGCAGCTGGAGGTTGAGGGGCAATTGCGCCTGGTGCTCAGTGCTTCGCTGCAGGTCGTGCCGGCGCTGTGCGTGCACGGCTTTCGTTTCTCGCGTGATGTTCAGGGCTATGTGCTGAGCCTGGCGCGGCCGCTGGTGGAACAGCTGGCCGCGCCGCTGGGCCAGCAATGTTTGCAGAGTCCCATGTGCTATGAGGTTGGCGAGCAGCGCCGTTATCTGGATGCCTTGTTCGAATCGATCAGCCAGGAATACGGCCGTCTGGAGCCGGCGCGGGAGCTGATGTTGCAATCGCTGATCAGTGTCCTGCTGGTTGCCATCGCGCGCCGGCAACTGGCGCGAAGCGAGGCGCAGGAGCCCACGGATGGACGAGGGCGTGAGCATGTGCAGGCATTCGTGCGCTTGCTCGAAGTGCACTTTCGCGAGCATCTACCGATCGAGCATTACGCCTCGCGCCTGGGGATCAGTGCCGCTCACCTCAACGCGCTGTGCCGGCGGCTGGCCGGGCAATCCGCGTTGCAGCTGATCAATCAGCGTCTGTTGCTCGAGGCCAAGCGCTGTCTGGTGTACACCACCATGACGGTGAGCCAGGTGTCAGACAGTCTGGGTTTTTCCGAGCCGGGCTATTTTTCCCGTTTCTTCAAGCGTGGCAGCGGGCTTTCGCCCAAGGCGTTTCGTTTGCGTCGCTGAGAGGTGCGGGCGCGGGGAGGTGAATGCGCATGGCGCGCCCTACCTCGTGCAGGGCGCCCCATGCGTGGGGATCAGGGCTTGGCGATGCCGACCGAGTCCGGGGAAATTTCGATGGCCTTGGCCTTGTACATCGACCAGGTGGTGACCGACTGCCAGCGCTTGAGGAACTCCTCTGCCTCGGCGCCGTTGAGGTTCAGGCTCTGCGCGCCGAAGTTCTTCAAAAAGCCCTGGAACTCTGGGTTGGCTACAGCCTTGGCATAGGCATCGACCAGCTTCTGCTTGACGTCATCCGGGGTGTCCTTGCGTACGAAGGCGCCCCAGAACGGACCCCACGGCAGGTACTCGGCGATGGCCGGCAGCGACTTGGTGATTGGCTCCACGCCCGGCAGCTCCGGGGTTTCCTCGGTGGCGAACACGGCCAGGGCCTTGAGCTTGCCGCTGCGTACCAGCTCGCGCGCGGCGGCCAGGCTCAGCGGCATGAAGTCGATGTGATTGCCCATCAGTGCGGTGATGCCGGGGCCGTCGCCGCCGAAGGTCACTTCACGGACTTTCAGCTCGTCCACCGCGTTGATCATCGCGCTGACGGTGCTCGGCAAGCCGCCTGCACCGGTGGAGCCCATGCGCAGGGTGTCCGGTTTGGCCTTGGCGGCAGCCATCAGCTCGGCCATGTTGTTGAACGGCGCGTCGGCGTTGGCGGCGATGACCACCACGTTCTGACCGATGATGCTGACCGGGTAGAAGTCGGCATAGTCGAAGTCGGCCAGTTTCAGCACCTTGTACAGCTGCGGGTTCTCGGCGCCGAGCAGGACGGTGTAGCCGTCGGGGCGCTGGGTCTTGACGAAGGTGCTGCCGATCACGGCGGTGCCGCCCGGACGGTTGTTGAGGATGAACTTGCCACCCAGTTCCTTCTCCACGTAAGGGGTCAGGCTGCGCATGACGTTGTCGGTGGCGCCGCCTGCGCCCCAGGGAATGACCGCCTGGATGCTGCGCTCGGGGTATTCGGCGTGGGCTGGCAGAGCCATGGTGAGGGCGCTGAGTCCGAGAGCGGCGCCAGTCAGTAGCGATTTGAACATGTGGAGACTCTCCATCGGTTGTTGTTGTGAGCCCCTGTCGGCCGGGGCACGCCTTGGAACCTGGGTATCAGCCGCGCGCCTCAGCGGGGCTGAGCTTGCTCTTGAGTTTCTTCAGCAGCGGGGTGTTGCCCAGCAGGATCAGCACTACCGCGCTGGTCAGGATCAGCGACAGCGGGCTGGTGACCAGACCTTGCAGCAGCTCCAGCGGGTTGTCGCCGGCCGAGGACATGGCCTGGCGATACGAGGTGTCCATCAGCGGGCCGAGGATGGCGCCGAGGATGATCGGGCCCATCTGGAAGCCGAAGATCTTCAGCAGATAGCCGAGCACGCCGAAGCCGAGCATCCAGTACACCTCGGTCATGCTGCTGTTGATCGAGTAGGTGCCGACCACGCAGAGCACGAGGATCAGTGGAATCAGCACGGCCTTGGGCATCTCGACGAACTTGGCGAACAGCTTGATGCCCATCAGGCCGAAGATCAGCAGGAAGATGTTGGCCAGCAGCAGGTTGCCAACGGTGAAGTAGAAGATGTGCGGGTTCTCCACCATCAGCATCGGGCCGGGGTTGAGGCCGTGGATCACCAGTGCACCGATGATCACCGCCGTGACCGCGTCGCCCGGCATGCCCAAGGTCAGCATGGGCACGTAGGCGCCGCCGACGGCCGCGCTGTTGGCGGTTTCCGGGGCCACCAGGCCTTCATAGGCACCCTTGCCGAAAGGTTTGGTCGGCTTCTTCACGGTGCGCTTGGCATGGTCATAGGCCATCAGCGCGGCGATGTCGCCACCGACGCCCGGCAGTACACCCACGACCACGCCGATGATCGAGGTGCGGATCGACAGCGGCAGGAACTTCAGCACCATGGCAAAGGACGGAATGATTTTGTCGACGACCTGGCGCTTCACCGGCGCATCCAGGTTGTGCAACTGGTAGAAGACTTCGGCGACGCCGAACAGGCCAATCATCAGCACGACGTAGTGGATGCCGCCCATCAGTTCGACCTGGCCGAGGGTGAAGCGCCCTTCGGCGGTGACCGGGTCCATGCCCACCAGACCGATGATTGCACCCAGTGCTGCGGCGAAGATGCCTTTGGCCAGCGAGCCTTCGGCCAGGCTGCCGACCAGCAGCAGGCCAATGGCGGCGACCAGGAAGTAGTCGCGCGGGGCGAATTTCAGGGCCAGATCACCGATCACCGGCGCGGCGCTGGCCAGGACGATGGTACCCACCAGGCCGCCCACCACCGACATCACGGTGCTCAGGCCGATGGCGCGACCGGCTTCGCCCTGCTGGGCCAGCGGGTAACCATCGAACGAGGTGGCGACAGAAGAAGGACCGCCGGGAATGTTCAACAGAATGGCGCTGCGCGAGCCGCCATACACGCCACCGATGAAGATGCCGACGATCAGCGCCAGGGCGTCATTGACGTCCCAGGAGAAGGTGAAGGACACCAGGATGGACACTGCCATGGTCACCGACAGCCCTGGAATGGCGCCGATGTAGATGCCGGCAAAGGTACCCAGTGCCGTCAGCATCAGCAGCTGCGGATCGGTCCAGGCCATCAGCAGGTAGGAAAAGGTATCGCTCATCTCGGGTGCCTCGTTATGGCAAGTAAACGCTGAAAGCCAGGCTGAACAGCAGGTAGATCACGATCAGCAGGGCCACGGCCACGCAAACCGCGTTCAGCACACGGCCGCCGCGCAGGTAGACGATTGCCAGTACCAGGAAGAGGAAGGTACTGATGTAGAAGCTGGCCCACTGGATGGCGGCTAGATAGATCACGGCCAACAGGCCGAAGATCATCGTGCGCTTGGGAAAGTGCTGAAGGCGGAACTGCTGTGCAGCATCGAGCCAGCCACTGCAGTCGGGCCGGGCCTTGCCGATCACTTCGAAGGCAATCTTCACCGCCGACAGGATCATCACCAGCGCCACGCCGATAGGAAAGGCGCCCGGAGAATTGGCCGAGGAGAAGCCGGAAATCTGGTAGGCCAGGTAGAAGATCACCAGGCTGAATACCAGTAGCAGGGCGCAGAACGTGCGCTCGCCGACCAGCATCTTGTCTGTCTTGTTCATGCTATCGCTCCGACAGAATGGGGGAGGGTAAGGGGCTGAGTCAGGCTTTGCGCGCAGGCAGCAGTCTGGCAAGCAGCGAGCTGATCAGGCGCGGCCGAAAGCTCCTGTGCATGTCATGACAGGCAGGGGCGAGGACGGGCATGGCTAGCGTCGATAGGGATGACCAGTCGTCGAGCAACGAGCTGGTAGCTGGGCTAGACGTGGCCCGGGCGGTGGCATGGGAGGCCGGGGCACGCAAGTGCATAGGCTGTGACATGACAATTGACCTTCTTATATTTATTGGCTGCTGAAACATTCGAAGCGTGATGCACCAGGCAGAAGATCACTTCGTTTTCAGGTGTGGTCGGAATAGTGGGCCGACCACACTGGCCATTTCAATTCGCTAAATGGGGTTTTGTTCGATAACCGAACGAGAACGAACTGGTTAGTACATTACGACTTGCCCCGGCAGTATCGCGCGTCCGTGGCTCAGCATCCAGAGGCAGACACCCGTCTGGCTCGCATCGGCGGGCGCTTGTCTCTTAGAATCGGCGCAAATTTCCCAGGACTCTCTCATGGCCGGCAGTCAGATCGAACGTGCGTTCAGCCTTCTCGAAAGCCTCACTCGGGACGCCCGTGGCGTGCAGATGCAGGCATTGGCCGATGAGCTGGATATTCCCAAAAGCGCCACGCATCGCATGCTCGCCGAGCTGATTCGCCTGGGTTACGTACGCCAGGATGCACTTACCAGCCGTTATCGGCTTTCCACCAAGCTGGTGGCACTGGGTTTTCGCTACCTGGCCAACAGCGGTGCCGACGTGGTGCAGCCGATCCTCGATAGCCTGGCCGAGAGCAGCGGCGAGCTGGTGCGCCTGGGCGTGATCGAAGGTGAGCGCCAGACCTGGATCGCCAAGAGCCAGGGCGCTCGTTCCGGCCTGCGCTACGATCCCGACATGGGGCGTGACGCACCGCTGTTTTACACCGCCTCCGGGCATGCCTGGCTGGCCAGCATGAGCGATGCCGAGGCCTTGGCGCTGGTGGCGCGACAAGGTGTGGCCGACCCCACAGAGTTCGGTCCCAATGCGCCGCGCAGCGAGCAGGAGCTGCTGCAGCGCCTGGCCCAGGCGCGCCAGCAGGGCTATGCCTGGGTCATGGAAAGTTCATCGCTTGGCACTGCGGCATTGGCCGCCGTGGTGCGCCACCCTGTCGAAGAGCGGGTGATCGGTGTGCTGAGCATTGCCGGCCCCAGCGCACGTCTGCCTCTGACGCGTATCGAGCAACTGGCGCCTGAGTTGCTGGCCGCCGTCGCCGAACTGTCCGCCGCCAGCCCTGCCTCCGAGTTGTTCGCCTGATCGGCTGACCACTGCACCGCCCCCCTGTCGTAGGAGCGGCTTCAGCCGCGATTCGGCCGAGCCGGGTAGCAATCAGCACAAAAACGTGGGAGGGGCTTTAGCCGCGAGCCTTTGTCGCGGCTAAAGCCCCTCCCACGCATTATTAATCACGTTTTGACGTTGCGGAGGGGGCTTCGCTCAATGAGCCTGCCACGCTAGTTCCTAGGCTGTCGCACGCCTCGAATTTTCGTCTTGCAGATTTTTTGGAACTAAGTTCTAAATATTAAAAAGGCGCCCGCTGCATCCGGCGCACCCACGCGAGCACGACAACAAGAGGATCAACGCGTGACTTCCCCCTTGCGTATTGCCTTGATCGGCGCCGGTGTCATGGGCCGTCAGCATCACCAGCACCTGCAGACACTCGCCGAAGCGCAGCTGTGCGCCATCGCCGACCCCGGCCCGCAGGCCGAGGCGTTCGCCGCCGAGTGCGGCGTGGCGTATTTCGCCGACTACCGGCAGATGCTGGACGAGGCTCGTCCCGAAGCGGTGATCGTCGCCAACCCCAACGCCCTGCATGTCAGCACCGCGCTCGACTGCATTGCCGCCGGCGTGCCGGTGCTGCTGGAAAAACCGGTGGGCGTGCATCTTGATGAAGTGCGCGAGCTGGTGTCGGCCAGCGAGCGCACTGGCGTACCGGTGCTGGTCGGTCATCATCGCCGGCACAACCCGCTGATCGCCCGAGCACGTGAGCTGATCGAGCAAGGCACGCTGGGACGGCTGACTACGGTGACTGCGCTATGGCAGGTGCAAAAGCCCGACAGTTACTACGACATTCCATGGCGCCGCGAGGCCGGTGCCGGGATGTTGCTGACCAATCTGATTCATGACCTCGATCTGCTGCGCCACCTGTGCGGCGAGGTGCGCCAGGTGCAGGCCATCACCAGCAACGGCGTGCGTGGCTTCGCCAATGAGGACAGCGCTGCGGTGCTACTGCAGTTCGAAGGCGGTGCGCTGGGCAGCCTTACCGGCTCTGACGCCGCCGCGGCGCCCTGGAGCTGGGAGCTGACATCGGGCGAGAACCCGGTCTACCCGCGCCAGGCCGACCAACCCTGCTACCTGCTCGCTGGCACGCATGGTGCCCTGAGCATTCCGCAGCTCAAATGCTGGCACTACTCCGAGGCCGGCGCCGGTTGGCATCAGCCGCTGCAGCAGGTGCATGAGCGCTTCGAAGCCGACGAAGCCTTGCGCCGTCAGCTCCTGCATTTCATCGAGGTCGCCCGTGGCCAGGCGCAGCCGCTGGTCAGCGCCGCCGATGCCGGTCGTACCCTGGCGCTGGTCGAGGCCATTCGCCAGGCGGCGGAGAGCGGACAGGCCAGCACCCCCGAAACCATCTGATCAGAGAGTCATCATGAGCGAACGCATTCTGTCACTGGCAGCCCTGACCGTACTCGAGCTGTCACCACCGGAGATGGTCGAAGTCGCCGCGCGCGCCGGTTACAGCCATGTTGGCTTGCGCCTGGTGCCGGCCACGCCGGAGGAGCACCACTTCCCGTTGGTAGCCGATGCCGCTCTGCGCGCGCAGACGTTGCAACGCCTGCGCGACACCGGCGTTCGGGTGCTCGACGTAGAAATACTGCGTCTGAAACCGGATACCCGTGTCGCCGATTTCGAAGCGATCCTCGCCGTGGGAGCCGAATGCGGTGCCAGCGAACTGCTGGTGGCCGGCAACGATCCAGACGAGGCACGCCTGACCGACAACTTTGCTGCGCTCTGTGATCTGTCCGCGCCGTACGGCCTGCATCCGCACCTGGAGTTCATGCCCTGGACCGACGCTCGCGACCTGCCCCAGGCGGCGCGTATCGTCAACGCGGCGGGGCGCAGCAATGGTTGCGTACTGGTCGATGCCTTTCACTTCGACCGCTCGGCCTCGCGTCTGCAGGACCTGGCAGCCATGCCTGCCGAACGTTTGCGCTACGCTCAGTTGTGCGATGTAGCCGGGCCGCGCCCGGATGACATGGCGGAAATCCTGCGCCAGGCGCGCAACGAGCGGCGTTTCCCCGGCGAGGGCGATTGCGACCTGCCGGGCTTGCTGCGAACCCTGCCGGCGAACATTCCGCTGAGCCTGGAAATTCCCACTCGGCAATTGCTGGAGCAGGGCGTCAGCGCGTTGCAGCGGGCCAGCATGGCGCTGGAGAAGACACGGCAGGTGCTTGACCGTCAGTCGTAATCCCGCCAGCCGTTGCCGCAGCCGATATAGGCGCTGCTCGGTTGCGGCCTGTATAGTTAGTTGTCTTGCTATCTTTTTGCGGCGCGTCCGCTTCCCGGGTATTTCATGAGCATCACTCCATTGTCCGGCGCCAATCATCCGCTCAAGGGGATCGGCCTGATGGTGCTGGCGACCTTCCTGTTCGCCAGTCACGATGCCATGTCCAAATACCTGTCGGGTTTCTACCCGATCATCCTCATCGTCTGGGCGCGCTACATGGTGCACACCCTATTGATGGCCGGCATCTTCCTGCCGCAATCCGGCCTGCGTGTGCTGCGCACCAAACGTCCTGGTCTGCAGGTGTTGCGGGCACTGTGCCTGCTGGGCGTCAGCCTGCTGTTCACCACCGGCCTGATGTTCATTCCGCTGGCTGAGGCGACCTCGGTGATCTTTCTCGCGCCTTTGCTGGTGACCGCGCTGTCGGTGCCGCTACTTGGCGAGCGCGTCAGCGCAGGGCAGTGGGCGGCGGTGATCATCGGCTTCATCGGCGTGCTGATTATCGTGCATCCCGGCGGCAGCCTGTTCACGCCGGCCGTGCTGCTACCGCTGAGCGCCGCGCTGTGTTTCAGCTTCTATCAGATTCTCACCCGACGTCTGAGCGAAGTGGACAGTGCCACCACCAGCAACTTCTTCGCTGGCCTGGTCAACACCCTGGTGATGAGCCTGCTGGTGCCGTTCTTCTGGCATGTCCCCAGCATCACCCATGGCCTGATGATGCTGGCGCTGGGCGGTTGTGGCATGGCGGCGCATCTGTTGCTGACCCATGCCTTTCGTCACGCGGCCCCGGCGTTGCTGGCCCCATTCGGTTATGTGCAGATCGTCTTCGCCGGCCTGCTGGGTTTGCTGGTGTTCAAACACACACCCGATACCACGGCGCTGATCGGCATCCTCATCATCTGCCTCAGTGGCCTCGCGGCCGCCTGGCAGAGCCGGCGACAGTCGCGTAAATAACCATTGTTCGATTATCGAACGGAAAACTAACCAGTTCGTTCATTTTGAATTGCTGATCTGCATTGCCCTGCCAATAATCCTGGCTACGAACAATCCATGAGCGCCGACCAACCGGCGAGTGAGGGCTCTGGAGTCTCTCGGTCCCTCACTCTGCCCACCACGGCGCCGCCTCAGCCCGGAGCCGTCTATGCAGCGTTCAATTGCCACCGTTTCCCTTAGCGGTACCCTGCCCGAGAAGCTCGAAGCCATTGCTGCTGCCGGCTTCGACGGTGTGGAAATCTTCGAGAACGACCTGCTCTACTACGACGGCAGCCCCAGCGAAATCCGCAAGCGCTGCGCCGATCTTGGCTTGGCCATCACCCTGTTCCAGCCGTTTCGTGATTTCGAAGGCTGTCGCCGCGACCGCCTGCAGCGCAACATTGACCGCGCCGAACGCAAGTTCGACCTGATGCAGGAGCTGGGCACCGACCTGGTGCTGGTGTGCAGCAACGTCGCCGCCGACTCGCTGGGCGATGATGAAATCCTCATCGATGACTTGCGCCTGCTCGGCGAACGTGCCGGCGTACGTGGCCTGCGCATCGGTTATGAAGCGCTGGCCTGGGGGCGTCACGTCAACACCTACCAGCAGGTATGGAACCTGGTGCGCCAGGCCGACCATCCGGCTGTCGGGGTGATCCTCGACAGTTTCCACACCCTGTCGCTCAAGGGCGATCCGGCGGCCATCGCCGATATTCCCGGCGACAAGATCTTCTTCGTGCAGATGGCCGATGCGCCGATTCTGGCAATGGACGTGCTGGAGTGGAGTCGACATTTCCGCTGTTTCCCTGGGCAGGGTGAATTCGATCTGGCGGGCTTCCTCGCTCCCATCCTGCGTAGCGGTTATCGCGGCCCATTGTCGCTGGAGATCTTCAACGATGGATTCCGCGCCGCGCCACCCCGGCAGAACGCCGCCGACGGCCTGCGCTCGCTGCTCTACCTCGAGGAAAAGACCCACAAGCGACTGGAGAAAGAGGGTCATCAGATCGAGCCGGGCGTGCTCTTCACCCCACCTGCTGCCCACCGCTACGACGGCGTCGAGTTTCTCGAGTTCGCTGTCGACGAGGCCGTCGGCGCGCGTCTGTCCGGCTGGTTGGAGCGCCTGGGCTTTGCCCGTGCCGGGCAGCATCGTTCCAAGGACGTCAGCCTGCTGCGTCAGGGTGATATCAATATCGTGCTCAATGCCGAGCCTTACTCCTTTGCCCACAACTTCTTCGAGTCGCACGGCCCTTCGCTCTGCGCCACTGCGCTGCGCGTCAGGAACGGCGCGCAGGCACTGCAGCGTGCCTGCGACTACCGCGGCCAGCCCTATCGGGGCCTGGTCGGGCCCAACGAGCGGGAAATTCCAGCCGTGCGCGCACCGGACGGTAGCCTGATCTATCTGGTAGAGCAGGGCGGAGAAGGGCAGACCATCTACGACACCGATTTCAGCCTCGATGCCAGCGCCCAGGTCAGCGGCGGGCTGCAACGGATCGATCACATGGCGTTGGCGCTGCCGGCCGATTCGCTCGACAGCTGGGTGCTGTTCTACAAGAGCCTGCTGGATTTCGAGGCCGACGACGAGGTGGTGCTGCCCGATCCCTACGGGCTGGTGAAAAGCCGGGCGATTCGCAGTCGTTGCAGCTCGATCCGCCTGCCGCTGAACATCTCCGAGAACCGCAACACCGCCATCGCCCATGCGCTTTCCAGCTATCAGGGCTCCGGTGTGCATCACATCGCTTTCTCTTGCGACGACATCTTCGCCGAGGTGGCGCGGGCCAAGGAAGCCGGCGTTCCGCTGCTGGAGATTCCGCTGAACTACTACGACGACCTGGCCGCACGCTTCGACTTCGACGACGAGTTCCTCAGCGAGCTGGCCTACTACAACGTGCTCTACGACCGTGATGCCCAGGGTGGCGAGCTGTTCCACGTATACACCGAGCCGTTCGAGGAGCGCTTCTTCTTCGAAATCATCCAGCGCAAGGGTGGCTACGTGGGCTACGGTGCGGCCAACGTCGCGGTACGCCTGGCGGCCATGGCCAAGGCGCGCAGCGGCGGTTTGAAGCGGCCGCGGCTGTAAGGTGGGCGATGCGGCAACCCTTCGGTTGCCGCTGCACGACGTCTGTGCGGCCTGCCATAATCCGCACTACCAATACCTATAAAAAGACCATTGCCGTATGACCGAAGCCGTTGCCAACCTGGCCACCCAACCTACCGAGGTGGTGCGCAAGGTACGTAAGAACAATCCGGAGAAGACCCGCGAGAGCATTCTCCAGGCCGCCATCACGGAGTTCGTCCAGCAGGGCCTGTCCGGGGCTCGCGTGGATGCCATCGCCGAGCGTACCGCGACCTCGAAGCGGATGATCTACTACTACTTCGGCAGCAAGGAGCAGCTCTACCTCGAGGTACTGGTCAAACTCTACGGTGACATTCGCGGTACCGAGAGTCGCCTCGACCTGGCGTCCCTGCCGCCGGTGCTGGCGATCCGCAGGCTGGTGGAGTTCACCTTCGATCACCACGACCGCAACGTCGACTTCGTGCGAATCGTCAGTATCGAGAACATCCACTACGGTGAGTACGTCAAGCAGTCACCGGCCATCCGCCAGATGAGCAACGTGGTGCTCGATACCCTCGGCAAGACCTTGCGGCGCGGTGCGCAAGAGGGCGTGTTCCGCCCGGGTATCGATGTGCTCGACGTGCACCTGCTGATCAGCTCGTTCTGCTTCTATCGGGTGTCCAACCGCCACACCTTCGGTGAAATCTTCCAGATCGACCTGCCTGACGAACAGGTCAAGCAACGCCACAAGACGATGATCTGCGACGCCGTGCTGCGTTATATCCAGGGCTGAGCAGATATGAAAAGGCCCCTGGCAGGGTTGTCGCTGCCAGGGGCCTTTTCATGCGTGGGCTCAGAAGCTGGCGAAGTGCGCCTGCATGCGTTCGGCATCGGCCGGGCGGCCGCTGAACAGCTCGAACGCCTTGACCGCCTGGAACACCGCCATGGTCCCGCCATCCAGCGTGTGGCAGCCTAGCGCGCGGGCGTGACGCAACAGTTCGGTCTCCAGCGGGAAATAGATGATCTCCGCGACCCACAACCCAGCGTGCAGCAGCTCCACCGGAAGTGGCGTACCTGGCAGCTTGGCCATGCCGACCGGGGTGGTGTTGACCAGGCCGTCGGCTGCGGCGACTTCGCAGGCCAGGTCCTCACCTGCGACGGCGCGCTCGCTACCAAAGTGAGCATTGAGGTTGTCCGCCAGAGCCTGGGCGCGGCCTGGCTCTACTTCGAAAATGCACAGGCGCTCCACGCCTTCGGCAAGCAGGGCATGCGCCACGGCTGCACCGGCCCCCCCTGCGCCCATCTGCACCACGCGACGGCGGTCCACGTTGGGCAGGCCACGCCTAAAGCCCTCGGCGAAGCCCAGGCAGTCGGTGTTGTGGCCGACGCGCTTGCCGTCCTTGAGCACCACGGTGTTCACCGCGCCAATGCCACGCGCCTCGCTCGACAGCTCGTCGAGCAGCGGGATGATCGCCTGCTTGGCCGGGAAGGTGATGTTGAGGCCGGTAAAGCCCATATGCTGCGCCGCATCAAGCAGGCTTGGCAAAGCATCGAGGTCGAGGCCCAACTGTTCGAGGTCGATCAGGCGGTAGAGGTAGCGCAGCCCCTGCGCATCGCCTTCGCGTTCGTGCATGGCTGGCGTGCGGGAGGCCTGGATACCCTTGCCGATAAGGCCGGCGAGGATGCCACTGGTAACGGAGGACATGCTTCTTAACCCTTGAGCGATTGAGCGAAGTACTGCAGACCCAGTCGGTAGCCCTGACTACCGAGCCCGCAAATGACACCGACGGCGATCGGCGAGACGAACGAGTGATGACGGAACGGCTCACGTTTGTGCACGTTGGACAGATGCACCTCGATGACCGGCAGTTCGCTGGCCACCAGGGCATCGCGGATGGCCACCGAGGTATGGGTCCAGGCCGCCGGGTTGATCAGGATGCCGGCGCAGCGCCCACGCGCGGCATGAATCCAGTCGAGCAGTTCACCTTCGTTATTGGTCTGACGAAACTCGATCTTCAAGCCGTGTTCGGCGGCCGTGTCTGCGCAGAGTTGGGAGATGTCGGCTAGGGTCTCATGCCCGTAGGTGGCCGGTTCGCGCGTGCCGAGCAGGTTCAGATTGGGGCCATTGAGTACCAGAATGCAGGGCGTCATGGGCTGTCTCTTGTTGTTGTGACGTGACAGCGAGAAAAATGTACTAACTGGTTAATCCAGTCAATTGCGCGGCCTGCTCAGGGCCACTGACGAGCGCCGAAAAATATCTGAATAAAGTCTGAAAGCCAGGAATGGCAAGGCTTTTAAGCATCCAAGTCTGGATGATGTCTGTGCACAAAATGGTGCGATTATCGGATGCCGTAGGTGTGAGATGCAGGCGGCTGCATGGAAATGAGCGCTGTAAACCTTGTTCAGGGCGGGAGGCAGGCATAAAAAAGCCGGCTTGTGGCCGGCTTTTCGGAGGTGGTCAGGGCTTATTTTTGATAAGCCGCGACTGCCTTGTTGATCAGGCTGCGGGCTTCTTCAGCGCCGCCCCAGCCTTCTACCTTGACCCACTTGCCCTTCTCGAGATCCTTGTAGTTCTCGAAGAAATGCTTGATCTGCTCGATCAGCAGCGCGGGCAGGTCGGTGTATTCCTGAACGTCCTTGTACAGAACGGTCAGCTTATCGTGCGGAACCGCTACCAACTTGGCGTCGCCGCCGGCTTCGTCGCTCATGTGCAGTACGCCGACCGGACGGGCGCGGATCACCGAACCCGGCGCTACCGGGTAGGGAGTCACGACCAGTACGTCGAGGGGGTCGCCGTCGTCAGCCAGAGTGTGCGGGATGAAACCGTAGTTGGCCGGGTAGAACATCGGGGTCGCCATGAAGCGGTCGACCATCAGGCAGTCACTGTCATGGTCGATCTCGTATTTGATCGGCGCATGGTTGGCCGGGATTTCGATGGCAACGTAGATGTCGTTCGGCAGGTCTTTACCAGCCGGGATCTTGCTGTAGCTCATGGGGGAACTCCCAGGAAGGGCCAAAAAAGTGGGGCGCATTATAGGCGGATTCGCATGGCGTTACTACGCCACGTGAATCAGCCATTGGTCGCGGTTTCGACCGTCTCGTAGTCGGGGTGTTCCGCCTGCAGGCGCTGCAATCGGGCGAGGGTGTCCTGGCGGTAGAACAGCGCCAGTTGCCGGTAGACCTCGGGAAAGGCCGCGGCCAGCAGATCCGGGGCGCTGAAGAAGTATTCGCTGGTCACGGCGAAGAATTCCGCCGGGTCTTCGGCGGCGTACGGGTCGATGGCGGTTTCCGCCTCGGGGTTGGCGTCCAGCTCGGCGTTCAATGCGTCATAGGCGCTCTGCATGGCGTGGGCCCAGTCCTGCACGCGCATGTCGCGGTGCAGCGGCGGCAGGCCGTTGGCGCCGCCTTCGAGCATGTCCAGCTTGTGCGCCAGTTCGTGGATCACCAGGTTGTAGCCTTCCCAGCCGCCGCTCGCCTCGACACCGGGCCAGGCGAGGATCACCGGCCCTTGCTGCCAGGCTTCGCCGCTGCGTGCGTCGTCCCATTCGTGTTCGATGCCGCTGGCGTCGCGGTGGCGTTGCGGGCTGAGGAAGTCATCGGGGTAGAGCACGATCTCGTGAAAGCCCTGATACCAGTCCAGATCGCCCAGGTGCAGGAGCGGCAACTGCGCCTGGGCGGCCAGCAGCAGGTGCTCGACCGGGCCGAGCTGCAGACCGGGCAGGGCCGTCAGGTGCTTTTCATGCAGGAACAGTACGGCGCGCTCGCGAAGCTGCTGCTCCTCGCGTTCGTCGAGACCATCGAGAATCGGCAGGCGTCTGCGTACCTCCGCCCAGTGGGCAGGGTCGACAGGGTTGCGTTCGAGGGTGCGACGACGGCGCCAGGCCTTGAAGGACCACATGCATGCAGGCTCGTTGGAAACATTCGGCCACCATAAGGGGGCCCGGTCCTGGCGACAAGTCGGCACAAAGGCTGCAACGCTACCGGCAGCTTCGCTGCAGCAGGAGGGCTGAGCATGGCGCTGCAATTGCTGGAACATCCCGGAATCACCCTGGCATCCGGCACCGGGCTGGACCTGCCGCACCAGGCCGCGCGGGCTCGGGCGATGTGGCTGGCAGGACGCCAGCAGCGCCCGCCGCTACTGCTGGTCATGCTCCTTTGGGCGCGCCACTGCCCCGACGTGGTGCAAAACCTGGAGCGCCAACTCGATGCGCTGTTCGCCGATTTTCGTTGCACGCCGCAGGGCTGGAGTGAAACCCAGGCGGCGCGACAGGTGTTAGCAGCGCTGAACCTGCAACTGTTTCGTCGCCAGCAGGGCGGGCGCGGTATCGCCGAGCTGCACGCCGGTGTCCTGCTGGTTCAGGGCGAGGATTGGCAGTTTCTGCAGGCCGGCAGTGTCGGCCTGGCGCGTGCGCAGGCGAATGGTCTGCAGATCCTGCCCGGACGCGAGGGCCAGGCCCTTGGCACCCAGGCCGAGCTGGCGCTGGTCCAGCACAGTCTGCAGCCGAGGCGTTATGAGCATCTGTTGCTGGCGCCACAGCCGCTGCTCGACGTCAGCGATCTGCAACGGCTGCGTACGCAGGCGGAGATGACGCTGGACGGGATGCTGCAGCCCTTGCTGCAGGCTCCAGGCGCTGCGGTATTGCTACGCATCGGTGAACGACAATGTCCGCCGGTGCTGCCACCAGCGCCGGCAAGACCTGCACTGAGGCAGATCGTCTGCGGTCAGCAAGTCGATGGCTGGACGTTGTTGCGCGAATGTCCCTATGGCCCGCCAGGGCGCATGTTCGTCGGCCGCGATGCGGACGGGCGAGAAGCCGTGCTCTGGTTCGCCGACGAGGATGCCGGCGAGGCCTTCTGGCAGCGCGAGTGGGCCTTGCGCCGCAGCCCGCAGCAGGCCTTGCCGCAGGTACTCTCGATGCACCAGGCACGCAGCCATGCGTACCTGGTTCTGGCCAAACCGCCACGCGGCATGCGCAACCTGTTCGATTGGGTCGCTGCCCGGGGCGCGCCGGATACGCAAACGCTGCTGCGCATCGTGATGCAATTGATCGCCGCCGTACGCTCGCTGCAGCGCCGTGGCATGCAGGGGTTATTGTTCAATCCCAGGCAGATCCTGCTCGGCGATGACGGACAGGTGATGCTGTTGCCAGGTGCGGCCGCGATTCTTCCGGGCGTTGCGCGGCAGTCGCTACCCGAACAGGCGGTGCCGCTGGCGCCCGAGCTGCGAGGCGGCCGTGCGCTGGACGGTCGTGCGGATCAGTTCGCCCTCGCGGCGCTGGTCTACTGGTTGATGTGCAGGCAATGGCCAGCAGCGGCGCGTGAGGATGTCGGCCCAGGCCACTGTTATGTGCCCTTGGCCAGCTTCGCTGTCCAGGTGCCGCAAGGTTGGGATGGGGTATTGGCCCGTGCGCTGGCGCCGCAGCCACAGGCGCGTTTCGAAGCGCTTTCGGAGTTTCAGCTGGCGCTGCAGAAGCCCTTGCGCGAACGGCGCAGCCAGGCCCTGCGCCGTGTGCCTTTGCAGCCGGCGCGCCTGGCCGCCCTGGGCCTTATCACCTTGCCGCTGCTGTTGGGGCTACTGCTCAGTCTTGGCGGCTGATGATCAGCCGCCGTTACGCTGACAGGCTCAGTCGACGTTGATCGGCAGCACGTAGTTCTTGAACTGCTCGTCCTCGACGAAGCCGATGGACTCGTAGACCTTCTGCGCCACCTCGTTGTCGCGGCTGGTGGCTACGCGCATGCGCACGGCATTGGTGTCCTTGGCCATCTTCTTCGCGGTCTGCAGCAGGCGATCAGCGACCAGTTGGCGCCGCGCATCCTCGGCCACGTAGATGTCGTTGAGAATCCACACGCGCTTGAGCGACAGCGACGAATAGCTGGGGTAGAGCTGGCAGAAACCGAGCAGCTTGTCCTCGTCGTCGGCCAGGGCCAGGTAGATCACCGACTCCTTGCGCCGCAGGCGCTTCTCGAGGAACTTGCGCGACGACTCGGGGTAGGGCAGTTCGTTGTAGAACTCGCGGTATTTGACGAACAGCGGGGTCAGCAGGTCCAGGTGCTCCAGGGTGGCTTGGACGATGCGCATGGCGGGCCTCGGCTTCTGTGATTGAACTGGATGGACGATGCAGCTGTTGTGCCAGCAGACCAGCCGATGCTGCCTCAAAGCCAGTTGAATGCGCAATCCAAGCAAGCGTTTGATTTCGGCTGGTCGGCAACTTGCTCGCGACGCATGGGTCTGAGCAGGGCGCAGCAGCCGCCCGCTGGGCGCTGTGCTAACCTGCCGCCATCGCTTCACGCCCCTGCGTCGGGCTTCATAGAGGTCATTCATGCACATCCATATTCTCGGCATCTGCGGCACCTTCATGGGCTCGCTCGCCGTTCTGGCCAAGGAGCTCGGCCACCGCGTCACCGGCTCCGACGCCAATGTCTATCCGCCCATGAGCACCCAGCTCGAAGCCCAGGGCATCGAGCTGATGCAGGGCTATGACCCGGCGCACCTGCAACCGGCGCCCGATCTGGTGGTGGTCGGCAACGCCATGAGCCGCGGCAACCCCGCAGTCGAATATGTATTGAATAAGGGCCTGCCCTACGTTTCCGGCCCGCAGTGGCTGGCCGACCATGTGCTGCAGGGGCGCTGGGTGTTGGCGGTGGCCGGTACCCACGGCAAGACCAGCAGCTCGAGCATGCTGGCCTGGGTGCTGGAGCACGCCGGCATGGCGCCGGGCTTTCTGATCGGCGGCGTGCCGCAGAACTTCGGTATCTCCGCACGTCTGGGCGGCACGCCGTTCTTCGTGGTCGAGGCCGACGAGTACGACAGCGCCTTCTTCGACAAGCGCAGCAAGTTCGTCCACTACCGTCCGCGCACGGCGATCCTCAACAACCTGGAGTTCGATCACGCGGACATCTTCCCGGATCTTGCGGCCATCGAGCGGCAGTTCCACCACCTGGTACGCATTATCCCCAGCGAAGGTCTGGTCATCCATCCGGCCAGCGAAACTGCGCTGGCGCGAGTGATCGAGATGGGCTGCTGGACGCCGGTCCAGACCACTGGCGAAGGCGGCCAGTGGCAGGCGCGCCTGCTCAGCGCGGATGGCTCGCGCTTCGAGGTGAGTTTCGATGGCAAGGTCGAGGGCACGGTGGAGTGGAACCTGACCGGCCAGCACAACGTCGCCAACGCCCTGGCCGTACTCGCTGCGGCGCGCCATGTCGGCGTGGTGCCGGCGCTGGGCATCGAGGCGCTGGGCCGGTTCGTCAACGCCAAGCGGCGTATGGAAAAGGTCGCCGAGGTCAGTGGTGTGACCATCTTCGATGACTTCGCTCACCACCCCACGGCCATTGCCACCACCCTGGATGGCCTGCGCAAGCGTGTCGGCGACGATACTCAGGTGATCGCGGTGATCGAGCCACGTTCCAATTCCATGAAGCTCGGCGCCCATCGCGACGGTCTGGCCGAGTCGGCCGAGCAGGCCGACGCGGTGTTCTGGTACGCGCCGCCGAATCTCGGCTGGGACCTGGCCGCCACCGTGGCGCAGGCGCGCAACCCGACGCGCGTGTGCGACTCGCTGGAGTCGATCATCGATGGCGTGAAGGCGCTGGTACGGCCTGGTACTCAGGTGGTGATCATGAGCAACGGCGGCTTCGGCGGTTTGCATGGCAAGCTGGCCAAGGCTCTGGCCTGAGTCGCACGACCTTGCGGTAGGGCGGGTGAAACCCGCCATGTATGGAAAACCGGCGGGTTGCGCCCGCCCTACGGAGCACTCATGAGCGGCCCTGAACGCATCACCCTGGCTATGACCGGCGCCTCAGGCGCGCAATACGGCCTGCGCCTGCTCGACTGCCTGGTGCAGGAAGAGCGCGAGGTGCACTTTCTGATCTCCAAGGCTGCGCAACTGGTGATGGCCACCGAAACCGACGTGGCGCTGCCGGCCAAGCCGCAGGCCATGGCGCAGTTCCTCACCGAATACACCGGCGCAGCGCCGGGGCAGATCCGCGTCTACGGCAAGGAAGACTGGATGGCGCCAGCAGCCTCCGGCTCCGGCGCGCCGACGGCCATGGTGGTGGTGCCATGCTCAACCGGCACCCTGTCGGCCATCGCTGCTGGTGCCTGCAACAACCTGATCGAACGCGCCGCCGATGTGGCGCTGAAGGAGCGTCGCCAGCTGATTCTGGTGCCGCGCGAGGCGCCGTACTCGAGCATCCATCTGGAGAACATGCTCAAGCTGTCGAATCTGGGCGTGACCATCCTGCCGGCTTCGCCCGGCTTTTATCACCAGCCGCAAACGCTGGATGACCTGGTGGATTTCGTCGTCGCGCGTATCCTCAACTGCCTGGGCATACCCCAGGACATGCTTCCCCGTTGGGGCGAGCATCATATGGTGTCGGATGACTGACAGCGTGCGCCTGCTCGTATGTTCCGTGGCGCTGCTGATCCTGAGCGGCTGCGCCACCGTGCGCACCCTGGACGCGGCCAAGCCGGGTGCGCCGGTGGTCTACGCTGGCACCCGACTGGATTGGTACACCATCAATGGCGGCTGCTGCCCGCTGGATCGTTTCGGCGCCGAGGCACCGCGTTATCCGGGGCTGGATCTGCCGGCCAGTGCGCTGCTTGATACCTTGCTGCTGCCGTTTTCGCTGGCTACTGCGCTGGGCGTCAATCTTGGGGTTAGCGGCGGGTTGTAGGCCATCGAGATTAGGCCACTTCCTGATAACCCGGCCCCGGATTGCATCCGGGCTACGGAAGATTCCTGGCCTGGAAATGAGCAGCCCGGATGCAATCCGGGAAATGCCTCGGTGCGCGTGCTGTTCAGCAGGCTTCCGTCTCCACTTCCTGGCACACGTCGATCCACTCGGCGTCCACCAGTTCGGCCAGGCGTTGTGGGGTGATGCGCACGGCGCTGTGGGTAGCGCCGGCAGCCGGCAGCACTTCGTCGAAGGCCAGTAGCGAGCGGTCGCAGTAGACGCTGAGCGGCGTGGCCAGGCCGAATGGGCAAACGCCGCCGACCGGATGGCTGGTCAGTTCGACCACCGTTTGCGCATCGAGCATGCGTGCCTTGGTGCCAAAGCATTCCTTCATCTTGCGATTGTCGATGCGCGCATCGCCACGGGCGACGATCAGCACGTCACGCTCGGCGATGCGGAAGGCCAGAGTTTTGGCGATCTGCCCTGGCGCCACGCCATGCGCTTCGGCAGCCAGCGCCACGGTGGCGGTGCTGGTCTGCAGCTCGATGATCGTGATGTCGGGCGCCTTGGCGGCGAAGAAGGCGCGGACAGAGGCCAGGCTCATGAAGCGATTCCCCAGGGCTGTCGAAGTGGGCACGACACGGAGTCCAGCCCGATGCTGGTGCGGTCGTGACCACGGCGAAAAACAAGCGGCCATGCTCGCGCTGCATGGCCGGCTCGTCAAGGCCCGATGGTGTTAGTTTGCCAGCAGATGGGCCGCTTTTACCGCTTCATCGAGCCCGTAGCGACCTTTTTCGTCTCGTGTCACCCGCCCCATGGCTACGTCGGGGTCGTGGGTGAAGACCAGGCGACCGCCGCGCGAGAACAGGTCGGCCAGCAGCGCCTCCTTCTCCTCGATCAGGCCTTCGGGGAAGCGGTCGTAGCCCATGGTGATTGGCAGGTGAACCCAGGGCGCACCGGGGATCAGGTCGCCGGGAAACACCACCGGCCCGCCCGGCATGGCCACTTCCGGCAGCAACTGGCCTGGGGTGTGTCCGTCGCTCCAGTGCAGGCGCCAGTCGGGGCCGAGTAGCTCGCAACTGTCGGTTTCGTCGATCAGTTGCAGGCGCCCGCTGTTCTCCAGCAGATCCAGCAGTTCCGGGATATAGGAGGCTTTATCGCGGGCGTGTGGGTTGCAGGCGCGCTGCCATTGACGCCGGCCCGTGATGAACTGCGCGTTGGGGAATAGCAGGCGTGCGGGTTGACCGTCCTGCCAGGCGGCTAGCAGGCCACCGGCATGGTCGAAGTGCAGGTGGGTGAGCACGACGATATCGATATCGGCATCGCTCAGGCCGAGTTTCGCCAGTTCATCGAGCAGGACGTGCTGGTCTTCCTGCACGCCGAAGCGCTGCTTCAGCTCGGGGCTGAAGAAGGCGCCGATGCCGGTCTCTACCAGGATGTTGCGCGCGTCTTCCTGCACCAGCAGGGCGCGGCAGCCGAGGTCGATACGATTGAGTTCGTCGGCTGGCATCCAGCGTTGCCAGAGAGCCTTGGGCGCGTTGCCGAACATGGCGCCGCCATCGAGTTTCTGGCTGTTGCCGGTCAGGGTGGTCAGGGTTCGCATGGGTTTTCTCTTGTTCTTGTGCAGTGACGGCGATTGTTTCAGCGTTCGATGGCCAAGGCCACACCCTGGCCGCCACCGATGCACAGGGTGGCCAGGCCACGGCGGGCATCGCGACGCTGCATTTCGTGCACCAGGCTGACCAGGATGCGGCAGCCGGAGGCGCCGATGGGGTGGCCGAGGGCGATGGCACCGCCGTTGACGTTGACCTTGGCACTGTCCCAATGCAGCTCGCGGCCAACGGCGATGGCCTGGGCGGCGAAGGCTTCGTTGGCCTCGATCAGGTCGAGCTGTTCCAGGCTCCAGCCAGCACGCTCCAGCGCCTTGCAGCTGGCGAATACCGGGCCGATACCCATCACTGCCGGGTCGACCCCGGCGCTGGCGTGGGCGGCGATGCGCGCAAGGATCGGAAGTTGCAGTTCGTCGGCCTTCTCGGCGCTCATCAGCAGCACCGCGGCGGCGCCGTCGTTGAGGGTCGAGGCGTTGCCGGCGGTCACGGTGCCGTCATTCTTGAAGGCCGGGCGCAGCTTGCCCAGGCTGTCCAGGCTGGTGCCGGCGCGTGGTTGTTCATCCTGGGCAAAGCGCAGTGGTGCGGCACCGCGCTGGGGAATGTCCACGGCGACGATCTCGTCGGCGAAACGCCCGGACTCGATGGCGGCCTGAGCACGCTGTTGCGAGCGCAGGGCGAAGGCATCCTGCTCGGCGCGCGTGACGCCGTACTGCTCGGCCAGGTTCTCGGCGGTGATGCCCATGTGGTAGTTATTGAAGGCGTCCCACAGACCGTCCTGGATCATGCTGTCGACCAGCCCGGCATGACCCATGCGCAGGCCGCTGCGGGCGCCGGGCATGACGTAGGGCGCCAGGCTCATGTTCTCCTGACCGCCGGCGATGATGACCTCGGCATCGCCGCCACGAATGGCCTGAGCGCCGAGGATCACCGCCTTGAGGCCGGAGCCGCAGACCTTGTTCAGGGTCATGGCCGGCACCGTATGCGGCAGCCCGGCGAGCAGCACGCTCTGCCGGGCCGGGTTCTGCCCTGAGCCTGCGGTAAGCACCTGGCCGAGAATCACCTCGTCGATCTGCTCACCTGCAATGCCGGTGCGGGCGAGCAGCTCACGGATCACCGCAGCGCCCAGTTGTGGCGCGGGTATGCGGCTCAACGCACCCTGGAAGCTGCCGATGGCGGTACGGCAGGCAGCGACTATCACGACTTCACGCATAAAGACTCCTGGTCGGCTGGGCAGGGGCCAGCCGAGACTCGAATAAAAAAGCGCGGCGCCGAAGCGCCGCGCAACACGCTCAACCTTGTAGAGCCGCCGATTCGGCGGTGGCGGGTTGCACCCGCCCTACGTTTAAAACTGTGCGGCGGGCGGTCCTGTAGGGTGGGCTTCAGCCCACGCGAACGGCTGTTCGGTCCTCCCCATGGGCCCTGGACAGGCACCGCAAACACAATCTTCAGAATTGCTCGGAAGCCAGACCATAAAGTGGCTGGCTGCCGGCACGGATGCTCGCCTCCAGGCTCAGGGTGCGCGGCAGCAGGCGGGCGAAGAAGAACTCGGCGGTGGCCAGCTTGCCGCCGTAGAAGGCTTCATCCTCTGTCTGCTTGTTCTGCGCCACCGCGGCCATGCGCGCCCACATGTAGGCGTAGGCGACGTAGCCGAACAGGTGCAGGTACTCCACCGAGGCGGCGCCGACCGAGTTGGGATCAATCTTGGCCTGCTCCAGCAGCCAGCCGCTGACCGCTTCCAGGCGTTCCAGCGCTTCCACCAGGCGATCACCGAAGGGCGATTCATGGGCATGGGCGAAGTCACGCACTTCGCTGGCGAACAGGCGCAGCGCGGCGCCGCCATTGGCCACCACCTTGCGCCCGAGCAGGTCGAGCGCCTGGATGCCGTTGGTGCCTTCGTAGATCTGCGCGATGCGCACGTCACGCACTAGCTGCTCCTGGCCCCATTCGCGGATATAGCCGTGGCCGCCGAACACCTGTTGGCCATGCACGCAGCTTTCCAGCCCGGTGTCGGTGAAAAAGGCCTTGGCCACCGGAGTCAGCAGGGCGACCAGCGCCTCGGCGTTCTGCCGCTCGCTGGCGTCCTCGGCGTACTTGGCCAGATCCAGCTGCTGGCCGACGTAGCAGGCGAAGGCACGACCGCCTTCGTTCAGCGCCTTCATGGTCAGCAGCATGCGGCGCACGTCGGCATGCACGATGATCGGGTCGGCGATCTTGTCGTGATTGACCGGGCCGGTGGCGGCGCGGCTCTGGATACGCTCGCGGGCGTAGGCCACCGCCGACTGATAGGACGCCTCGGCGCAGCCGATGCCCTGGATGCCGATGGACAGACGCTCGTAGTTCATCATGGTGAACATCGCCGCCAGCCCCTTGTTCACTTCGCCAATCAGATAGCCGGTGGCGCCGTCGAAGTTCATCACGCAGGTGGCTGAGGCCTTGATGCCCATCTTGTGTTCGATGGAGCCGCAGCTCACGGCGTTGCGCGCGCCGAGGCTGCCATCGGCGTTGACCATTACCTTGGGCACCAGAAACAGCGAGATGCCTTTCGGCCCGGCCGGTGCGTCCGGCAGCTTGGCCAGCACCAGATGGATGATGTTCTCGGTCAGATCCTGCTCGCCGCCAGTGATAAAGATCTTGCTGCCGGTGATGCTGTAGCTGCCGTCGGCCTGCGGCTCGGCGCGGGTGCGGATGATGCCCAGGTCGGTGCCGGCATGGGCCTCGGTCAGGCACATGGAGCCGGCCCAGCGGCCTTCGTACATCGGTGGCAGATAGGTGGTTTTCAACTCTTCGCTGGCGTGGGCGTCGATTGCCAGGCAGGCGCCGGAACTCAGCGCGGAATACAGCGCGAAGCTGGAGCCGGCGGCATAGAGCATTTCCTCGAAGGCCACGGCGAGCATCTTGGGCATGCCCATGCCGCCGTACTGCGGGTTACCGGACAGGCCGACCCAGCCGCCTTCGGTGTAGGTGGCATAGGCCTCGCGGAAACCAGCCGGGGTGCGCACCTCGCCATCGACCCACTGTGCGCCTTCCTCGTCGCCGCTGCGATTGAGCGGGGCGATAAGGTTGCCGGTGACCTTGGCCGCTTCTTCGAGGATGGCGTCGGCGGTGTCGGCATCGACGGTTTCCGCCAGGGCCGGCAGACGTGCCCACAGGCTCGGCGCCTGGAAGACGTCATGGAGGACGAAGCGCATATCGCGCAGCGGGGCGTTGAATTCGGGCATGGTGCAACCTCGACAGCGGAGGCGCCGCGACAGGCGCGGCGCCGGGTGAACGAAAAAAGCGTTAGCAGGCCGTTGAAAAACGTCGGCGAGGCAGCCAGTGCAATCCGATGGCGGCCCCGCAAAAACAGGCGAAAAAGCGGAGTTTACGAGCTGTAAATGAGCATTTTGAGCCTGTTTTTAACGCAGCAATGGCAACGCAGGTAGTTTTTCAACGGTCTGTTAGTCGGCTTCGGCCGGCTCGCGCGGTTTGTCCTTGACGCTGGTGAATTTAAGCAGATGGGTGCGTTCGACCAGGATGTACAGCGCCGCGCCTGCGGCCAGGCCCCAACCCGCGCCGTAGACGGCGAGCACCACACCCATGGTGCCGGCGATGCCGCGCTCGGTGTTGTTGTTGAGCTGTTCGAAGCCGACCATCAGGCAGATGTAGCCGGTCAGGATCAGCGTCAGCGACAGGGCGATCGGCAGTACCGGCTGGAAGAAACTGACCAGCGGCAGCATGAACAGCGCGGCGAAACCGGTGATCCAGAAGGTGCCGGCGCCGCTGTAGATCGAGTCCATCGCCTTGCGCCCGTACTTGTAGCGTTCGGCCATGGTCGCCGCCACGGCTGTCCACAGCGGGCCGGCTAGGCCCGGGTAGGGCGCGAAGAAGGCGTGCAGGGCGTTGCGGATGGCGGTGACCAGGTGGATGCGGTCGACGTTGTTTTCGATCACCTCGTCGGTGCGCAGTTCATCGGCGCGCTGCATCAGCGACTGGCCGACGATGATATCGCCGAAGGCGATCACATAGGCGATCACTGCGGTGGGCACGGCCAGCATGAACACGTCGAGGCCGGGGAAGCCGACGTTGAACGGCAGGTAGTTCCACATCTCGCCGAAGGCCGGCGCGGTGATGCCCCATTTCACGTCCGGCATCTTGTACTCGCCCACGGCGATGCCGATGAAGATGGCGATCAGCATGCCCGGCACCATGCCGTAGTTGACGATCTTGCGGGCGAAGGGCACGCGCTCGGTCAGGCCCTTGAACGACACCGAGAACATCAGATACAGGCAGATCAGGCTGCCGAGAACCAGCGAGATCGGCGTGTTGGCCAGGCGGCCGCCCGCGCTGATTTCGCCCATCAGCGCGGCGATACCGGCGCCGATGATGATGCCGCCCTTCATCGAGTTGGGGATCAGTCGCACCAGGACACTGCCCAGGCGGGTGACGCCGAGGAACATGAAGATCACGAACACCAGAAACTGCAGGGCGAACAGCGCCTGAATGGCCGCAGGGCCCGGCTCGTAGTTGCCGAGAAACAGCAGCACCACGGGAATGCCGGGGGTGATCCAACCCGGCACCAGCGGCACGCCGAGCAGCGCCGGCAGCATGAAGCCGATGCCGCACACCACCACGTAGGCCAGGGCCACGTCATAGGGCAGGCCGAGGTATTTCTCCAGCAGCGGGATCATCGCCAAACTGACCACGAACATGATCAGCGCCTGCAGCATCTCGGCGGTTTCCCAGCGGTAATGCACGAAGGGTAGACGCACCTTGAACGGGCCGAAGGGCCAGTAAGGTTGTTCGTCGCCGTCACGGCGCTTGTAAATTTGCATGAAGGTTCTCCGTCGGCCGCCTGGGCCGGTTCTTGTTGTTGTGAAAACGGTTCATTCACCCCTCTCCCACCGGGAGAGGGGCCGGGGGTGAGGGCCGCTTCTACAGCGCCTTGGCCATATCGCGCAGGACGAACTTCTGGATCTTGCCGGTGCTGGTCTTCGGCAACTGGGTGAAGACCACGGTCTTGGGCACCTTGAAGCCGGCCAGGTGCTCGCGACAGAAGGTCATGATCTCGCTGTCGCTGGCCTGCTGGCCGGTCTTCAGGGTGATGAAGGCGCAGGGCGTCTCGCCCCATTTCTCGTCCGGGCGGGCGACAACCGCCGCCTCCAGTACCGCAGGGTGGCGATAGAGCACGCCCTCGACCTCGATGGTGGAGATGTTCTCGCCGCCGGAGATGATGATGTCCTTGAGGCGGTCGCGGATTTCCACGTAGCCATCGGCGTGGCACACACCGAGGTCACCGGTGTGGAACCAGCCGCCCTCGAAGGCCTCGGCGGTGGCGCTGGGGTTCTTCAGGTAGCCCTTCATCACGGTGTTGCCGCGCATGAAGATCTCGCCGATGGTCTGGCCGTCACGCGGTACCGGCTCCAGGGTTTTCGGGTCGGCCACCATCACCCCTTCCAGGGTCGGGTAGCGCACGCCCTGGCGCGCCTTGATAGTGGCGCGTTGTTCCAGCGGCAGTTCGTCCCATTCGGCGTGCCAGGCGCACAGGGTCACCGGACCGTAGACCTCGGTCAGGCCGTAGACGTGGGTCACGGCGATGCCCATTTCTTCCACCGCGCCGATCACCTTGGCGGGTGGCGCAGCACCGGCGACCATGGCCTTTACCGGGTGATCGATGGCCGCCTTGGCCTCGGCCGGCATGTTCACCAGGGCATTGAGCACGATGGGCGCGCCGCACAGGTGAGTGACCTGCTCGTCGCGGATCAGGGTGAGGATCTTCGCCGGGTCGACGCGGCGCAGGAACACGTGCACGCCCGCCAGGGCGGTGATGGTCCAGGGGTAGCACCAGCCGTTGCAGTGGAACATCGGCAACGTCCACAGGTAGACCGGATGGTTGCCCATGGCCCAGGTCATCTGGTTGCCCATGGCGTTGAGGAAGGCGCCACGGTGGTGATAGACCACGCCCTTGGGGTTGCCGGTGGTGCCGGAGGTGTAGTTGAGGCTGATGGCCTGCCACTCGTCTTCCGGCCACTGCCAGGCAAATTCCGGGTCGCCCTCGGCGAGGAAGGCCTCGTAATCCAGGTCGCTGACCGCCTGGCCTTCGCCGTACTCGGGGTCGTCGACGTCGATCACCAGCGGCGGATGATCGAGCATGCCGATGGCGGCGTGAATCACGTCGAAGAACTCGCGGTCGGCGATCACCACCTTGGCTTCGCCATGCTGCAGCATGAAGGCGATGGCCTCGGCATCCAGGCGCACGTTGAGGGTGTTGAGCACCGCGCCGATCATTGGCACGCCGAAATGCGCTTCGAGCATGGCCGGGATGTTCGGCAGCATCACCGCCACCGTGTCGCCCTTACCGATACCGCGGCCGGCCAGCGCCGAGGCCAGGCGCCGGCAGCGCGCGTAGGTCTCGGCCCAGTTACGGCGAATCGAGCCATGCACCACCGCCGGGTAGTGCGGGTAGACCGCCGCCGTACGCTCAATGAAGCTCAGGGGGCTGAGGGCGACGTGGTTGACGGCAGCGCGGCCGAGACCCTGCTCGTAGATCGACATGGCGGATACACCTTTGGCTGATTGTTAGCTCTGGTTATTCCGGTAATGATGCAGGCATTACCGAAGCTTGCTGGTTTCGATTTATAGGTCATTTCTATTTTGTATGGAAGTTGTACCAAGGTTTTATAGAATAATTACTATATGAAGAATGACGCTCATCTCTCAGCCGTTCCCCTGCAGTCCTGGCTGCGCATCCAGCGCGAGGCGCCACCGCTGGGCGCTCGGGCCGAGGCCTTGCGCCAGGCCTTGCTGGGGTGCCCGCAGGTGCGCCAGGCTTGGTACCTCACCTGGCAGCCGGCCAGTCGTACCTATGCCCAGGTCGATGACGGCCCGCGCCTGCCACCCGGCATGGGTGATCCGCTGGAGGCCAGCGACGAAGCGCTATTTGCGGCGTTCGGTGAGCAGGCGAGTCTGACCTTCGACGCCCTGCGCCGGCTGCCGTGCTGGCTGGCCGGGCGTTTGCGTCGCGCCGCGCTGCATCATGGCCAGGCGCTGGCCCTAGAGCTGCAGCCCGGCCAACCGGGCGTGCTGCTGTTGCAGGTTGACGAGGCGGCCGGGCTGGAGTGGCTGCCCTGGTTGCGCGAGCTGCTGGTGCAGATGGTCGAACTGGCCTCGGGGCTGGCGCGCAGTGCGCCGCTGCTGTCATCCGACCCGCAGCCGGCGCTGCTGCTCGACGCCGAGGCGCGTCTGCTGGAGAGCAACGCGGCGTTGCAGGGGCTACTTGGTGAGCGCTCGCTGGCTCAGGTGGGCGAGCTGCTGCCGGTGAACCATTTGCCGCTGGTGCGCGCCTGCCTGGAGCAGTCGCGGGCTGTGGAGGCGGTGGAGGCGCAGGATGGCGAGCGCATCCTGATCTGGAGCTTTATCCCCGATGTGGCAGAGCAGCGGGTGCTGGCGCGCTGCCGTGAGGCCACCCGCGAAGTCCTTGAGCAGCGCGAGGCGACGCGCGCCCGGCGCCTGTATCGGCTGATCACCGAGAACACCACCGATCTGATTTCCCGGCATACCCCGGATGGCGTGTTTCTCGACGCCACACCCGCTAGCTGGACATTGCTCGGCTATTGGCCGGAAGAACTGCGTGGCATGGCCGTCGACAGCCTGCTGCATCCGCAGGATCAGTTGCAGCAGGCCAAGCAGGCGCGCGAAGCGCTGGAGCAGGACGGCTACCACACCATGAGCTATCGCATCCGGCATCGCGATGGGCGTTATCTCTGGTTCGAGACCGCCAGCCGCGCGATTCGCGAGACCTACACCGGTGCGGTGGTCGAGGTGGTCAGCGTGTCGCGCGACATCACCGCGCGCATCCAGGCCGAGGACAACAAGCGCCGTCTGGAAGACGAGCTGGCGCACACCACGCGGCTGATTACTCTGGGCGAACTGGCCTCGGGCATCGCCCACGAGATCAACCAGCCGCTGGCGGCGGTGGTCAACTACGCCAGCGCCAGCCAGCGCTATCTGCAGGGGGTGGGCGGCGATCCAGCCGGTGTCGACAAGGTGGGCCAGGGCCTGGCGCGCATCACCGAGCACGCCAATCACGCCTCGGCAGTGATCAAGCGCCTGCGCGCCTTCCTGCGCAAGGGCCAGCGGCGCATGCAGGCGCTGAACCTGGCCGAGGTGGCGCGCGAAGCGGTGCGTCTGTGCAACTGGGAGGCCGGTACGGCGCAGGTGGCGGTGAGCGACCTGTTGCCGGACAATCTGCCGCCGGTATTCGCCGACCGCGTGCTGCTCGAACAGGTACTGCTCAACCTGCTGCGCAATGCCATCGATGCCAACCGCGAACGTCATCCCGGAGCCCCTTCGCAGGTCCGTCTGGAGGCAAGCGAAGCGGACGGCAACCTGACGATCCGGGTGATCGATCAGGGGCCGGGTGTCAGCGACGAGCAGATGGGCAAGCTGTTTACCCCCTTCTACACCAGCAAGGCCGATGGACTGGGGCTTGGCCTGTCCATGAGCCGCAGCATCATCGAAGGCTTCGGCGGTGCGCTGGAAGCCTTCCCGGCCGAGGCGGGTGGGTTGTGCCTGGAGTGTCGTTTGCCGTTGGGGCGGGGCGAGGAGTGTGAGGGGTAATCCGAGGTAGGGCGTACTCGCGTAGCAGTACGCCGTTTGGACGGTGGCGTGGCGCGAATTGGCGGACTGTTCGCTGGCGCTCCTGAGTCCGCCCTACGGCGGCCGGCGCTACCCAAACTAGGTCACGCATAACAACAAGAGGAGCAGTACAGGGATGCAACAACGGGTTTATGTGGTCGATGACGACCAGGGCATGCTCGACTCGACGCTCTGGCTGCTGGAGTCGGTGGGGCTGACCGGCGTGCCATTCACCAGCGGTCGGGCCTTTCTTGAGGCTTGCGATCCGAGCGCCAATGCCTGTGTGCTGCTCGATGTGCGCATGCCCGGCATGGGCGGGCTGAATGTGCAGGAGGAGATGCGCGCGCGTGGCATCGACCTGCCGGTGATCTTCGTCAGCGGGCATGCTGACGTGCCCATCGTCGTGCGCGCGTTCAAGGCCGGCGCGGTGGATTTCATCGAGAAGCCCTACAACGAGCAATTGCTGCTCGACAGCGTGCAGCAGGCGCTGGATCGCCGTCCGGCCCGTTCACCGCGCGATCCGCGTCTGGTCGAGGTGCAGGCGCGGCTCGACCAGCTCACCCCGCGCGAGCGCGACGTGCTGCTGCCGCTGGTGCGCGGCTACACCAATCGCGAAGTGGCCGAGCAGCTCGATATCAGCGTGAAGACCGTCGACCTGTATCGTTCGCGGGTGATGAAGCGCATGCAGGCCGAGACGCTGCCAGAGCTGGTAGGCATGGTCATCGCCGCCGGGCTGGTCGATCCGTTGGCGTTGCGTTCCGGTGCGGTAAGCAGCTAGTTGCTCAGTCGGCCCAGCCGCGATAGACGTGGGTCATCGGCCTTGGCCCCTTGAGATAGCCGGTGCTCAGTTCGCGGATATGAAAGCCGCCGGCTCCTATTAGCGCGGGTATGTCGCGATCCAGATGGCAGCCGCCGGCCAGCGGTTTCCACAGCGGCGTCAGGCGCTTTTGCCAGCGCACCACCGGCAGATCCGGCGCCAGACCGTGTTCGCAAAACAGCAGGCGCCCGCCAGGCTTCAATACGCGGCGCATTTCGCGCAGGGCGGCGATGGCATCGGGGATGGTGCACAGGGTGAAGGTGCAGACGATGTCGTCGAAGCTGGCGTCCTCGGCCCGAATCTGCCCCAGCTCCAGGGCGATCATTTCCACCGGCACCTGGCAGCGCGCGGCGCGTTCACGGGCCAGGCGCTGCATGGCGGCGGATGGGTCGACGCCAACCACCACCTCGACCCGCTGCGGGTCGTAGAAACCCAGGTTGAGGCCACTGCCGATGCCGATTTCCAGTACGCGTCCGTGCGCCAGCGGCACGAGTTGCGAGCGCGCCTTCATGACCGCGCCCATGCCGCAGGCGAAATCGATCAGGTGCGGCAGGATATGGCGGTCATAAAGGCCCATGGTTCAGGCTTCGTCCTGCCCCTCATCGTCCTCATCATTGTCGCCGCGATAGGCGGCAAAGCATTTGAGGGTGTGGTTGACCTCGCTGCCTGCGATCAACCAGCTGTCGTCCGCTTCGCTGTAGCGCGCAGCCTGCACCGAAGCCAGGGAGAACTTCCACAGGCGGCGTTCGCGACCGTCGATGCAGTGTACCTGCAGCAGCGGTTTGGCGGCGCTGTCGCTGCCAGCCGTGCCGGCGCTGATCTGCGCAAGCAATTCGGTGTCGAGGTCGAATTGCCAGGCATACAGGCCGTCGATCTCGAGCATGTCGGCGTCTTGCAGGGCCTCGATCAGGCTTGTCGGTTTCATCGTTTCATCCACGGTATCAGCGCCCCAGCCGGCGCAGGTCGGCAGACTCTATCACGCGCACACCGTCTTCCTCTTCCAGGGCCAGACGCCACAGGGCGCGAGCCAGGGCACAGGCGTCGATGCCACGGTACCTGCCCGGCAGCCAGCGCAGCAGGGGAGCCGCGAGGCGCTCGCCGAGACGAAACTCATGGCGTGCTCCGAGCAGGAGCGATGGGCGGGCGATGGTCAGTTGCGGCCAGTCCATGGCTTTCAGCGCTTCTTCGGTCTCGCCTTTGACGCGGTTGTAGAACACCGAAGAGTCGGGGCTGGCGCCCAGAGCGCTGATCACCACCAGATGCCGCGCGCCCAGCTCGCGAGCGCGGCGGGCGAAAGCCAGCACGAGATCGTGGTCGACAGCACGAAAGGCCTCCTGCGAGCCGGCCTGCTTGATGGTACTGCCCAGGCAGCAGAAGGCGGTATCGACCTGGCCGGACAGTTGCGGCAGTAGCGCCTGTAGGTCACCCACCGGGTTTTCCAGATGCGGATGGGCGGCCAATGGGCGACGTGTCGGTGCCAGCACGCGGGTGACCGTTGGCTCGCTGAGCAGGCGGTCGAGCAGGTGTTCACCGGTGAGTCCGGTGGCGCCAGCGATAAGGATGTGCTGCGGGGTCAGGTACATGCAGTTGTCTCTTGTCCGTTACAGTTCAGCTTAACAGGCCGTGGCAAAACTAACCTGGCCTTGCCCGCCTGCGGCGCTCCGATTTCTGCAGTCAGGCAATGATCTGCGACCTGTCAGTCCTTTGCCGGGCTGCTGGCCACGGCGCCGAGCGCGCGTTCGGCCTGGCTCTGACGCAGTTCACGCCAATGCTGGAGTACGCCGCGTGGCGCCCAGATCTGCGGTTCGGAAGGTTCGAAACCGTCGATCTGCTCGCGCTCGGCGACGCGTTCCCTGGCCAGCTCGAAGGCCCGTTCCAGGTTATCGGTTTCGCCCAGCGCTTCGGCGAACAGGGCGCGACCGAAGTAGGTGAAGTCGTTCTCCTCGCTGCAGCCGAAGGACACCCGGTCGGCACGGGCGGCGGTCATCACCAGGGTTTTCTCATCCTTGAGCGGCGGGATGAAGCCGCCGGAGTAGCAGGCCGAAACCACCACCACCTTGTTGCGTTGTTTGAGTGGCGCCAGCAGCGCGGCCAGCTCGCTGGCCGGCAGATCGGCCAGTTGCAGGCGCGGCTGGTCGAGATTGAGTTCGTGGCGGCTTGAGCCATGGCTGGTCAGGTAGATGAAGATCAGGTCTTCCTCGCCGCTGCGTTCGGCCAGCGCCTGCACCACGCGGGTGAGGTTCTCGCGGGTGGCCAGTGGGCGGTCGGCAAGGTGGTCGCGGTGGTTGATCAGGCTGACGCTGCCATGAGCACCGAAGCGCTCGCGCATCAGTCGGCTGACATAATCAGCCTCGCGCATGAACACACTTTGCTTGCCATCGCCGGCCAGGGTCAGTGCATAGAGTTCGCGCGCCGAGGTTGAGGCCGGAATCGCGGCGATGGCTTCATCGAGCAGTTGCCCTTGTTGCAGCAGGCCCAGTTCGAGGCTGTCGGGCAGCATCCGGCCCTGTTCATCGCGGAGCAGGCGCCCGCGCTGCCAGGTACCGGACTGACGGCTGCCGTCAGCCAGGGTCAACGTGCCCTTGCCACTGTACTCACCCGCAGAAAAGCGGCCCCGGTAGGCGCTGCCGTCGGGCAGGGTGAGCAGGCCTTCGCCTTCGTACTGCCAGTCGGCGAATTCGCCGAGGTAGCGGGTGCCGGCGCCGTCGGTATATTCACCGGGGCCCTGCATCACGCCCTCGATGAACTCCCCTGCCCAGGTTTCGCCGCTGGCGCTCTGGTAGCGGCCCTTGCCGTGGAATTCGTCATTCTGGAAGCCGCCGCTGTAGTGGTCGCCATCGGCATTCTGGTAACTGCCCTGGCCGCTGAGCAGCCCTTGGGCGAACACGCCGCTGTACTGGTTGCCGTAGGCGTCGCTACGCACGCCCTGGCCCTCTGGTTGACCGTTGACGAACTGGCCCTGAAAGCTGCTGCCGTCAGCCATCTCCAGCTTGCCCAGGCCATGAAAGCGGTCGTTGAGAAATTCGCCATGGTAACGCTGGCCGCCCTGTTCGAGCAGGCCGACGCCGCTGAAACGGTTACGTTCGAACGTGCCTGTGTAGCGACTGCCGTCGCTGTAGGTCAGGGTGCCCTGGCCGTGGAACATGCCCTGATGGAATTCCCCCTGATAGTGTTCGCCGCCCGGGCCTTGCCACTCGCCGCTGCCTTCGAGCATGCCGTCCTTGAACTGGCCGGCGAACCAGCTGCCGTTGCGATAGTCCAGGCGCCCCGGGCCTTGCAGCAGGCCATCGACGATTTCGCCACGGTACTGGCCGCCATCCGGCAGGGTAGCGTTGGCTGGCAACAGTGGGCGGGCCTGGTCGCAGCCTGCGAGCAGCAGGGCCAGGCAAAGAGGGAGCAAGCGCAAGGCAGGGGGATTCATGACGGACATCCAGGTCGGTGCTTTGCCCGCAGTATGCCGCAAGCCCGAGTGCTTGCGCTGCCGCACTGCACGCTTTGCCATCATCGCCGGGATCCCGCTCGGGTGCGAGGCACCGCAAGCGGGAGCGATTCGGAATGTCCGGGGGCGTCAGACGAAGCAGAGCGACAGCGGTTCGGCGATATAAGCGGGTTTTTCCTGACCCTCGATCTCGAGCACGGCGCGTGCCTTGAGCAACCACTGGCCGGGGTTCTTCTCGTTGGCATCAACCAGGGTCACCACCAGACGTACCCTGGAGTCGACCTTGACCGGCTGAATGAAGCGCACGCTGTCGAGGCCATAGTTCACCGCCATCTTCAGGCCTTGCGGCATGATCATGATCTTCTCCATCAGCATCGGCACCAGTGACAGTGACAGGAAACCGTGGGCGATGGTGGTGCCGAAAGGGGTCTGCTTGGCCTTTTCCGGATCGACATGGATGAACTGGTGATCACCGGTGCATTCGGCGAACTGATTGATGCGCTCCTGATCGATGCTCAGCCACTCGGATTTGCCGAGTTCCTTGCCAACATGGTCCTTGAGCTCTGCTACGGGTACGAACGGCATAGTTCCTCCTTGAGGACACGGGTGTTTTTATTGTGTGCGTGAAACCGTTGCAGCCTAGATCAGCATGGCGACAGCAGTCGGTCAACCTGCCTAGCGCTACTGAATGGCACGGCATAGGTGAGATTGACGAAGCAATACGGAGGCCAGCGCAGGTGCATCAGGCCTATAATGGCCGACATGCCCCAAGGATGCCCGGAATCCCTTCTTGCAGAAGGTGATGCCGGCTATTGCCCGTTTTCTGGAGACCTCAATCATGCTGCTTCGCGGCCTCTCCTGGCTGGTGCTGTGTCAACTGCTCGGCACCGCGCTCAATGTACTGCTGCTACCAATGCTGCCCGGCCCGATCATCGGCATGCTGCTGCTGTTCGTCTTTCTCTTGTCGCGGGGGGAGGTGGGTGAGCCACTGAGCGTCGCCTCCAGCAGCTTGCTGAAATATCTGCCGCTGATCCTGGTGCCGCCGGCCGTTGGCGTGATGGCTTATGCCAGCGATATTGCGGCGGACTTCTGGGCCGTGGTCGGTGCGCTGGTGTTGTCGCTGCTGGTCTCCGTGGCCTTCGCCGGTTGGTTGATGCAGCGGCTGATCGAGCGCCAGCAGCGCCGGGAGGATGTATGAGTCCGGATTGGCAGGGCGCCTGGCAGGCGCTGACTCATCACCCGTTGTTCGGCATCGGTATCACCCTGGGCGCCTATCAACTGGCGATGGCTGCCTACGAGCGCACGCGCTGGGTATTTCTGCAGCCGGTGCTGGTGTCCATGCTCACGGTGATCGGCATTTTGTTGCTGTGCGGTTTGAGCTTCGCCGAATACAGAAGCAGCGTCTCGGCGTTGACCCTGCTGCTGGGCCCGGCAACCGTGGCGCTGGCAGTACCGCTGTATCTCAACATGCGGCGGATTCGCCAGCTGTTCTGGCCGATCGTGCTGACCCTGCTGATCGCCGGAACCTTCGCCACCGTGCTTGGCGCGGGGCTGGCCTGGCTGTTCGGCGCCGAGCATCTGGTGCTGATGAGCATGGCGCCGAAGTCGGTGACCTCGCCGATCGCCATGCTGGTGGCCGACCAGATCGGCGGCATCGCAGCGCTGGCAGCGGTGTTCGTGATGATCACCGGGGTCATCGGCGCCATCGTCGGGCCGTCGATTCTGCGTCTGTGTCGGGTTCACCATCCGGCTGCGCAGGGTATGGCATTGGGGATTACCGCGCATGCCGTAGGGACCGCGCGGGCCTTGCAGGATAGTGACGAGAGTGGCGCGTTCGCGGCACTGGCCATGAGCCTGATGGGGGTCATTACCGCTGTGCTGTTACCACTGGCGATTGTGCTGTTCCTGTGAGAGCCTGCCTGTCGCGTTGAAAACTGGCTGCGAACCATGACTCTCCCGCTGTTTCCGCTCAATACCGTGTTGTTTCCCGGTTGCGTGCTCGACCTGCAGATATTCGAGGCGCGTTATCTGGACATGATCAGCCGCTGCATGAAACAGGGCAGCGGCTTTGGCGTGGTGTGCATCGTCGAAGGCGAAGAGGTCGGGGAAGCCGCCAGTCGTTTCGCCGCCATTGGCTGTGAGGCGCTGGTGCGTGATTTTCAGCAGCGTACCAATGGCCTGCTGGGTATTCGTGTCGAGGGTGGCCGGCGCTTTCGCGTCGAGCGCGCCCAGGTCCTGCCCGATCAACTGACGGTCGCCGAAGTGCAGTGGCTGGAAGAAACGCCGGATTGCCCGCTGCAAACCGAGCATGCCGATCTCGCGGCCCTGCATGCGGCGCTGGCCGAACATCCGCTGGTGGCCGGGCTAGGGATGTTGGGCGTGGTGACGGGGCAGCAGCAATTGGCCAACCAGTTGGCTTACCTGCTGCCGCTCGAGCCGGGGCAGAAGCTGCAGTTGCTGCAGCTGGACGACCCTGCCCAGCGTCTCGACCAGTTGCACACCATGCTGGAGTCGCTGCAGGGCGATGCCTGAGCGTCTGTCTCAGTAGGCGTAGCGCAGCAGCGCTGTGGACAGCTGCCAGGTGGCCATGCCGCCCAGTACGGCGAGACAGGCGGGCAGCACGATCCACCACAGGCGTGCCGGTAGCGCCGGCAGCAGCGCCTGGCGCTGGCACAGCGCCAGGCTCAGGCCGCAAATGGCCGAGGCCAGCAGGGCGCCGGCGATAATGTCGCTGGGCCAGTGCACACCCAGATACACCCGTGACAAGGCAATGGCCAGTGCCGGTAGGCAGGCCACGACCAGCCAGGCCAGGCGCAAGCGCGCCGACTGGCCACGTCCGGCCAGTACGCCGAGAACCAGGAAGAAGGCGAAAGCCGCCGACGTATGGCCACTGGGAAAACTGAACGACGTCAGTGGCTCGCTGAGCACGTCGGGGCGAGCGCGCGCGAAGCCATGCTTGAGCGTCGTATTGCCCAGTGCGGTCAACAGCAGGGTCGAGCCGGCGAACAGCAGGTGACGCCAGCGACGTGCCAGTAGCAGCAGGATGCACAGCAGCGCTGCGGCTGCCAGCTGGATATGGAAGTCGCCCAGCCGGGTCAGGGTGCCGATCCATTGGTCCAGATGTGTCTGGCGCTGTTCCTGGACCAGGGTCATCAGGCCCTGATCCAGGGCATCGAGGTGCGGCCAGCCGATGACGATGGCCAGCAACAGCAGCAGGCTGAGACCACCGCCGAGCAGGCTGGCGCGTTTTTTCTCGGCAAGGCTGGCCTGAATCGTCAGCAGCAGTATCACGGCAATGGCCGCGAGCAGTACTGCGGCTTCACTCCAGAAACCTTCGGCCATCGGCAGGCGCAAGGCAGCGCCCGTGGCCCAGCCAGGCAGCAGATAGGCCACTGACCAGCCGGCGGCGGCAACCAGACTCACCAGCACGAAACGCAGCAGCGGCATGTTCAGCATGCCGGCTACCATCGGCAGCATCGGTCTCAGCGGGCCGATGAAACGCCCGACCAGCAAGCTGGCCACGCCGTACTGGCGAAAGTACAGCTCTGCACGCAGCACCCACTCAGGGTGCCGACGCAGTACCGGCAAGCGCCCGATGTTGTGTTGGAAGCGCCGGCCCAGCGCATACGACAGCATGTCACCACACAGGGCCCCGGCGTAGGCCAGCAGCAGGGTTTGCCACAGGCTGAGTACGCCGCTGCCGGCCAGTAGCGCGATGCTGAACAGCAGCACCACGCCAGGCAGGATGATGCCCACCAGTGCCAGGCACTCGAGCAGGGCGATGAGGAAGATCGCCAGCCCCAGCCATTGGGGGTTGCTGCCCAGCCAGGTGGTCAGGTTATCCAGCCAGACGCTCATTGCTCAGTTCTCTCTGCATTCAACAGTCGATAATCACGCCCTTCGACCTGTCCTCGGCGCAAAGGGTTGCGTGTGCAGTGGCGGGCATAGCTGGCGTCGACGAAACGGTAGGGCAGGTGTTCGTCGCGACCCAGGGGAATGCCCAGGCGTGCGCACTGAATGAGCGGATGCGGACGCTCGCCGACGTCCTCGACGAACAAGCGCTGTGTATCGAAGCGACGTGCATCCCAATCCGGCACTTTCAAACCAAGTGCCTTGCACAGCAGGGTCTGCCCGGCGCACAGGCGTTCTGCCGGGCGTGGCCGGCCGAGACTGTCGGGATTGTTGCGCTGCATGAGGGCGAGCGACTCGGCGCCGCTGATGCGGTCGATCCACGGATGCCCGGATTTGATCAATACCGCATTGCCGGGACCCAATGCGCTGAAATTCAGGGAATCACCGCCACGGGCGTAATACATGTAAATGTGCCCGCCATCGGCAAACAATGCCTTGCGCTTCTCCGTATAGCCGAGTGACGCATGACTGCCTTTGTCGACCAGGTAGTAGGCCTCGGTCTCGATGATGCGTGCGCTCAACCACAGATCGCCGACGCGATGGCGAATCACCTTGCCGAGCAGTTCGCGCGCCACCTGCTGCGCGTCGCGGTCGAAAAAACTGTCGGGCAATGGTCGGGCGTCGGGCCAGGGCAAACTGAGGGTGAATTCCGCTGGTGTCATCTGTCGCATCGGCTCTGGCTGAGTCTCGGGGCGGTGAGCATAGCAACTGCCAGCTTAAAAATGCCTGAACGCCTACAAACCAGCCTTCAGCAGATTTACCAGAGCGAAGAAGCTGAAGGCATTCAGCCGCCAGTTATCGAAGCGCTGCCGCCTCGACGACGATGATGCAGAGGCGCTGGTGTCAGGTCTGCTGTTTATCCATGGCCCCAGCAATGAAGCAACTGCTGGGGGCAAAGTATGAGGAAATGCAGCAGTCCATCGAAAAAGCCAAGGTCGCATTGACGGTTGGCGGCCTGGATCAGGCTGAACAGCTTGGCATGCAGATTGGACATATCATCTCTGTCGCGGTAACGCTTGTAGTGGCCGTCGAGGCCGATGCAGTGAAGGCGGCAGGGCAGGCGGCCAGATTTGGTGTTGCGGTAACCAAGGAGAAGGTCGGTGTGCTGATGGCTGGTTCGACTGAGAAGCTGGCCGCTCAGTTGGCGACTATCGAGAAGTACGGGTTTGATGGGGATGTGCCGCAGGTACCTAAAGAGGTAGATGTCCCTAATGGAACTGCTGTAGTCCCACGCCAAGGAACTATTACATTTGAAACAGGAAAGACATTAGAAAGTTTGAGCGTGTCAGAGCAGCAAGGATTAAAGGCTATTTTGAAGCTTGGCTATGATGTTCATGTTCCGTTAGAGGCAAGTAAGAAGGGTGTGCATGATATTCCGACTCCGGAATTCTATGTGGATGGGCTCGGAAAGGTTGATGTGTATAAACCAGAGCAGCTTAGTGCTACAACAATTTCAAGAGAAATTGGAATAAAAGTTACTAGTGGGCAAGCCAATTCCGTAGTGGTTGTGGTTTCGGAAATTTTTAGCAAGTTCACTATGTATGAAGCAGTAGCTAGAGCTTTTGGGAAAACCAAAGGCGGTAAACCCATTTCTCTTGAGCAGGTAATATTTGTTCAGGGTGAAAAACCATTCAATTGGATCGAGTAGCAATTAATAGCCTTTTGGGGAAGTGAGTTATGGCCAAATTTTTATGTAGGTGTTCCCATGTTATTGATTTGGTTAGTTCGCCGACTTTAGAGCAGTACACTATTATTCCTAATTCTTTGCTATACGAGTTGGCTGAGAAGGCTGAGAAGAAAAATCTTTCATTTGATGAGTTCTTTGGGTTGGTAGATTTGGTAAGCAAAGATGTCATTAGATGCCCTTCATGCGGTCGAGTTTGGATTAGAGATGGAGAAGGGCCAGAGTATTTACCGTATCTTGTGGAGAACGAACAATAGGGAGAATAATAGGGGCAGAATGGAAAAGGGGACAGATTTATTTTCTGGCTGACGTGGTTGCTCCATAAAATAAATCTGTCCCCTTTTTTTGTCCTTTTTTCTTTTTTCCGTCCCCTTTTTTTCGGTCGCCAGAACCTCACCAACCCCCGGCATTGATTTCAGCAGCGCGTATCCCGGGCGCAGGCGAGCACCGCAGACGTTCGTCCAAGCAAAAACAATAGGGGAGGAAGATTACAAGGGGCGGGCGCGGCGAGCCTGCGCAGGCCTCTGGCCGGGGCTTGTGCCTACCGCTTGCCAGACGCCGCTGGGCGTGGCCTCGCGAGGTCGCTATACTCAGCCCCTTTTTCCAACTGCCAGACCTCCGCCGCCATGACCGAGTCCGTGCACGCTTACATGACCCGCCTGGGCCAGGCCGCCCGCCAGGCTTCGCGGGTGCTTGCCCGCGCCAGCACCGCGCAGAAGAATCGCGCCCTGCAGGCCGCCGCTAATGCCCTCGACGCCGCTCGCGCCGAGCTGACTGCCGCCAACGAACTGGACCTGGTCGCCGCCCGTGCCAGCGGCCTGGAACCGGCGATGGTCGACCGCCTGGCGCTGACGCCGCAGGTGATCGACAGCATGATCGAAGGCCTGCGCCAGGTGGCGACCCTGCCCGACCCGATTGGTGAGATTCAGGGTATGCGCTACCTGCCGTCCGGCATTCAGGTCGGCAAGATGCGTGTGCCGCTGGGGGTGATCGGCATCATCTACGAGTCGCGTCCGAACGTGACCATCGATGCCGCCAGCCTGTGCCTGAAGTCCGGCAACGCCACCATCCTGCGGGGCGGCTCCGAGGCCATTCATTCCAACCAGGCGATTGCCCGCTGCATCCAGCAGGGCCTGGCCGAAGCGGACCTGCCGGCCGCCGCCGTGCAGGTGGTGGAAACCACCGATCGCGCTGCCGTCGGTGAGCTGATCACCATGCCGGAGTACGTCGACGTGATCGTCCCGCGCGGTGGCAAGGGCCTGATCGAGCGAATCAGCCGCGACGCCAAGGTGCCGGTGATCAAGCACCTGGACGGCGTCTGCCACGTCTATGTCGATGTCGCGGCTGACCTGGACAAGGCCATTCGCGTCTGTGACAACGCCAAGACCCAGCGTTATTCGCCGTGCAACGCCATGGAAACCCTGCTGGTACACGCTGCCGTGGCCACCAAGGTACTGCCGCCGCTGGCTGCCATCTACCGCGACAAGGGCGTGGAGCTGCGTGGCGATGCCGCGACCCGTGAACTGCTCGGCAGCGATGTGCTGGAGGCGAGCGAAGACGACTGGTTCGCCGAGTACAACGCGCCGATCCTGGCGATTCGCATCGTCGATTCGCTGGATGCGGCCATCGAGCACATCAATCATTACGGCTCGCAGCACACCGACTCGATCATCACCGAGAACTTCAGCGATGCGCGGCGTTTCCTCACCGAGGTGGATTCTTCCTCGGTGATGGTCAACGCCTCGACCCGCTTCGCCGATGGTTTCGAGTACGGCCTGGGGGCGGAGATCGGCATTTCCACCGACAAGCTGCACGCACGTGGCCCGGTCGGCCTGGAAGGCCTGACCAGCGAGAAATACGTGGTCTTCGGCGACGGACACATTCGTACATAAATGAAACGGATCGGCGCCCGACGCATCGGCCTGCTCGGCGGTACCTTCAACCCGGTGCACATCGGGCATCTGCGTGCCGCGCTGGAGGTGGCCGAATTCATGGTGCTGGACGAGCTGCGGCTGATCCCCAGCGCCAGACCACCGCACCGCGACACGCCGCAGGCGACGGCCGAGCAGCGTCTGGCCATGGTCGAACTGGCGGTGTCAGGCGAGACGCGGCTGACGGTCGATGACCGCGAGCTGCGCCGCGACAAGCCGTCGTACACCGTGGACACGCTGGAGTCGGTGCGTGCCGAGCTGGCAGCGGACGATCAGCTGTTTCTGCTGCTGGGCTGGGATGCCTTCTGCGGTTTGCCGAGCTGGCATCGTTGGCAGGAGCTGCTCGAGCACTGTCACCTGCTGGTGTTGCAACGGCCGGATGCCGACAGTGAAGCGCCGGAGGCGCTGCGCGATCTGCTGGCCGCGCGCAGTGTCAGCGACCCGTTGAGCCTGGTGGGTGCAGGCGGGCAAATCAGTTTCATCTGGCAGACTCCGTTGGCGATTTCCGCCACGCAGATTCGCCACTTGTTGGCAACTGGCCGCTCGGCGCGTTATCTGCTGCCGGATGCGGTACTGGCCTATATCCAGGCGCACGATCTGTACCGTGCGCCCAATGCTTGAAACGCCATGCATGTGCGCTGGCGTCCATTACACGAGGCAAATGAGTTTTTATGAGTAAGCAGAACATGCCCAGCGACGAGCTGGTCAAGATCGCCGTGGCGGCGCTGGAAGAGATCAAGGCGACCGACATCACCGTGATCGACGTCAAGGACAAGACCAGCATCACCGATTTCATGGTGATCGCCAGCGGTAGCTCCAGCCGTCAGGTCAAGTCACTGGTGGAAAACGTACTGGAAAAGGTCAAGGAACAGGGTGTACGCCCGATCGGTAGCGAAGGTCTGGACAGCGGCGAATGGGCGCTGCTCGACCTCGGGGACATCGTCGTGCACGTGATGCTGCCGACCGCGCGCCAGTTCTACGACCTCGAGCGCCTGTGGCAGGGCGCCGAGCAGAGCCGCGCCCAGCACAGCGCAGAGTAAGCGCAAACCGTGCGGATCAAACTGATCGCCGTCGGTTCGCGCATGCCGCGTTGGGTCGAGGAGGGCTGGCAGGAGTACGTCAAGCGCCTGCCGGCCGAGTTGCCGCTGGAACTGGTGGAAATTCCCCTCAACACCCGTGGCAAGAACGCCGATGTTGCCCGCCTGATCCGTCAGGAGGGCGAGGCCATGCTGAGCAAGGTGCAGCCCGGCGAACGTATCGTCACGCTGGAGGTCCATGGCAAGCCATGGAGCACCGAGCAACTGGCGGCAGAGCTGGACCGCTGGCGTCTCGACGCACGCAACGTCAACCTCATGGTCGGCGGCCCGGAAGGGCTGGCGCCTGATGTTTGCGCGCGCAGCGAGCAGCGTTGGTCGCTGTCGCCTCTGACGTTGCCGCATCCGCTGGTGCGTATCCTGCTCGGCGAGCAGATCTACCGAGCCTGGACGGTATTGTCCGGCCACCCGTACCACAAGTGATCAAGTAGTCATGCCGCAGCCGATTCGCCTCAAGGATCACGAAAAGGACGCTCGCCTGGTCAAGCGCCGGGTGCTCGTCGGCGGCGTGGTGATCATTCTGCTGACCTGCGTGTTGATCATGCGCATGTACTACTTGCAGGTGATCCAGTACGAGCATCACAGTACGCTGGCAGAAAACAACCGCATCCACGTGCAGCCACTGCCGCCGACCCGTGGGCTGATCTACGACCGCAACGGCGTGATCATCGCCGACAACCGTCCCAGCTTCAGCCTGACCGTGACCCGTGAGCGTGCCGGTGACTGGCTCAGCGTGCTCGACACCGTGGTCGAGGTGCTGGAGCTTAGCGAGGATGAGCGTGCGCTGTTCGAACGCCGCGTGCGCCAGGGGCGGCG
>JAEYXX010000172.1 GCA_023431055.1 Pseudomonadota bacterium
CGACACATCAACGGAACCAAGCTCGCTGACGCTGTTGGTCAGTAGGCAGGAACCGCCGTATACGGAACCGTACGTACGGTGGTGTGGGAGGACGGCGGGGGTGACCCCGCCTCCTACCCGATCCTGACAATCAGGCTTTTTCGACTGCCGGTGGAGCCGTTTCGGGCGCCGGCTGGAGTTTGTCGCGGCGCCACTGGATGACGATCAGCAGTAGTGTCGGAATGCCCATCAGCGCCGTTGCGAGGAAGAAGTGGGCATAGCCCAGGCTTTCCACCATCACCCCGGAATAGCCGCCGATCAGGCGCGGCAGCAGCAACATGATGGAACTGAGCAGGGCGTACTGGGTGGCCGAGAACTTCAGGTTGGTCAGGCTCGACAGATAGGCGACGAAAGCCGAGGTGGCCAGGCCGGCGCTGAAGTTGTCGCAACTGATGGTGACGACCAGCATGTTAAGGTGCGGGCCCATGCCCACCAGCAGCATGAACAGCAGGTTGGTCGCTGCCGATGCGGCCGCGCCGATCAGCAGGATCGGCATAATGCCGAAACGCACGATCAGCAGGCCGCCGACGCCTGCACCGAGCAGGGTCATGACCAGGCCGAAGACCTTGCTGACGCTGGCGATCTGCTCCTTGGTGAAGCCCTGATCGATGTAGAACACGTTGGCCATCACGCCCATCACCGTATCGGACAGACGATAGGTGGCGATCAGGCTCAGCAGCAGCAGCGCCTGCCAGCGATAGCGCACGATAAAGTCGTTGATCGGCGTCAGCACCGGGGCCATGCCACCCCAGAACAGGCTGGAGATCGACAGGCCGGTGAGCAGGGTGTAGAGCAGCGCGCGCAGGAAGGCGCGGTCGTAGTACAGCAGATCCTGCAGGCTCATCTGGCCGTGGAACAGCAACATCAGGTCACTTTCATAGAACTGGGTGACCATGGCCGGGACGGAAATCAGCAGGATGATCAGCAGCAGCACCGAAAGCAGCTGGTGGAAGAACCCGTACCGCGCCGCGGCGGTTTTCAGCACCGGTGCCAGTCCGCCCCAGAACAGGCCGGACGCGCACACGCACGCCAGCGCGCTGTAGAGCATGGCGCGCAGGAAGGCGCGGTCGTTGTAGAGCAGCTCCTGCATGCTGACGTCGCCGAGCAGCATGGGTACCAGGTCGCTCTGGTAGAACTGAATGAACATGGTGGGTACGGCGATGATCAGTACGATCACCGCGCAGATCGCCAGCAACTGGTGAAAGAAACCGTGCTTGGGCGGCGCGACATGGATATGTGGCGGGGCGGGCGGCTCGCGCATCCAGATGGAAGTGAGCAGCCCTGGCAGCATGAGCAGGGCAAAGACCAGGTAAGTGCCGGTCCAGGCGCTGAACTGGTAGTCCTTGGCGGTCGAGCCGAAGCCTTCGGCGAAGTACAGCGCACCGGCGGTGGCCAGCAGCGCAGCGACCCGATAGCCGGTCATGTAGGCAGCGGCCAGCGCAGCCTGATGCTCGTCGCCGAGAATTTCCAGGCGGTAGGCGTCGACGGCGATGTCCTGGGTGGCCGAGGCGAAGGCCACCAGTACGGCGAGGGCGATCAACGAGGACAGGTGCGTTTGCGGATCGAAGTTGGCCATGCCGATCAGGCCGATGGCGACCAGCCCCTGCGACAGTACCAGCCAGGAACGGCGACGGCCGAGCTTGCCGAGCAGCGGCAGGCGCCATTGGTCGAGCATGGGCGCCCACACCCATTTGAAGGCATAGGCCAGGCCGATCAGGCTGGCGAAACCGATGGTCTCGCGTGCCACACCGGCTTCACGCAGCCATACCGAGAGGGTCGAGAACACCAGCATGTAGGGCAGGCCGGCGGCGAAGCCGAGAAGCAGCAGAGCCAGTGTGGCGGGGTTTGCATAGGTCGCGAGGGCTTCTCGCCAGGATTTGCGTGGCATCAGGCTCGAATCTGGGCAGGGGGTGTCTTGGTAGGGCGCACTCTAACTGCAGTGCTCCATCGGGCGCCAGCCGTGACGACGCATATCCACACGTTCGTTCAGTATGCTGATGCCTTCTGCGCGCAGGCGCGCCCGTTGTTCATTACCAGAGGGGCTCCCCGCGGCCAGGCTCAGGCGCCCGCCAGCGGCGATCACGCGATGCCAGGGCAAGGTGGTGCCGTCGGGCAACTGGCTCAGGGTGCGGCCGACCCAGCGGGCGGCGCGGCCGAGGCCGGCCAGTTGCGCCAGCTCGCCGTAGCTGACGACCTTGCCGGCTGGTACCTGCGCCAATACCAGATACAGCGCTTCGCGGCGTGCCTCTGCGCTTGCCGGTGGCGATGCCGGCCATGCAGACTCTGGCGGTTTCGTCTTGCCCATAGGGTTGATCCTTATCATGCGCGTACTGGTCGCCTTGTTCCTTCTTGTACTGGCAGCTCCGCTTTGGGCCGATACCGTCTGGCTGAATAACGGTGATCGTCTGAGCGGTGAGATCATCCTGCTCGATGGCGGCAAGCTGGCGCTCAAGACCAAATATGCCGGCCAGGTGCTGATCGACTGGAAGGATATCGATACCCTCAGTTCGGACAAGCCCCTGCTGGTGCGGCGCAGCGGTTTCGACAACGAACGCAGCGAAAGGTTGGCCGCGGCAGGCGCAGGCATGGTGCGGGTGCAGGGCGAGCGCGAGTACACCCTGCCGCTGGCGCAGATCAAACGCCTGGTGCCACCGCGACCGCTGCTGGAGGACCGTGTCTGGGAGGGCAACCTGGACGCCAAGCTGGACATGAAGCGCAACCAGAACGATGTCGACGAGTGGAAGCTCAAGGGCAATACCCGCGTCGAGCACGGGCGCTGGCGTCATGTACTCAGTGGTGAGCTGGAACGTGAAACCAAGAACGACCGAAAGGTCGAGGACAACTGGGAGCTGGAGTACGACCTCGATCGCTTTTTCACCGAGCACTGGTTCTGGCGGGTGGGCGTGGAGCAGGCCGAGGACGAATTCGAGACTGTTGATCGCCAGCGCATCGTCGGCACCGGCCCTGGGTATCGTTTCTGGGATGACGAACTGGGGCGCTTCGATTTGATTGGTCAGTTCAACCGTGTACGCCTTGAGTCTGATATAGCCGACCTGGCCTTCAACACCACGTCGCTGGAACTGGATTACAAGCGTCTGCTGTGGGGCACGCGGCTGGAATTCTATGCCAACGCCCAGCTGCAGATCCCGCATATCGAAGAAATCGACTACGTGCTCGATAGCGAATTCGGCCTGCGCTACCGCCTCAACCAGTGGGCGCGCTTATCGCTTTTGTACGAGCTGGATCAGTTGCGTGCCCCAGGGCAGACGGTTTCGGATCGGCATTATCTGATCGGTATCGGCGTGGGGTGGTGATGCCGTCGGGGGGCGCGCTGCCAACCGGCGCGCCGCCCGACGGAAAAAGCTGAACTCTGCGTATTCGGCCCGGTCAGCTGTTGCTCTGGCGCCGGGGTTGCGGATAATGCCCGGCTTTCGCCCACCAACGCCATTACCCAACTTATGTCGCGCTCTACATCGCTGTCCCTGCTAGGCCTGAGCATCGCTCTGTGCAGTTCCGCCACCTTCGCCGATACCGTCTGGTTGAAGAACGGTGACCGTCTCTCCGGCACCATCCGCTTCTTCGACGGCAGCAAACTGCTGCTGGAAACCGACTACGGTGGCTCCATTCCGCTGGACTGGAAGAAAATCGCCACCCTGGAAAGTGATCACGAGCTGCTGGTCAAGCTCGGGCCGGTAGATGGCGAGCGTGCCAAGTCGCTGCTGGCGGCTGAGCCGGGCAAGGTCACCCTGGCCAATGGCGAGTCGCCGAAGACCATCGAGCTGTCGCAGATCGAACAGATCATGAAGCCCAAGCCGCTGGTGGAGGATTTCACCTGGAAGGGCAACATCGACCTGGGTCTCGACTACAAGCGCGGCGAGCGCGACTCTGATGATTATGATGTCGACATCAAGACCCAGGCCCGTCACGGGCGCTGGCGCCATAACGCGATTGCCGATTACAACCGCGAGCTGAAAGACGACGTTGTCAGTACCGACAACTGGGGCGCCGAGTACGCGCTCGACCGCTTCCTCACGGAAAAATGGTTCTGGCAGGGGCGCTTCGAGTACAAGCGCGATCGTATCGAAGAGGTGGAGCGTCAGCGCACTCTCGGTACCGGCCCGGGTTACCAGTTCTGGGATGACGAGCTGGGCGCGTTCTCCATCGCCACCCTGGCCAACCGCAGCGATTACCGCTACAGCAATGGCGAGCAGGATCGCTTCTATGCCATGAGCGTGAAGTGGGACTACAACCGCTACCTGATCGGCAAGACCGTCGAGCTGTTCAGTGTCGGTGAGCTCGGGCGTCCGCTCAGTGGGGCGGCGGACTACAGCCTGGATGCCGAGGTCGGTCTGCGCTACAAGGTGACCGACTGGGCGTCACTGAACATGAAGGCCGAGAAGGATATCGTCAGTGGTGCCGAGGGCGATCTGGACGAAACCCGCTATACCCTTGGCTTCGGTGTCGGCTGGTAGGTTCCGGCATTGCAAACGAAAAGCCCGCGATCTGCTCGCGGGCTTTTTATTGGGCGGCGGAGTCAGGCTTCTTCCGTTTCCCGTTGTTTCCAGCCAGCGCCACCGGGCAGCACCAGATTGAGCAGCAGGGCAGTGATCGCGCACAGGGAAATCCCTGACAGGGCGAATTCCTTGCCGCCGATGACCATGCCGCCTATGCCGAACACCAGGGTCACCGAGACGATGATCAGGTTACGTGCTTCGGACAGGTCGACCTGATGGCGAATCAGGGTGTTGAGGCCGACCACGGCGATCGAGCCGAACAGCAGGCAGAGAATGCCGCCCATCACCGGTACCGGAATGCTCTGCAGGGCCACGCCGAACTTGCCGATGAAAGCCAGGGCGATGGCGAATACCGCAGCCCAGGTCATGATCTTCGGGTTGTAGCTCTTGGTCAGCATCACCGCGCCGGTCACTTCGGCGTAGGTGGTGTTGGGCGGTCCGCCGAACAGGCCGGCTGCCGAGGTGGCCAGACCGTCGCCAAGCAGGGTGCGGTGCAGGCCCGGCTGCTTGACGAAGTTCTTGCCGGTGACATTGCCGATCGCCACCACGCCGCCGATGTGCTCGATGGCCGGTGCCAGGGCGACCGGTACCATGTACAGGATGGCGCCCCAATGCAGTTCCGGTGCGATGAAGTTGGGCACGGCGAGCCAGGAGGCCTGGTTCACGGCGCTGGTGTCGATCACGCCGAGCACCGCGGCGATGGCGCAGCCCACCGCGATGCCGGCGAGGATCGGCACCAGACGGAAGATGCCACGGCCCAGCACGGCGACCAGCAAGGTGGTGATCAGCGCCGGCATCGAAATCATCATCGCCGTGCTGTACGGCACCAGTTCGACGCTGCCGTCACCGGCCTTGCCCATGGCCATGTTCACCGCGACCGGTGACAGCGCCAGGCCGATGGAGATGATCACCGGGGCGATCACCACCGGTGGCAGCAGGCGGTCGATGAAGCTCGGGCCGCGCAGCTTCACCAGCGCCGACAGCAGGATGTAGACCAGGCCGGCCGCAATCACGCCACCCATGACCGCGGGCAGGCCGAATTCGCCCTTGGCGGCCAGGATCGGCGCGATGAAGGCGAAGCTGGAGGCCAGGAACACCGGCACCTGGCGCTTGGTTACCAGTTGGAACAGCAGGGTACCGATACCGGCGGTGAACAGCGCGACGTTGGGGTCCATGCCGGTGATCAGCGGCATCAGCACCAGGGCGCCGAAGGCCACGAACAGCATTTGTGCGCCGGAGATACCCTGGCGCCACAGCGGGTCGTTGAATTCCGTCTGCGACATGTCAGGCGTCCTTCTGCTTGGTGCCGAAGATCTTGTCGCCGGCATCACCCAGGCCCGGAATGATGTAGCCGTGTTCGTTCAGACGCTGATCGATGGAGGCGGTGAAGATGGTCACGTCCGGATGGGCCTGCTCGACCGCCTTGATGCCCTCGGGCGCGGCGACCAGCACCATGGCACGAATGTCCTTGCAGCCGGCCTTCTTCAGCAGGTCGATGGTGGCGACCATCGAGCCGCCGGTGGCCAGCATCGGGTCGATGATCAGTGCCAGGCGCGAGTCGATTTCCGGCGCGAGCTTCTCCAGATAGGTGTGCGCTTCGAGGGTCTCCTCGTTGCGCGCCACGCCCACGGCGCTGACCTTGGCACCCGGGATCAGGCTGAGCACGCCGTCGAGCATGCCGATGCCGGCACGCAGGATGGGCACCACGGTGATCTTCTTGCCAGCGATCTTCTCCACCTGCACGGTGCTCGCCCAGCCCTCGATGTCATAGGCTTCCAGCGGCAGGTCGTTGGTGGCCTCATACGTCAGCAGGGCGCCCACTTCCTGGGCCAGCTCACGGAAATTCTTGGTGCTGATATCGGCGCGGCGCATCAGGCCGATCTTGTGACGGATCAGCGGGTGGCGGATCTCGCGAGTGGGCATGGGCTGGGATCTCCAACGGGGCTCTGGGAAAAATCGCGTTAGATTAAAGCATTGCTCATGCCAAGTGGTGGGTGACTGATGAGTCACGATGTCCTGCAGCGTGGATCGGCTACGCTGGTCTGGCGATACTTGGCAAGCGTTGTCAGGGTCTGTACCTTTGCGCGCTTTTATTTGACGAGTCGATCAGCTTTCAAGCTTTTCGCCTGCATCCATCAGCCCGATCAAGAGAGAGCCTCACATGTCCGCCGATCTCGCGCACATTCGTCAAGTCATGGCGGAAGCCGACTGCCTGTACACCGAAGCCGAGGTGGAAGCGGCCATCGACAAGGTCGCCAGCCAGATCAATGGCGAGCTCTCCGAGCGCAATCCGGTGGTGTTCTGCGTGATGAATGGCGGCCTGATCTTTTCCGGCAAGCTGCTGACCAAGCTGAATTTCCCGCTGGAAGCCTCCTACCTGCACGCTACCCGTTATCGCAACGAAACCAGCGGTGGCGAACTGTTCTGGAAGGCCAAGCCGGAAGTTTCCTTCATCGACCGCGACGTGCTGATCATCGACGACATCCTCGACGAGGGGCATACCCTGGGCGCGATCATCGATTTCTGCCGCCATGCCGGCGCGCGCGCCGTGCACACCGCGGTGCTGATCGACAAGGAGCATGACCGCAAGGCGCGTCCGGATCTGAAAGCCAATTACGTGGGCCTGCAGTGCATTGACCGTTACATCTTCGGTTACGGCATGGACTACAAGGGCTACTGGCGCAACGCCGCCGGCATTTTTGCGGTCAAGGGCCTGTAAGCCTTCGCTACCTCGTAGGAGCGAGCTCTGCTCGCGAAGCTCCCTGCACGGCTGACGCGGCTGCTTTTCGTAGGAGCCCCGCCTCGGGGCGAAGCTGTTGATGTCAGCGGCGGCCAGATTCGCGGCGGGGCGCCGCTCCTACATGCCGACGCCGGTCCAACAGTCGGGCGTGTAGCCGGATGAAAAAGGTCTACGGCCTCGGTATGTAGCCCGGATGAAATCCGGGTTTGCTTTCGTCGCTGTACCGGGATGTTATCCGGGCTAAGGCCTCAGGCCTCTCCCAGCCAGCGCAATGCCTTTTCCCGCGCGTGTGGCAGATCCCGCGCATAAGCCAGTTCGCCCTCGCGGCTGCGCACGCCGGCGCGCCGTAGTTGCAGGCGTACCTGCGCCGTTGGCCCGCTCAGAATCAGCGCCACGCCCTGCTGGCGATAGTCACGCAGCACATTGTCCAGCGCGGCGATGGCGGTCATGTCCAGCAGCGGTACGGCGCCAATGTCGACGATCACCACGCGCACGCCCGGCGCGAAGCGGCGCAGCACGCTCAGGGCCTTCTCGGCCGCGCCGAAGAACAGCGGGCCGCGAATGGCATAGGCCAGTACATGCTCGGGCAGATCTCGCAGTGCCTCTCGCTGCTGGCGGTTCAGGGCGGCCGTATCGGTCAGCTCGCTCATGCGTTTGATGAACAGCCCGGCAGCCAGCAGCAGGCCGACGCCCACGGCCAGCACCATGTCGAACAGCACCGTCAGCACCAGACAGGTCAGCAGCACCAGCACATCGCTGCGCGGTGCGATGCTCAGGGTGTGGGCAACATGGTGGGGTTCGCTCATGTTCCACGCCACCATCAGCAGCAACGCGGCCAGGGCCGCCATCGGCAGGTAACTGAACAGCGGTGCGAGCAACAGGATGGCCGCCAGCACCACCCCGGCATGGACCAGAGCCGCCACTGGCGAAAACGCGCCGGCGCGCACGTTGGCGGCGGTGCGGGCAATGGCCGCAGTGGCGGTGATGCCGCCAAAGAAGGGCGCTGCCAGATTGCCCAGGCCCTGGCCGATCAGTTCGGCGTTCGGGTCATGCTTGCTGCCGGTCATGCCGTCGGCGACTACGGCGCACAGCAGTGACTCGATGGCGCCGAGCATGGCGATGGCGAATGCCGGGGCGAGCAGTTGGCGAATCAGCTCGAAAGACAGCGCCAGTGGCTGGCCGTCAGGCCCGGGTAGGCTCCAGGGCAGTGCAAGGCTCGGCAGGAAGGGCGGAATGCCGGGATGGTCGATACCGTCGAGCTGATAGCTGAAGCGTTCGCCCAGCGTTGCCACGGGCATTCCCAGATGCTCCAGCGCCAGTGCTAGTAGCGCGCCGAGCGCCAGTGCTACCAGATGCGCAGGGACCTTCGGCACCAGGCGCGGCCAGATCAGCAATGTTGCCAGGCAGGCGATACCGACCAGCGTGTCGCCCGGCTGCAGACTGGGTAGGGCGCGTACCAGAAGACTCACCTGCTCCAGCAGATGTTGCGGCGCGCCAGCCAGGTGCAGGCCGAACAGGTCCTTGATCTGCAGGATGGCGATGACGATGCCGATACCGGCGGTAAAGCCCAGGGTTACCGGGTAGGGCACGAATTCGATCAGGCGGCCGGCGCGCAGCAGGCCCAGAGAGATCAGGATGGCGCCGGCCATCAGCGTGCACAGCAGCAGCCCGCCAAGGCCATATTGCTGGGTGATCGGCAGCAGAATCACCACGAAGGCAGCGGTGGGGCCGGAAATATTGAAGCGTGAGCCACCGCACAGCGCGATCAGCGGTGCGGCGATCAGCACGGTATAGAGGCCGTGCTGCGGCGCCACGCCCACGGCGATGGCCAGCGCCATGGCCAGTGGAATGGCAATGATACCCACCGTCAGGCCGGCGCTCAGATCCCCGCGCAGGGCCTTCCAGGAGTAACCTGCGCGCCGTGTCTGGCGCCAGGCGGCGAACAGCGGTAACGATGGACGTGACATGCTGGCTCCCCAATGGCTTGACGCATTATAGGGGCCGGTTTGCACCGCGCGGCATGACCTAGGTCGGCTGTTATGTCGATTGTGCGCATGGGCTGCGCGTTGAGCCGCGCGCGGCGCGGCGGTACACTGCCGGCCCTCTGTAATGCTGGCGGGAGCGGGCGATGCGTAAAGACAAGAAGCAGGTGATTGGCGAAGAAATCAGCGATGACTCGATCAAGCTGTTCCTTGCGGTGGAACCAGCGGACGCCACGCCGCCTTCGCTGCACAAGCTGATCAAGGCTTACCGCGGTCTGCGTATCGATGATTTCGAGCGTTTCGTGGGCTTCTTCGTCGCCGAGGGCTACGACCTCTCGGCCACTGACGCGCAGGGCAATGACTTCGTCGCGCTGATCCAGGACCAGCGCAATGCCGAGCCTTATATCGAAGTGATCAAGGCCGCTCGCGGCTGATCTTCACCGTTTTCGAGAAATGCCCGCATTCCGCAAGGAGGCGGGCATTTTTCATGGCTTCACGGCTGCAGGCTTGAATTCAGGGCAATAAAAAACCGGCCACGGGGGCCGGTTTTTCAAGAACCTGTCGCGATTAAGCGGCAGCAGCTTCGCCCAGCGCCTTGATGTGCGCGTTCAGGCGGCTCTTGTGACGAGCGGCTTTGTTCTTGTGGATGATGCCTTTGTCAGCCATGCGGTCGATGACCGGAACGGCTGCAGTGTAAGCGGTCTTGGCAAGCTCGAGATCCTTGGCAGCAATAGCCTTGACCACGTTCTTGATGTAGGTACGAACCATCGAGCGCAGGCTGGCGTTATGGCTACGGCGCTTCTCAGCCTGTTTGGCGCGTTTTTTGGCAGAAGGTGAGTTGGCCACCGTCAAGCTCCTCGAAAACTGGGGGGTTACGACAAATAAGGCCGCGAATCATGCCGATCCATCTGCCTGCTGTCAAGTCTGATGACGCTTTCCTGTGCTGGCCTGACCAGTGGTGGCTCGCTACACTCGTCGCCTTCGTTGGACGGCGGATTGTCCGCTACTGCACCTCTTTATGGAAGCCGAAATACCCCATGAATCTCCTCAAATCCCTGGCTGCCGTCAGCTCCCTGACCATGGTTTCGCGCGTGCTGGGGTTCGTGCGCGACACCATCATCGCTCGCACTTTCGGGGCTGGCGTGGCATCGGATGCCTTTGTGGTGGCGTTCAAGCTGCCCAATCTGCTGCGGCGTATTTTTGCTGAAGGGGCGTTCTCCCAGGCCTTTGTGCCGATTCTGGCCGAGTACAAGATGCAGCAGGGCGAGGAGGCCACGCGTACCTTCATCGCCTACGTGTCCGGTTTGCTGACCCTGGTGCTGGCGCTGGTCACGGCCATCGGTGTGCTCGCCGCGCCCTGGATCGTCTGGGCCACCGCGCCGGGGTTCGCCGATGAGGCCGAGCGCTTCGATCTGACCGTCGATCTGCTGCGGGTGACCTTCCCTTATATATTGCTGATTTCGCTGTCGTCGCTGGCTGGAGCCATTCTCAATACCTGGAACCGTTTCTCGGTACCGGCATTCGTGCCGACGCTGCTGAACGTCAGCATGATCGTCTTCTCGCTGTTTCTGACGCCCTATTTCGACCCGCCGATCATGGCGCTGGGCTGGGCCGTGCTGGTCGGCGGCCTGGCCCAACTGCTCTGGCAACTGCCGCATCTGAGGAAGGTCGGCATGCTGGTGCTGCCGCGTTTGAGTTTCGGTGATTTGGGCGTCTGGCGCGTACTCAAGCAGATGGGGCCGGCGATCTTCGGCGTCTCGGTGAGCCAGATTTCGCTGATCATCAACACCATTTTCGCCTCCTTCCTGGTGGCCGGCTCGGTGTCCTGGATGTATTACGCCGACCGTCTGATGGAGCTGCCCTCGGGGGTGCTGGGCGTGGCGCTGGGCACCATCCTGTTGCCGGCGCTCTCGAAAACCTACGCGAGCAAGAACCGCGACGAGTACCGGCGCCTGCTCGACTGGGGGCTGCGTCTGTGCTTTCTGCTGGTGCTGCCTTGCACCCTGGCGCTGGCGATTCTCGCCGAGCCGTTGGTGGTCTCGCTGTTTCAGTACGGCAAGTTCACCGCCAACGATGCGCTGATGACCCAGCAGGCGCTGATGGCCTATGCGGTCGGGCTGCTGGCACTGATTCTGGTGAAGATTCTTGCACCGGGCTTCTACGCCCAGCAGAACATCAAGACGCCGGTGAAGATCGCCGTGATCAGCCTGCTGGCTACCCAGGCGATGAATGCGCTGTTCGTCTTCGGTCTGAATATGGCGCACGTCGGCCTGGCGCTGGCAATCAGTCTGGCGGCCTGCCTGAATGCCGGTCTGCTGTACTGGCAGCTGCGCCGTGCCGATATCTTCCAGCCGCTGCCGGGCTGGGGGCTGTTTCTGCTCAAGCTGGTGGTCGCGGTGGCGGTGATGGTTGCCGTGTTGCTGGGGCTGCTGCAGGTCATGCCAGTCTGGGCGGAAGGGGAAATGCTCGTGCGCCTGTTGCGTCTCGGCGCGCTGGTGGCCGTTGGGCTGGTTGCTTACTTCGGCATGCTGCTGATATTGGGCTTCCGTCCGCGCGATTTTGCCCGGCGGGCCTTGTAGCGGTTTCACGCATCGCGATGCCTGTTGTGCATGGCCTGCTGTGCGTATAATCGGCCACTTTGTGAACAAGAAGCGTGCTATGCAGCTGGTTCGAGGTCTTCATAACCTGCAGCCCCAGGCGCGGGGCTGTGTGGTCACCATCGGTAATTTCGACGGCGTTCATCGTGGTCACCAGGCCATCTTGGCGCGCTTGCGCGAGCGCGCGGCGGAGTTGGCCGTGCCCAGTTGCGTGGTGATCTTCGAGCCGCAGCCGCGTGAGTTCTTCGGCCCGGACACCGCGCCAGCGCGTCTGACTCGCCTGCGTGACAAGCTTGCCCTGCTGGCCGGCGAAGGCGTCGACCTGGTGCTGTGCCTGGCCTTCAACCGCCGCCTGCGCGAGTTGTCGGCCGCCGAGTTCGTCCAGCGTGTGCTGGTCGAAGGCCTGGGCGTGAAGGATCTGGAGATCGGCGACGATTTCCGCTTCGGCTGCGACCGTGCCGGGGATTTCGAATTTCTCCAGGCCGCCGGCCAGCGTTACGGCTTCAGCGTCGATGCCTCGACCACCGTCGAAGTGCTCGGTGGCCGGGTCAGCAGCACACGCGTGCGCCAGGCGCTGGCCGATGGCGATTTCGAACTGGCTGAAGCCTTGCTCGGCCGGCCGTTTCGCATCGCCGGGCGGGTGTTGCACGGGCAGAAGCTCGGCCGCCAGCTCGATGCGCCGACGGCCAATATCCAGCTCAAGCGGCGCAAGGTGCCGCTGACCGGCGTGTATCTGGTGAGCTGCGAAATCGATGGCGTGATTCAACCGGGCGTCGCCAATATCGGCGTGCGCCCCAGCGTTGCCGGTGACGGCCGCGCCCATCTGGAAGTGCACCTTCTGGATTTTGCCGGCGATCTGTATGGCCGGCGCCTCTCGGTGGCTTTCCACCACAAGCTGCGTGATGAGCAGCGTTTCGCCTCGCTGGAGGCCTTGAAGGCGGCTATTGCCGCCGATATCGCCGCTGCCTGTGAATATTGGCAGAGCCACCCGCTGATGAAGAGCCCGAAATGACCGACTACAAAGCCACGCTGAACCTGCCCGATACCCAGTTCCCGATGAAGGCCGGCCTGCCGCAACGCGAGCCGCAGACCCTGCAGCGTTGGAACGAGATTGGCCTGTATAGCAAGCTGCGCAAGATTGGCGAAAATCGGCCGAAGTTCGTCCTGCACGACGGCCCGCCCTATGCCAACGGCAGCATCCACATCGGTCATGCGGTGAACAAGATCCTCAAGGACATCATCACCCGCTCCAAGACCCTGGCCGGCTTCGACGCGCCCTACGTGCCGGGTTGGGACTGCCACGGCCTGCCGATCGAGCACAAGGTCGAAACCACCTTCGGCAAGAACCAGCCGGCGGACCTGACCCGCGAGCGCTGCCGCACTTATGCCGGCGAGCAGATCGAAGGGCAGAAGGCCGACTTCATCCGCCTCGGTGTGCTGGGCGACTGGGACAACCCGTACAAGACCATGGACTTTGCCAACGAGGCCGGCGAGATCCGCGCCCTGGCCGAGATGGTCAAGCAGGGCTTCGTGTTCAAGGGCTTGAAACCGGTGAACTGGTGCTTCGACTGCGGCTCGGCCTTGGCTGAAGCCGAGGTGGAGTATCAGGACAAGAAGTCCGATGCCATCGACGTCGCCTTCCCCATTGAGGACGCAGACAAGCTGGCCGCCGCCTTCGGCCTCAGCGAGTTGGGCAAGCCGACTGCCATCGTCATCTGGACCACCACGCCCTGGACCATCCCGGCCAACCAGGCACTCAACGTCCACCCGGAATTTACCTACGCCCTCGTCGACACCGGCGAGCGCCTGCTGCTGCTGGCTGAAGAACTGGTCGAATCCTGCCTGCAGCGCTACGGCCTGCAAGGTCGGGTGATCGCCACCGCGCAGGGAGCTGCGCTGGATCTGATCCGCTTCCGCCATCCGTTCTACGAGCGCTTCTCGCCGGTGTACCTGGCCGAATACGTCGAGCTGGGCGCCGGTACCGGCATCGTCCACTCGGCGCCGGCTTACGGTGAGGATGACTTCCGCACCTGCAAAGCCTACGGCATGAGCAACGACGACATTCTCAGTCCGGTGCAGAGCAATGGCGTCTACACCCCGGACCTGCCGTTCTTCGGTGGCCAGTTCATCTGGAAGGCCAACCCGGCCATCGTCGAGAAGCTGGCCGAAGTCGGCGCGCTGCTCAAGCACCAGCCGATCCAGCACAGCTACATGCACTGCTGGCGCCACAAGACGCCGCTGATCTACCGCGCCACCGCACAATGGTTCGTCGGCATGGACACTCAGCCCAAAGAGGGCGAGTCTCTGCGTGAGCGTGCGCTGGCCGCCATCGAGCAAACCCAGTTCGTCCCGGCCTGGGGCCAGGCGCGCCTGCACAGCATGATCGCCGGCCGTCCCGACTGGTGCATCTCGCGTCAGCGCAACTGGGGCGTGCCGATCCCGTTCTTCCTGCACAAGGCCACCGGCGAGCTGCACCCGCGCACCGTCGAGCTGATGGAAGAGGTGGCCAAGCGCGTCGAGCAGGAGGGCATCGAAGCCTGGTTCAAGCTTGACGCTGCCGAGTTGCTCGGTGACGAAGCTGCTGATTACGATAAGATCAACGACACCCTCGATGTCTGGTTCGACTCCGGTACCACCCACTGGCACGTACTGCGTGGCTCGCACGGCCTCGGCCACACCACTGGCCCGCGCGCTGACCTGTACCTGGAAGGTTCGGACCAGCATCGCGGCTGGTTCCACTCGTCCCTGCTGACCGGCAGCGCCATCGACGGTCACGCGCCGTACAAGGCACTGCTGACCCATGGCTTCGTGGTCGACGAAAACGGCCGCAAGATGTCCAAGTCGCTGGGTAACGTGGTTGCGCCGCAGGAGGTCAACGACAGCCTGGGCGCCGACATCATGCGTCTGTGGGTCGCCTCCACCGACTATTCCGGCGAGATGGCCGTGTCCAAGGTGATCCTGCAGCGTAGCGCCGACGCCTACCGCCGCATCCGCAACACCGCGCGCTTCATGCTGGCCAACCTCAACGGCTTCGATCCGGCCAAGGATCTGCTGCAGCCCGAGCAGATGCTCGACCTCGACCGCTGGGCCGTCGACGCGGCCCTGCGCCTGCAGGAAGAGATCATCGAGGCGTACGCCGACTACCGCTTCTGGAACGTCTACTCCAAGGTGCACAACTTCTGCGTGCAGGAGCTGGGCGGCTTCTACCTGGACATCATCAAGGACCGTCAGTACACCACCGCTGCTGATAGCGTGGCGCGTCGCTCCTGCCAGAGCGCGCTGTTCCACATCAGCGAGGCGCTGGTGCGCTGGATCGCGCCGATCCTGGCCTTTACCGCCGAGGAAATCTGGCAGTTCCTGCCGGGCGAGCGCAACGAGTCGGTGATGCTCAACACTTGGTACGCCGGTCTGCAGCGCCTGCCGGAAGGCTTCGAGCTGGATCGCGCCTACTGGGATCGCGTCATGGCGGTCAAGGCGGCCGTGAACAAGGAGCTGGAGAACCTGCGCACAGCCAAGGCCATCGGTGCCAGCCTGCAGGCCGAGGTCACCCTGTTCTGCGATGACGCCAAGCAGGCCGACCTGGCCAGGCTCGGCGACGAGCTGCGTTTCGCCCTGATCACCTCGGCGGCGCAGACCGCGCCGCTGGCCGATGCGCCGGCCGATGCGGTGGTGACCGAAGTCGAAGGCCTGAAGCTGAAGATCCTCAAATCTGCCCACGCCAAGTGCGGCCGTTGCTGGCACTTCCGCGCCGACGTCGGCAGCCATGCCGAACATCCGGAGCTGTGCGGCCGTTGCGTGAGCAACATCGAAGGCGAGGGAGAGGTGCGCAAGCATGCCTGAGTCCTCGCGTTTCGGGCATCTGCCCTGGCTGCTGCTGAGCGTGCTGATCCTGGTCGCCGACCGGGTGACCAAGGACATCTTCGAGGGCACGCTGAGCATGTATCAGCGTATCGAAGTGATTCCGGGCTACTTCGACTGGACCCTGGCCTACAACACTGGCGCCGCTTTCAGCTTCCTGGCCGATGCGGCCGGCTGGCAGCGCTGGTTCTTCGCGGCCATCGCCATCGTCGTCAGCGTCGTGCTGGTTATCTGGCTCAAGCGCCTCAAGCGTCACGAGACTCTGCTGGCCGTGGCGCTGGCCATGGTCCTGGGTGGCGCGCTGGGCAACCTGTATGACCGTGTGGTGCTTGGTCATGTGGTCGACTTCATTCTGGTGCACTGGCAGAGCCGCTGGTTCTTCCCGGCCTTCAACCTGGCCGACACCTTTATCACCATTGGCGCCATCCTACTGGCGCTGGATATGTTCAAGAGCGACAAGTCCGTGAAGGAGGCTGCGCAATGACAGACGTACGCATCGGTCCGGACAGGGAAGTGACCCTGCATTTCGCCCTCAAGCTGGAAAACGGCGATGTGGTCGACAGCACGTTCGACAAGCAACCCGCGACCTTCAGGGTCGGCGACGGCAACCTGCTGCCCGGTTTCGAACAGGCGCTTTACGGCTTCAAGGCCGGCGACAAGCGCAGCGTGCAAGTGCAGCCGGAGCAGGGTTTCGGCCAGCCCAACCCACAGAACGTGCAGATCATGCCGCGCAGCCAGTTCGACGGCATGGAGCTTTCCGAAGGCCTGCTGGTGATCTTCAACGACGCCGCCAATGCCGAGCTGCCGGGCGTGGTCAAGGCGTTCGACGACAAGCAGGTCACCATCGACTTCAACCATCCGTTGGCCGGCAAGACGCTGCAATTCGATGTGGAAATCATCGAGGTCAAGGCGCTGGATGCGGTGTAGACTGAACCTCTAACACGGAGGCCGCCCTTATGAGTGTGCAACTTTCCCCCATCGTGTCGGAGTTCGAGACGCAGGAGCAGGCGGATAGTCATGATCGCTGGTTTCGCCGCAAGGTAAAGGAGTCTTTGGATGACTCGCGTCCTGGTGTTCCGCATGACCAAGTGATGGCAGAAATGGAAGCCATCATTGTTCAGGCTGAAGCTCGGCAGCGAGGCCGTGGCTGATGTTGCCAATCATCTGGCGCGATAGCGCCAGAGCCGACTTGGCGGAAATCATCCGTTATATCGCTGATGAAGCCCCACAGGCTGCCAGGCAGCTTAAGAATTACCTTGAATCTGCCGTCTTGCCGTTGGCTGAACACCCCTATCTGTATCGTTCCGGTCGGGTTCCCGGCACTCGCGAGCTGGTCGCCCATCCCAACTATGTCTTGGTCTACAGGGTGGCGGCCGAGTGCATAGAAGTGGTCAGTGTCCTTCATTCTCGCCAAGAATATCCTTGAGCCTTTGAATCACTCTGCATTCAATGCGCGGTGTAAATCGAGACAATCAACATGCTTATCAAACTCGCCAATCCCCGAGGCTTCTGCGCCGGCGTCGATCGCGCCATCGAAATTGTCAACCGCGCCTTGGAAGTGTTCGGCCCGCCGATCTACGTGCGCCATGAAGTGGTGCACAACAAGTTCGTGGTCGAGGACCTGCGCGCCCGCGGCGCGGTATTCGTCGAAGAGCTGGATCAGGTGCCGGATGACGTCATCGTCATCTTCAGTGCTCACGGCGTCTCCAAGGCCGTGCGCGACGAGGCGGCCAGGCGTGGCCTCAAGGTATTCGACGCCACCTGCCCGCTGGTGACCAAGGTGCATATGGAAGTGGTGCGCTACAGCCGTGAGGGCCGCGAGTGCATCCTGATCGGCCACGAAGGTCACCCGGAAGTCGAAGGCACCATGGGCCAGTACGACGCCAGCAACGGCGGCGCCATCTACCTGGTGGAAGACGAGGCGGACGTCGCCGATTTGCAGGTACGCAACCCCGAAAATCTGGCGTTCGTCACCCAGACCACCCTGTCCATGGACGACACCAGCAAGGTGATCGACGCCCTGCGCGCCAAGTTCCCGGCCATCGGTGGCCCGCGCAAGGACGATATCTGCTACGCCACGCAGAACCGCCAGGATGCGGTCAAACAACTGGCCAGCGAGTGCGACGTGCTGCTGGTCGTCGGCAGCCCCAACAGCTCCAACTCCAACCGCCTGCGCGAGCTGGCCGAACGCATGGGCACCCCGGCCTACCTGATCGACGGCGCTGAAGATCTCAAGCGTGAGTGGTTCGAAGGTGTGAATGGCGTCGGCATCACTGCGGGTGCTTCCGCGCCGGAAGTTCTGGTGCGTGGGGTGGTAGAGCAGTTGCGCGCCTGGGGGGCGGCAGGGGAGACCGAGCTGGATGGGCGGCCGGAGAACATCACTTTCTCCATGCCGAAGGAGTTGCGGGTCAAGGCGCTGTAAATGAAAAGCCCGATCTATGGATCGGGCTTTTTATTAGTTGGTGTGGGGGCGGGTTTATTTCCAGCAGTCTGCCGCGCTCTTACTACCGCTTACACCTTTGACGCCTGTTGCGGTCAGGGTCAGGTTGCCGCAGGCAGTGTCGCCGAACTGCTGGGTCGCGGTGAGGGTGTAGCCGCCATCGCCGGCGTTTGCCGCGATAGATAGCTCATATTTTCCTGTCTCCGATTTATCGCCATTCTTCAGATTGAGCTTGCCTATGTCTGTGATGTATGCGTGGTTCTGCGCATAGTAACGCTCCTGACGGGCGGCGACCTCGCTGAGGAACGCCTGGCCTTCGGTGCGGTTACCGCGTTTGACGAACTCCTGATAGCTTGGATAGGCAATCGAGGCCAGTATGCCGATGATCACCACGGTGATCATCACTTCGATCAGGGTAAAACCGCTCTGGCGATGGTCGTGGCTGTAGAGCACTGGATCATTCCTCTGTTGGTAGTTGCCGCCAGGTTTGACGGCCTTCCGTCAGGCCGGCATTTACGGCGTAACTCTCGACGCCGCTGTCGCCGCCGTCGTTCACGTAGATGCTGCCACGGGAGATGCTGAAGTCGCCGCCGTCGAAGGTGAAGCCGGAGATATTGGGATCATATTCACCGTCTCCATCCAGGTCGAAGGTCGCGTAAGGGGTTGCCCCCCCCGTGGCCGCATTGATCCCGTAGGCGGTGCCACTGATCCCCGACTCGCATGGATCATCGCTTGGCGTGATGGTTGTCAGCAACTGGGTATTGCCCAACTGGCGCATGTTGTAGATCAGGCGCTCGCCATCTACAGGGAAGTCGAAATACCACCCCCAATCTTTGACATCACCGTCGTTGTCATACCAGCTCACGGCATTCTGGCTGAGGCTGTAGGTCGGCCGGCCATCGAAGCTGCCTGTGGTGAACGTCTGATCTTGCAGGTCGCTGCGGCTTTTGTTCGCCGTCGGCGAAGTGTTGATGGCCTGTCCCGCCGTATTGCGATCCCATACGCCATACAGACTTTGGCTGTCGGCATTGTTCTTGTCGGTGGTGGTCAGGTAACGCCCGGTGCCGAAGGTGACGATGTAGCCCAGACCGGTCGGGTGCCTGGTCAGTAGCGGCGCTGCAGTGATAGGTTGGCGGTCACCTGCGTCGTTGCGGGCCACGTAGAGCGGCGCGCCGCCGAAGGAGACTTTGAGGTGTCCCGCAGTCGCAGGAGCGGTGAATGGGTTGGTTGCATCAGTATCGATCAGATCGAAGCGCCAGAGGTTGCCGAGTAGGTCGCCGGCATAGGCGTAATCGACGATGCCGTCATTGTTGATATCGAAGCCCATGAGGCGAGACAACCCGTTGCGCAGGCTATCTACTTCTTCACTCTCTGTCAGGGTTGGTGTAGCAGTCAGCTTCTGGATGACTGTGCCGGTCTTGATGTCGATCACGAACAGTACGGCAGAATTGCTGCCACTATCGTAACCGTTGGGAACCAGTGCGGCCCACTGCCCTGTGTGCAGGCGGAAGATGCCCGGCGTGGGTACGCTGTAGCCCATGTCCTCGTCGTCTTCGTTGCTGAACTCCCAGAGCAGTTCGGGGCTGTCCGGGTCGGTGACATCCAGGGCGAACACGGCGCGGCCACCGGCGCCGAGGCTGCCGAGCAGCACCTTGTGCCAATTGCCATCAAAGTACACGTCACGCGCTACCGGAGAGCCATCGACGAAGTACTTGTGTGGGGTTCCACCTTCCTGGCCATAGTCCTCGGCCGTTAGTGTCGGCAGGTTCTTGATCACTGCACTGGGAATGAAGGCGAAGCGTTCAGCTCCAGTTGTTGCATCGAAGGCATGCAGCATGCCGTCGTTGGCGCCGACATAGATCGTGGGGTGATTTGCCTGGTCGGTTCTGTAGGTGGCATAGCTGCTACTGCCTTCCAGAGCATTGGCTCGGCTGATAGCGTAGTTGGCACCAGCGACCAGCAGCGGGGAGGAATTAACGATGTCGCCGAGCTTGCGACTGCGAATGGCCGTGAGGCGGGTGGAGCCGAGGTTGTCCTGCACACCGTTCGGCGCGGTGTTGAACAGTTCCTGCTCCTGTTCGGTCAGGTTAGCCCAGGTGAAGTTGCTCAGCGTGCCATCGCGGGCGATCTTGATGTTCCGGATACCGCCGCCGCTCAGTGTTTTGTCTGTCGTCCACTCGTTGTCTTCATCCTCGCCCGGCGTCTGGATGTTGACCTTGCGCAGCGTACCACTCCAGCCTTCTACATCGAAGCTGGTGGTATAGGCAAATGCGCCATCATCCGTACCTTCCGTGCTGATCGTGGGGGAGGTGACACTACTGTTACGCTGCATGATGTCGTTGAAGGCACTGGTCAACTGATCCTTCAGGGTCAGCGCGTTGGTCACCAGGAAATAGTTGTTGGGGTCACCTGTTACGCTGGCAGGAGCACGATCGGGCATGCCGTGTTTGGCGGCGTACCACAGAGGATTGTTGAGCAGGGTGGCGCCCGGGGTGTTGGAGGGGGTGAAAGTGCGGCTGGCATTGTACGGCAACCCTACGCATTCAGTGCTGACCAGGCCGGCCGCTGTGGTGCACCAGCCCGGATCCTGCCCCGGCGGTGTATTGAGCCTGTAGCGGACTTGCGCAGCACAGCGGGATTTATCGTTGAAAACGCCATTGTTGGTTTGGCCGTCCGACAAGTCGCAGATTTCCAGATATACGCCGTCATTGCTTGTGCCGGAAATCGCATAGCCCATGTACTGGTCAATACCGCCGGCGGCGTATTCCGATTTCAGCGTTATATCGAGTTTCCCTGAGGCATTGACGGCCAGAGTATAGAGGGCAATGGCGTCCATATCGTGGTCGGCACCCTGTTCCACGTCTTCGTAGTTGATGCGGAACTCGGCATAGGGGCGTCCGCCATTGATAGTCGGGTCGGCGTCACTGCCTTGGGGGTCGGTATTGGCGATCTGTGCGACGTAGTAGTCGACGATCTGGTTGGTCGGCTGGAAGTTGCCGGTGGCGCTGATGCCACTACCGCCCACCGATTTGGCGAACGGCACCACGGTCACCGTGTTGTTGCCCACCGGGAACTCGATCTTCGGCAGGGGCGATGCCAGGGCGACCGTATAGGTCATCATTTCCTTGTCGCCGCCGATTTTGTTGTTGGCACCGAAGCGTGCCACCCCGGCGGAATAGTAGGTGCCCAGTTTGCTGGGCTCTTCGGGCGCCAGGCCGCGAACGGTAGAGAGATTGGAGACGGTTTTGGCCGTTGGCGCGCTATCGGCTACGCCATCGGACTCGCCAATAAAGATATTGCGGCTACCGCCTCCCTCGCTGTTCCAAATGGCATCAACCTCGGTAGAGACGTTGAGGCCGCTGATGGAGGGCGTGCCCGAGGCACTCAGGTCGCTCCATTCGCTGCCGGGCAGCTTGAAGTCGTAGGAGGGGTTGATGTCGCTGACCACGGTCATGACTGGAATGGCGCAGGCAGGGTAGCCCCCACCGCCTTGAGCCTGGCTTTTGTATGGGGAGACCCAGTTGGGCTGAGGCAAGGAAAGCGTTGTGCTGTCTTTGGCACTGGCGCCAATATCATAGGTACTGTGTGGGCCGCTGGCCCCGGCAAAGTAACGCATGGCTTCATACATCATTTCGCCGACGGGGTTGCCCCACATCGAGCATTCGCCATCGTTGATGGGGCGGGTAGTAATCCAACCGCAGCTATATTGGCTCCCATTAAACTCGATGGTTCTGAGGCGGTTGATAGTGGCCACTATGCCGTCGTCTTTGATATAGCCGCTATCGTTGATAAAGCGGCCGTCGTTCGGGTTTATTTCCTCGGAGAAGCTGGCCATGTTGCTGCGCAAGGTGCCGCCGGCGGTGTTCTTGGCATAGGAGCCTGTAAGCAGGCCGAAGTACATCCGATCGGCTTCGCCGAAGTCGTGGAGGATACCGGTGGGTTTGCTGTTGCCGTTCGGATAGGTTTGGCAGTTGTCTTCGAGCTTGCCGGCGACGCAGACAGCCACCCTTACGCGCCGATCGGTGATGGTGCCGCATGATGGACCGGTACTCCCATGCAAGCATTTGCTGCCAGCAACGGGGCGTTCGATGGATACCCATTCCCAGATGCGAAAGTCGCTGTTCCTTATGTAGCGTAGGAGAGGGTGAGTGCTGTTAGTCAACGTTGTATTGGCAAACAGGTGACGTTTGCCTGACGTTGGTTGAGACAGCGGGGTGTAATCGCTGATCCTGTAGCCATCATGGGCTTCTGAGAGGTATTCCTTGCCCCAACTGTGGGCATCCTGAGGAATATGCGAGCGCTCCAGAATGGTGTCCGTGGCTGTGTCGGTGGAGCGATAACCGCCATAAAGCACCTTACGCATGGCGTCAATGCGCGATGTCGTGAGGTAGTTGAGGTAGTCGCCACTCCACTGGCCGGAGCATTTCTTGTCGGTGGCTGGGCCTTCGGGGTTGAAGCGGTTATCTGTGGTGCTATAGGAGTAGCAGCGGTTCGAGTCGAAGTAACCGTAGTAATCGATGGATGGTTTATAGCCGACGTCAATGACTCCATCACCATCCAGGTCGGAGGCATCGTTGTAGGCTTCGTAATAAAGTTTATGGTCTCGGCCCATGACCAGCATGTTCAGTGGTGGCACGGATTCAGTGACGAACAGCGGCGTCTGCACGAGGGAGCCGCTGTCGGCCCAGGCTACGGGTAAGCCAAAGGCCATACTGAACAGAGAACCAAGGGCGAAGGGAACAATGCGCGGGATCATAAAGGTCTCCTGGCGGCTCATTTCTTGATAAGCAAGGTGGTCGAAGTCAGGCAGAGGGTGGCGGCGGTGCAGGTGTCTTGTGCATCGCCAGCCTTGTATGCCTGAGCATTGACTTCGTAAAAGAAGCTGCTCCCCGATTCCGCCGTTTCTATACCGGCCAGGGCGCCGCCAGCGCTACCAGCGTCATTGGTACCGCCACCGCTTGGGCCGTAGGGGCCGCCAATGAAGCGGACGTACCAGCGGGCATCGCGTTCCAGTTCGCTAGCGCCATCGAAGCCGCGGTAATCCTCTGCCACCGAGAAGTCGTAGTCGTAGTCATCGGCATCGCCGTAGTAGCACAGGACGGTGTCGTCCACGTCGCAGTCTTCGATAGCTGTCGCAGCGGCGATGCGCCGCTCGCCTTCGCGCTGCGCCGACTCGGCGGCACTGCGCAGCCGCTTTTGTTCGATCAGGTTGCCGGTGATGCGGCTTTCCAGTACGACCTCGTTCATGCTGCCGATACCCAGCAGGGTGATTATCAGCAGCATGACCAGGGCGATTACCAGTACGGCGCCACGCTGGCGCTGGGGGGGGGCGAGAACAGTCATGGCATCAGGTTCCTCAGGGTCGAGCTGCCGCTTACCATTTGATACAGCCTGCCGGACTCACAAGTGAGTGACTGGCCCGTGAGTTTTTCCCAGTCGCCGATGTCGTCGTCGTTGTCCGAATTGCTACAGACCTTGCTCTCGACGCCCTGGGTCAGGTTGTTCGAGGTGGCGACCAGCAGAGCGGAGTAACGCAGGGCGCGGACGATGTCGTTGCTGCCAGGGGTCGCCGTGTAGGAGGCGACCTTCAGCACATAGGGGTCGGTGTTGACGCCGTAGTCGAAGTACAGACCTGCGATGTTGCTGACCAGCTCCTCGCCTTCGCACTTGAGCGAGCCACCTTCGAGGGTGAGTCTTTCGACCATGATCTCACTGGTGTTGAAGTCAGTTGGGTTGTCGTTGTCATAAGGCTTGTCCAGATCGCTACTGCCGGGAAAGGCGTTACCCAGGCAGTTGGTCTCGTTCTCATCCCTGGGTTGGTAGCGCAGGCACAGGGTAGTGGCATTCATGCGGACAACGGCCTGCCCGGCAGCGAAGTCGCAACCGCTCGGATTAGCAGCAGGGAACGCCATATCCATGGGTAGAGCAGGATTGCGGCGGTAGCCGGCCTTGGCCAGGCGCTCGCCGATCATCATCAGGGCGAAGCGGCCATTTTCCATGTTCTCGCCCTGGCCTTGCTGGTAGAGGTAGTTGCGCTTGTTGTCGAGGTAGATCTGGGTAACGCCCAGAATCAGAAAGCTGCTGATGGCCATGGCGACCATCAGCTCGACCAGGGACAGGCCACGCTGGCGTAGGGGCAGTGTCGGGAACATGTTCAGAACTCCGCGCGCACGGTGTAGGTGCAGTATTCGTTTTCGCTATCGTCCAGGCATTCCCCACTCTTGACCGCCCAGGCGAGCTGAATCTCGATGGTGGAGCCTGCCGCGGCGCATCCGCCGTCCTGGCTGCGGCAGATGTGGAAGGCGCTGTCCATCAGCGCTTCCGCGCCCGGCAGGTTGGCCTTGACCTTCTCTGCCCAGCATCCAAGACGTTCGGCAGCGCTGGCACTGCCAAGAGAGGAACAATCGCTCGCTGGGTCGGGAAAGCTGTCATCCGGGGCCTTGTAGTACTCGGACGAGCTACGCGGCAGACCATTAGCGATAACTTTGTCGAGGTCTGCCCGGAGCATTTCCTGCAAGTCATCGGCTAGCATGGCTGCAGCGTTGCGCAGCACAGAGTCTTGCGTGTAGGCGATGGTACGGCCTTGTAGTGCAACTAAGCCCAGTACGCCGATGCAGATGAGCACGATAGTGACGAGCACTTCAATCATGCTGAAGCCGCGATTGTTGTGAGCACTGTTCATTTTCAGTCCTGAGTTTTCCTGATGAACCCGACGGCCTGCGTCGAAATAGTGAAGGAGAGGCTGTCGTCGCTATTGCTGAATGAAGTGCTGGATGCCGTGGCTGTGCCGTTCGGATTGAAGACGATGCTGGTTGCGCTGGGTGTGATGGTCACGCTGGCGGGGATTTCCACACTGCGGTCGCCGCTACTCCAGGAGTTGCTGCCTTGGGTTACGGTGATGCTGGTGCGCTTGGTCACAGCGTCGCTGCGGGCGGAGATCAGCAGTGCATGAAATTCATTGGCTGTGGCTGTAACCCGATTGTTTTCGATCAGGCGGCCGAACGACGGTACAGCGATGGATATGAAGATGGCCAATACGGCGAGCGTGACCATCAGCTCGATCAGAGTGAAGCCGCTCACTCGCCCGTTTAGAGGAGAGTGGGCGACAAGAAGCTTGCAGTCCTTGGCATAGGGCATGGCAGTTGGCTCTGGATACAGTTGGACAGCGGAATACTGCCTAGCCGGCTTGCGCTTGTCTGCGGGAAGGGGGATGAGTGGTTCAAGTACCGGTATGGTTGGTCGGGCAACAGCCCGGGTGCATTTCGGCGCTGGAATCTCGTACTCGTCCCTGGCGATTGATTGTCAGCGACCAGATTGTTTTTCCATCTCGACATAGCCTGAAACGGCCATTGCTCACGGGAGTGGTGCCGTTTGGCTGGAACTTGATGTTTCTGCCGAACCCCCGCCAGCACAGGCCGTTGCCTTTGGGAAGTTGGTGCAGTTGGAGGATTTGAGAGGTACTGGCGCTGACGATCAGCCAGTGACTTGCCCAGTCGCCATTACAGGTGATTCCATCACTGGAGCCGCATAGCCAATGTTGATGATTGGTCATGATGGCTTGTACCCGGGTTTGCTGGAGTTGGTTTCGGAGCAGATTACGTAAGGCTTCGTCCCGGTTGTCTTGCAGGAGCTTTCCGAAGGTGGGGACTGCGAAAGTAGACAGGATGCCTAGTACAAGCAAGGCAATTAAAAGTTCGACGAGGCTCAAGGCCTTTTGTTGATTCCGATCCATGGTGCGATTCCTTTTGCACGTATGATGCGGCCTTCCTGACCGCTACATTGTGTTTAGAACAAGGTCGTGAGCTGTCAAGTATTCGAGGAGTGAGGTGAGCGGTGGGGGTAGACGTTGTAGTGGTCGGTGGTGGTGCCATTGGGTTGCTGAGTGGTTATCAATTGGCGTGTGCGGGTTCGAACGTGGTCCTTGTCGAGTCGGCAGGGCAGGTCGGCCGCGAATCCTCCTGGGCCGGCGGCGGTATCGTTTCGCCGCTCTATCCCTGGCGCTACAGCGCGGCGGTGACGGCGTTGGCGCATTGGTCTCAAGGCTTCTACCCAGGCTTTGGTCAGCGTCTGCTGGATGAGACAGGTGTCGACCCCGAGGTGTATGTCACTGGGCTCTACTGGTTGGATCTGGCTGACGAGGCAGAAGCTTTGGCTTGGGCCCAGCGCGAAGGGCGTCCGCTGTTTTCTGTGGATATCGCCGAGGCTTATCAGCGGGTGCCTGTATTGGGGGAGGGTTTTAAGCGTGCCATTCATCTGCCGGGCGTGGCCAATGTGCGTAACCCAAGGTTGGTCAAAGCGCTGCGGGCGGCATTGACGGCCATGCCCAACGTCGAGCTGCGTGAGCATTGTCCGGTTACCGGCTTTATTCGGGAGGGCGAGCGGATCTGCGGTGTGACCACGGCTGCTGGCGAGATTCGGGCTGAGCGTGTGGTATTGGCGGCTGGCGCCTGGAGTGGCGAGTTGCTCGGGACGCTGGGTCTGCAGTTGCCGGTCGAGCCAGTGAAAGGGCAGATGATTCTCTACAAGTGCGCCGAGGATTTTCTGCCAAGCATGGTGTTGGCCAAGGGGCGTTATGCGATTCCGCGGCGTGATGGCCATATCCTGATTGGCAGCACGCTGGAGTATGCAGGGTTCGACAAGACGCCGACCGATAACGCGTTGGAAAGCCTGAAAGCATCGGCCGAGGAATTGTTGCCTGCACTCAAGGATGCCGAAGTGGTGGGGCATTGGGCCGGCTTGCGGCCCGGCTCGCCAGAAGGCATTCCCTTTATCGGGGAAGTGCCCTCGTATCCAGGCCTATGGCTGAACTGCGGGCACTTCCGCAATGGGCTAGTGCTGGCACCAGCCTCCTGCCAGTTGCTGGCTGATCTGATGCTCGGGCGTGAGCCGATTATCGATCCGGCGCCTTATGCGCCGGCCGGGCGCTTGGTTGGTGCAATAGCCTGAGGATGTTCTGAAAAAGCCATTCATCGTCACTCCCGCGAAGGCGGGAGTCCAGGTGATTCGCAGGTTCTGGATGCCCGCCTGCGCGGGAATGACGGCTTTTTCAGTGCATCCCTAAGCGCTTGGCTCAATCGATACCCAGCTTCTTCAGGCGATAGCGCATCGAGCGGAAGGTCAGGCCCAGGCGCTGGGCCGCCGCCGTGCGGTTCCAGCGCGTTTCTTCCAGCGCCTGCATGATCAGCTTGCGTTCGATATCCTCGAGGTAGTCCTCGAGGTTGTCGATCTGCGCCAGGCTGGTTTCGCCGCCTTCGTTGCCAGGGCCGCTGGCATCGGCCAGGCGCAGATCGCTGGGTGTTATCTGATCGTCCTCGCAGAGGGTGTAGGCGCGTTCGAGCATGTTCTCCAGCTCGCGCACGTTGCCCGGGAAGCGGTAGTTCTTCAGCTTTTCCAGCGCGTCGGGGTGCAGCTTGGCGGCTGTCAGGCCGGTGCCATCGGCCAGGCGCGCGAGCATGACTTCGGCCAGTTGGGCGATGTCTTCGCGGCGCTCGCGCAGCGGCGGGACGCGCAGCTCGATGACGTTGAGGCGATAGTAGAGGTCCTGGCGGAAACGCCCGGCGGCGACTTCGGCAGCCAGGTCCTTGTGGGTGGCGCAGAGGATGCGTACATCGACCACCACTTCCTGCTGGCCACCGACAGCGCGCACGGCCTTTTCCTGGATGGCGCGCAGCAGTTTGACCTGCATCGGCAGCGGCAGGTCGGCGACTTCGTCGAGGAACAGGGTGCCGCCATTGGCTGCCTGGAACAGGCCCTGCTTGTCTTCGATGGCACCGGTGAAGCTGCCTTTCTTGTGACCGAAGAATTCGCTTTCCATCAGCTCCGAGGGGATGGCGCCGCAGTTGACCGGGACGAACGGCTGCTCGACGCGCGGACCCTGTTCGTGGATCAGACGGGCCACCAGTTCCTTGCCGCTGCCCGATTCGCCGCTGATGTAGACCGGCGCCTGGCTGCGCGAAAGCTTCTGGATCTGCTTGCGCAGGGATTTCATCGGTGGCGAGTCACCGAGCAGGCGGCTGTCGACCGGGGTTTCCTCGCCTTCTGGCGAGCGAATGCGCAGGGCGGTGGCCACCAGTTCGCGCAGCCGGCCGAGGTCTACCGGCTTGGTGAGGAAGTCGAAGGCCCCGGCCTTGAGGGAGTTGATTGCGGTATCCAGGCTGCCGTAGGCGGTGATCATCGCCACCGGGACCTGCGGATGGCGCTGCTGGATGTACTGCACCAGATCCAGGCCGGTACCGTCGGGCAGGCGCATGTCGGTCAGGCACAGGTCGAAAGGCTCGCGCGCCAGCCACTCACGTGCTTCCTTGACGTTGCGGGCGCTGCGGGTGTCCAGCTTCATGCGTCCGAGGGTGATTTCCAGCAGTTCGCGGATATCGGGTTCGTCGTCGACGATCAGGGCTCTCTGACGGTTCATGTTCAGCTCAGTTTGCGCGGATGGGCGAAGGTGATGCGGAAGCAGCTGCCGCCCCCTTCACGAGGTTTATAGTCGAGGCGGGCCTGGTTGCTCTGGCATAGCTCGCGGGAAATATACAGGCCGAGGCCGGTGCCCTTGTTCTCGGTGGTGTAGAAGGGCTCGAAGATGTGCTGCTCCTGCTCGGGCGGTACGCCGGGCCCGTCGTCGAGCACTTCCAGTACCGGCAGGTCGCTGGTTTCGTCACGGAACAGGCGCAGCCAGACCTGCCCGAGTCGGTGCTGCTGGGCACTGTAGCGCAGGCCGTTCTGGACCAGGTTGGTCAGCACCTGGGTCAGCTGGTGTGGATCCATGCGCGTCTGCAGGCTGCCGGCCTGGGTTTCCAGGTGGATCTGCCGGTCAGCCGGTGCCGAGCTGCGGAATTCGCTGGCGAAACGGTGCAGCCAGTACTTCAGATCGAGCAGTTGTGGTTCGGCCTTGCGTCGCCGCGACAGCTGCAGGACGTTCTCGATCACCAGGTTCATGCGCTTGGAATGGTCCTGAATGATCTGAGCCAGGCGTTGATCGGGACCTTGCAGGTCTTCCGACTCCTGCAGCAATTGCGCGGCGTGGCTGATGGCGCCGAGCGGGTTGCGAATCTCATGGGCGATGCCGGCAGTCAGGCGGCCGAGCGAGGCCAGCTTGAGCTGTTGCGCCTGCTGGGCGATCTGCGAAATGTCGTCGAGAAACACCAGAATGTGCTGCTGCTCGCCGCGCTGCAGGGAAATGAAGCTGGGCTGCAGCATCGGCCCGTCGACCTGCGCCTGCAGGCTTTCCGGACGCAGGGTCGGGTTGTGCCGCCACTGTTGCAGGCGTTTGACCAGCTCGGGGCAGTACGGAACGATGATCTTGCCGGTCAGCTCGCCGCGGCCTAGCAGTTGTGTGGCCCCCTGGTTAGCCAGCAGGACGCGGTGCTGGGTGTCGAGCACCAGGATGCCGGTGCGCATACGCTGCAGGATCTGTTCGTTGAGCTCTTCCAGATTGGCGACATCGGCCGCGCGCTGCTCGGCCAGGCTTTCGCTGACCTGCAGGCGTCGAGTGATGCCCTGGATGAACAGCGCGCCGGCAAAACACAGCGCGCCGAGCGCACCGGCCTGCACGTACTGTGCAGCGGCGGCCGGGCGACTGAGGCTGAGGTAGAAGGTCATGTAGATCAGTGCTATCGCCGCGATCGCCGCGATCAGCAGGCCAATGCGGCCGCGCAGGAGGATATTGGCGATGGCCACCGCCACCACCAGCAGGTTGCCGATGCCGCTGGGTGTGCCGCCGGCCGCGTAGAAGAGCGCGGAAAGGAAGATCACATCGACCAGCGCCAGGCTGAACAGCTGCATCAGGTGCTTGGGCTTGTGCGCCAGCACGGCGATGAAGATGTTGAGGATCAGGTAGATCCAACTGCCGGTGCGAAACAGTTCGAGATGCACGACATCGAGAAACTGTTCGTCTAAGTTGCTGGAAATCAGCAGGACCAGTGCCAAGCCGATGCTCAGACGATAGAAGTGATAAAGCCTGAGGATGCGTCGCCCCTGCGTACCGCCTTGCAGGCTGAGTTCAGCGGTCACCGGTGTGCGGGCCTTGTTCGAGATGGGCCTGGCTGCAGTACCAGTGTTGATCCTGGCTCAGGGCCTGAGGCTTGGGAACGTGCACGCCGCAGTGTGCGCAGCGCACCATCGGCGCGGCGGCACCTTCGGTAGGGCGAGTGCTTCTGGGTTGGCTGATGAAGCGGCGCCAGATCCAGATCGCGGCGAAGATGACGGCGATCCAGAACAGCAGGCGAAAAAGACCCATATCGTGCTCTTTTGTTCGTTCAAAGCCGGCAGTTTAGCCAAGCCGAGGGCATCGGCACAGTATCCCGATGGTAGCCTGTGAGCTGTTTCCGGGCTATGTGCCAGGCCCTTCTGGCGCACCCTCTGGCAGGAAGCGGCTGCGTAACGGCCGGGCATGAAAAAGGGAGGCCGTGGCCTCCCTTCTCATTGACGCATCGATCAGTCGAACAGACCGAAGGTCAGGTAACTCCAGATCGAGCGCTTCTTCGCGGTTTCGCCGGTCTTGGCGTCCTGCTGCAGTTCGCGCGGAATCTGCTGCTCGGCTTCCTCGTACTGACGAACCACGTCCTGGCTGGCGCGGGTTTCGCCCGGCGGCAGCGGCGTGTCGGTTTCGATCAGGCCCAGAGTGGCCTTGGCCAGCCAGGAACGATTTTCGGCTTCTTCTTCGCGCGGGACGAACTGGCCGTTCTCCAGGCTCGGGTGATCGGGGTAGTTGAGTTTCAGGGTTTCCAGGCTGGTGGCCGCCAGATCGTCCATGGACAGACGCTGATAGGCCTCGGTCATGATCGCTAGGCCGTCACCGACCGACGGGGTTTCCTGGAAGTTTTCCACCACGTAGCGGCCACGGTTGGCGGCGGCGACGTAGGCCTGGCGGGTCAGGTAATAGTGGCCAACGTGCACTTCATAGGCGGCCAGCAGGTTGCGCAGGTAGATCATGCGCTGCTTGGCGTCCGGGGCGTAGCGGCTGTTCGGGTAGCGGCTGGTGAGCTGGGCGAACTCGTTGTAGGAGTCGCGCGCGGCGCCCGGGTCACGCTTGGTCATGTCCAGCGGCAGGAAGCGCGCCAGCAGGCCGCGGTCCTGATCGAACGAGGCCAGGCCCTTGAGGTAGTAGGCGTAGTCGACGTTGGCGTGCTGCGGATGCAGGCGGATGAAACGCTCGGCGGAGGACTTGGCCGCTTCCGGTTCGGCGTTCTTGTAGTAGGCGTAGATCAGTTCCAGCTGTGCCTGCTCGGCGTAGCGGCCAAACGGATAGCGCGACTCCAGCGCCTTCAGTTTGGCGATGGCCTGGGTGTAGCTGCGGTTGTCCAGGTCGGCCTGGGCCTGCTGGTACAGCTCCACCTCGCTGAGGTTTTCATCGACCTCCGGCTGCTTGGAGGAGCAGGCGGCGGTAAGGGCGAGGATGGCGATCAGCAGCAGGTGTTTCACTTGCATGGCGGCTTGCGTCCCTGTGACGGCCGCGCGGCCGTCCTGTTATGATGAGCGCCCCCGGAAACCCCTGGGGCAAAGACGCCGTATTTAACCACAAGCCCGTCGCCGAAACCAAAGGCCTGGCTCCCGCCGTTGTCGAACATGACCTCTATAAATAAGCAGCTGATCCAACTTCAAGCCATTGTCCCCTTCGAACAGGGCGGTCAACGCCTCGACCAGGTGGCTGCGCAGCTGTTTGGCGAGTACTCCCGTTCGCGTCTTTCCACCTGGATCAAGGAAGGTCGACTGACTGTCGATGGTGCCGTGGCGCGCCCGCGTGACACCGTGCATGCCGGTTCGACCCTGGTACTGGATGCCGAGCAGGAAGCGCAGGGCGAGTGGGTGGCGCAGGATATCGAGCTGAATATCGTCTATGAAGACGAACACCTGCTGGTGATCGACAAACCGGCCGGTCTGGTGGTGCACCCGGCTGCCGGGCACGCCGACGGCACGCTGCTCAATGCGCTGCTGCACCACGTGCCGGATATCGTCAACGTGCCGCGTGCCGGCATCGTCCATCGCCTGGACAAGGACACCACCGGCCTGATGGTGGTGGCCAAGACCCTGCAGGCGCAGACCAATCTGGTCGAGCAGCTGCAGAAACGCACTGTCAGCCGCATCTATGAATGCATCTGCATCGGCGTGATTACCGCCGGCGGCACCATCGATGCGCCCATTGGCCGCAGCTCCAGCCAGCGCCAGCGCATGGCCGTGACCGATGGCGGCAAGCCGGCGATCAGTCACTACCGCGTGCTCGAGCGCTACCGCTCGCACACCCATGTGCGGGTCAAGCTGGAAACCGGGCGTACCCACCAGATTCGCGTGCATATGAGCCACGTTGGTTATCCGCTGGTGGGCGATCCCGTCTACGCCGGTCGTTTCCGTATTCCGCCGGCCGCCAGCCAGAGCCTGGTGCAGAGTCTCAAGGAGTTTCCGCGCCAGGCCCTGCATGCGCGCTTCCTCGAGCTGGACCACCCGGCTACCGGCAAGCGTATGAAGTGGGAGTCAGCGCTGCCGGATGATCTGGTCTGGCTGCTGACCCTGCTGCGCCAGGATCGCGAGGCCTTCGTCGGGTGAGCGCCCACGACTGGCTGACGCCCGACTGGCCTGCGCCGGCCAACGTTCGAGCCTGCGTGACCACCCGTAGCGGCGGCGTCAGCGCCGCGCCGTTCGATACCTTCAACCTCGGCGATCATGTCGAGGACGATCCGATTGCGGTGGCAAGCAACCGTCAACATCTGGTCGATGCGCTGGGCTGCCAGCCTGCCTGGCTGCGCCAGGTGCACGGCATCGTCGTGGCCGAGGCCGATCCGACGGTGGTCATTGAAGCCGATGGCAACTGGACGAGCACACCGGGCGTCGCCTGCACGGCGATGACCGCCGATTGTCTGCCAGCGTTGTTCTGCGACCGCGCCGGTACCCGCGTGGCGGCGGCCCATGCCGGTTGGCGCGGGTTGGCTGGCGGCGTGCTGGAGGCGACTGTCAAGGCGTTGGGCGTTGCTCCACAAGAGCTGTTGGTCTGGCTTGGTCCGGCCATCGGGCCGGCTGCGTTCGAGGTGGGGGCCGAGGTGCGTGAGGCCTTCGTGCGGCAGCATGCCGAGGCTGTCAGTGCATTCGTACCTAGCGCCAACGCAGGCAAGTTCACGGCCGATATCTACCGGCTGGCACGCATTCGTCTGGCCGCCATCGGTGTGACCTCCGTTAGCGGCGGTGGCCTGTGCACCTACAGCGACCCGCGTTTCTATTCCTACCGCCGCAGCGCTCGTACCGGGCGTTTTGCTTCGCTGATCTGGCTGCAGCCCTGAGCCTGAAGTAGGGCGGGTGCAACCCGCCAGACTGGCTATTGGCGGGTTGCACCCGCCCTACGGGTTCTGATCTTCAATCACTCATATCAATAGTGCTGTGCCGAGCGAGACGACCGGTCATATGCTCGGCGCCATGAACAGCATTCGACTCGACAAGCGCGACCTGATCCTGAGCAAGGGCTCGGCGGTGATGACGCGTCGCGGTTATCACGGCACCGGCGTACTGGAAATCGTCCAGGCAGCCGGGATTCCCAAGGGCAGTTTCTATCACTACTTCGCCAGCAAGGAAGACTTCGCCCTGCAGGCGCTGGCCTTCATCTATCGGCCGCGCCTGGCGCGCTATGCCCAGGCGCTGAATGATTCAGCGTTGAGCCCGCGTGCACGCATCCTCACTTATTACCGCGACCTGCTGGCGCATTTCGCGAGGCAGGAGACGCCGCAGTACCACTGCTTCATCGGCAGCCTGAGTTTCGAGATGAGCGAGATGCTCCCGGCCATCGGCGCCGAGGTCGCGGCCATCCAGCAGGCCTCGGTGGACATCCTGCGCGCCTGCCTGGAGCAGGCGCAGGCCGTCGGTGAACTGCCGGCCGACGAGGACTGCGGCAACCTCGCCACCTTCATCAGCGACGCCTGGCAGGGCGTGCTCGCCCGCCTCAAGGTAGGCCGCAACCTGCAGCCGCTGGAAGCTTTCGTCACCCGCCTGGAGCGCTTGCTGCAGGCCTGATTAACCGTTCAACCCCAGAGGAAAGATGATGAGCGCTCCCGTTCAAGCCCTGTTCGCCCCGTTCCGCCTCGGTAACCTGGAGCTGCCGACCCGTGTGGTCATGGCGCCGATGACCCGCTCTTTCTCGCCCGGTGGCGTGCCCAATGCCAAGGTCGTCGAGTATTACCGTCGCCGTGCCGCCGCGGGCGTGGGCCTGATCGTCACCGAGGGCACCACCGTCGGTCACAAGGCTTCCAACGGCTACCCGAACGTGCCGCGTTTCTACGGCGAAGACGCCCTGGCTGGCTGGAAGCAGGTGGTCGACGCGGTGCATGCCGAAGGCGGCAAGATCGTCCCGCAGCTCTGGCACGTGGGTAACGTGCGCAAGCTGGGCACCGAGCCGGATGCCAGCGTTCCTGGCTTTGGCCCGATGGAGAAGGTCAAGGACGGCCAGGTGGTCGTACACGGTATGACCCAGGCCGATATCGATGAGGTGATCGCTGCCTTCGCCCAGGCTGCGCGCGATGCCAAGGCCATCGGCATGGATGGCGTGGAGATTCACGGAGCCCACGGCTATTTGATCGACCAGTTCTTTTGGGAAGGCAGCAACCAGCGCTCCGACCAGTACGGTGGCGACCTGGCGGCGCGTTCGCGTTTCGCCATCGAGCTGATCCAGGCCGCGCGCGCCGCTGTTGGCCCGGATTTTCCGATCATCCTGCGTTACTCGCAGTGGAAGCAGCAGGACTACACCGCACGTCTGGTGCAGACCCCGGAGCAGCTGGAGGCTTTCCTCAAGCCGCTGTCCGAGGCCGGCGTGGATATCTTCCATTGCTCCACCCGCCGCTTCTGGGAGCCGGAGTTTGAGGGCAGCGATCTCAACCTGGCCGGCTGGACGCGCAAGCTCACCGGCAAGCCGACCATCACCGTCGGCAGCGTCGGCCTGGATGGCGAGTTCCTGCAATTCATGGTCAAGACCGACAAGGTGGCAGCGCCGGCCAGCATCGAGAACCTGCTCGAGCGCCTGAACAAGGAGGAGTTCGATCTGGTCGCCGTAGGCCGTGCGCTGCTGGTCGACCCGGATTGGGCGCTGAAGGTGCGTGAAGGCCGCGAGCAGGACATTCTGCCGTTCAGCCGCGATGCGCTGACTTCGCTGGTCTGAATCAGTCGTTGCCGGGCGTCGCGAGCCGACGCCCCGTTTTCCAGCCCCGGCACATCGGGGCTTTTTTGTGCCTGCCTGTTTTGAGCGGGGGCTGGCGTAGGGCGGGTGAAACCCGCCGACCATCAATGGCGGGTTTCACCCGCCCTACCGGCAAGCTCTGCTTCGACGCTCACCTGAGGCAGCATGGCGCTGCGCAGATGCTGCTCGAACTGCGCGACGATACCGTCCCAGCTCAGGTGACTGGCATGGCGGCGGGCATTGAGGCGGATGCGTCGCAACACCTCTGCATCCTCCAGCAGTTCGCAGGCTGCTTCGCAGAAACCTGTTTCGTCTCCCGGGCGCGCGAGCATGCCGTTGTGGCCATGGTGGATATGCTGGGCTGCTGCAGCCTGGTCGAAGGCCACCACGCCCAGGCTCGATGCCAGAGCCTCCAGCACCACGTTGCCGAAGGTTTCCGACAGGCTGGGAAACAGGAACAGATCACCTGACGCATAGTGCTCGGCCAGCGCTTCGCCGCGCTGCAGGCCGCAGAACAGCGCCTCGGGTAATTGCGCCTGCAGATTGCTACGTAACGGCCCGTCGCCGACCAGAATCAGGCGCATACGCCGTTGTGGCTGCGCCCGCTGCAAGGCATGGAATGCCTTGACCAGCAGGCCGAGGTTCTTTTCTGCCGCCAGGCGGCCGACATGAACAACCGCGAGATCGTCTGCCCCAAGGCCCCAACTTTCGCGAAGAGCGTCGCTGCGCCTGCGCGGGTGGAAGAGCTGGCTGTCGACGCCGCGGGCGAGCAGCGCCAGGCGTTCGAAGCCACGGCGTTGCAGCTCCACCTGCTGGCCGATGCTCGGCACCAGGGTCAGCTGCGTACGGTTGTGGAACCAGCGCAGGTAATTGGTCATCGCCCGCGTCAGCAGACCGAAGCCATAGTGCCCGGTGTACTGCTGGAAGTTGGTGTGAAAACCGCTGACCACCGGAATTGCCAGTCGCCTGGCGGCGCGCAGGGCGGAGAGCCCCAGCGGACCTTCGGTGGCGATATAGAGCACGTCGGGGCGTTGTCTTTTCCAACGCCTGAGCAGCTTGTGTAGTGACGACTGTCCCCACTGCAGGCCGGGGTAACCCGGCAGTGGCCAGCCGCGGGTGAGCAGCAGGTCGCTTTCGCTGGCGGCTTGCTGATCGACCTCCTGGCGCGGGCGTATCAGCTGCACGCGATGACCGCGCCCGCGCAAGCCCTCGACCAGGCGGCCGAGGGTATTGGCCACGCCATTGATTTCCGGGGGGAAGGTTTCGCTGATCAGGGCGACATGCAGAGACGGTGCGTTCATGTACGCAGTCTCTGCCCGTGCGATGTAATGACTGTGACGACTGCGTTGCGCTTTTGTGACGTCGCTAGCCCCGCTCGCGCACCCAGAACAGCGTGGCACCGGCCACCGCGGCCGGCATCATCAGGATGTTGAGCCCCGGTACCAGCAGGGCGGCGTAGGTGATGCCGCCGAAACTCAGGCTCTGCCAGCGCTTCTCGCGCAGCCAGGCGAGCATGTCCTGCCAGCTCATCTTGTTGTTGTCGGCCGGGTAGTCAATGTACTGCACGGCCATCATCCACACGCCGAACAGCAGCCACAGCGGTGCGGCGACCAGGTTCACCACCGGGATGAAGCTGAGGATCAGCAGGCCGATGGCGCGCGGCAGGAAGTAACCCAGCTTGCGTAACTCGCGGCCCATGGTGCGCGGCACCATGGCCGCCAGTTCGGCCCAGCTGAACGGCGGGAAGTGATCCTCGCCGCGCGCGACCACCTCGACCTTCTCGGCGAGAAAGCCGTTGAAGGGGGCGGCGATGATGTTCGCCACCAGGGTGAAGGTGAAGAACACCATCAGCAGCACCAGCAGCACGAACAGTGGCCAGAGGATGTATTGCAGAAAACTCAGCCAGCTCGGCAAGGTGGGCATGAAGGTATCGACCCAGCCGCTGAACTGCTGCACGGCGAAGCTGATCATGGTGACGAACAGGATCAGATTGACCGCCAGCGGTAGCAGTACGAACAGACGCAGGCCGGGGCTGAGCACCAGCTTCAGGCCTTCGCGCAGGTACTGCGGGCCGGACAGAACGGGGGCGGCGGGCATACGGATCTCCTGAGGCGGTTGATGCGCGCGACCATACCGACTTCGCCGGCGCAGCGAAAGTTCAGCCACCGGGTACGCTTCGTCTCGGCAGCAATAGGCGGATTCTATGCGCCGAATTGGCAATGGATATTTCCGCTTCGCCAGCGGCCCCGATAGCCTTGCGCCCAGTTTCCTTTTTAGGGCGCCTCTAAAACGTAGGCGAGGCAGTCAGCGCAAGGCAAATACAGGCGAAAAACGATCGGAGTCGCGCTCGACTTTACGAGCTGTAAATGAGCATTTTGATCGGACTCGCGCACGAGCCTGTTTTTAACGCAGCGATGACAACGCGGGTAGTTTTTAGAGGTGCGCTTTTTGCGGGGCTCTCAACTTTCCAAGCCTTCCCCTAGTGCTTCGAGAGTCCCTTTTTATCTGGCCTGCCGTCCCACGGCCAGCGAGGAGTTAGCCATGTCTGTCGTTCGTCACGCCCGCGTCATCATCCTGGGTTCCGGCCCGGCTGGTTACAGCGCTGCGGTCTATGCCGCGAGGGCCAACCTGAAGCCGCTGCTGATAACCGGTATCCAGGCCGGTGGTCAGCTGACCACCACCACCGAGGTGGACAACTGGCCGGGCGACCCGCATGGCCTTACTGGCCCGGTGCTGATGCAGCGCATGCAGGAACACGCCGAGCGTTTCGAGACGGAGATCGTCTTCGATCACATCAATGCCGTAGACCTGGCCGGCAAGCCCTTCACCCTGGTGGGTGACGGCGCCACCTATCACTGCGACGCGCTGATCATCGCCACCGGCGCCAGTGCACGTTATCTGGGCCTGCCCAGCGAAGAGGCATTCATGGGCCGTGGCGTATCCGCTTGCGCGACCTGCGATGGCTTCTTTTATCGCGGCCGCGAGGTGGCGGTGGTCGGTGGCGGCAATACTGCCGTCGAGGAGGCGCTGTACCTGGCCAATATCGCGCGCAAGGTGACTCTGGTGCATCGGCGCAACTCCTTTCGTGCCGAGAAGATCCTGCAGAATAAGCTGCAGGAGCGGGTGGCCGAGGGGCGGATCGAGCTGCAGCTCAATGCCGAGGTCGATGAAGTGCTGGGCGATGCCAGCGGCGTGACGGGTGTGCGTCTGAAGCAATATGGTGGCGCCTATCGTGAGCTGAAAGTGGATGGCCTGTTCGTCGCTATCGGCCATACGCCCAATACCAGCCTGTTCGAAGGCCAGCTGGCGCTGAAGGACGGTTATCTGGTGGTCAATGGCGGGCGCGAGGGTAACGCTACTGCCACCAACATCCCCGGCGTGTTCGCCGCCGGCGATGTGGCCGACTCCGTCTATCGCCAGGCGATTACCTCGGCGGGGGCAGGCTGCATGGCGGCGCTGGATGTCGAGCGCTATCTCGACGGGCTTTGAGTCCGGTCGCGGTTGTAGGAGCGGCTGGGCGGCATTCCGCTTCAGCCGCGACAGCATGATAAACGCCCCCGGATTTCATCCGGGCTACGCGGTACTGGGGAAAGAGGTCCGTAGGCGTGACTTTTAAAGCTCGCCGCTAAAGCGCCTCCCACTATCGGTGACTCAATCCGGCCAATGCCAGGGCGGCTCGTCGAGCATGCCCTGGCCGCGTATGCAGGTCTGACCGAGCTGTTTGTCCAGTTCCAGGGTGTTGCAGTCGGGGCTTTCCTTGAGAGTGGCGATCAACCGGCTGGCGTGGGAGACGACCCATACCTGGGTCTGCTTCGAGGCGGCGATGATCAGGTGTCCGAGTGCCGGCAGCAGGTCAGGATGCAGGCTGGTTTCCGGTTCGTTGAGCACCATCAGTGACGGTGGCCGCGGCGTGAGCAGGGCGGCTACCAGCAGCAGGTAGCGCAGGGTGCCGTCGGACAGCTCGGCAGCGCTCAGGGGGCGCAGCAGACCTTCCTGACGCAGTTCGACGGCGAAGCGCCCGCCGGCCTGGAAATCGATATGCAGGCGGCTGCCGGGAAAGGCGTCGTCGATGGCAGCATTCAGGGCGTCGCGGTCGCCGATCTCGCGAATGGTCTGCAGTGCTGCGGCCAGGTCGCGGCCGTCGTGGTGCAGCACCGGCGTGCGTGTGCCCAGCTGCGGCTGGCGTGCCGGCGCTTCGGCATCGCTGCGAAAGTGATCGTAGAAGCGCCAGCGGCGGATGGTTTCGCGTAGCTGGAACACCTCCGGGCAGTTCGGATCGTTGCCGATCTGGTCGAACAGGCTGTCGTAGTTCGGCACGTGCTGGGCCAGTACCTGCCAGCTGCGGCCTTCACGCAGGCGCACCAGCGGCCCGGCGCGATCCACCAGTAGCGAGGCCGGGCGATAGCTGGCGCCGGCCCAGATGCATTCGCGCTTGATCTCCGGGTCGAGGGAAAAGGCCGAGTTGCTCGGCTCGGGCAGACCAAGGGCGATGGCATAGCCGAAATCCTCACCGGCAAAACCCAGGCGCAGACGCATGACGTTCTGCCGCGGGCCGCCCTGCACCGGCACCTCGCCGCCCAGCATGCGTCGGGAAATCTTCTCCGGGCCGGCCCAGAAACTCGACTCCAGCCCGCCTTCGCGAGCCAGCGCATTGACCACGCCGCCCTGGGCAGTTTCCGCCAGTAGGCGCAGGGCACGGTAGAGATTGGACTTGCCGCTGCCGTTGGCGCCGGTGATCAGGTTGAGCCGGCCCAGCGGCAGGATCAGGCTGTTGATCGAGCGGTAGTTGGCGACGGCGAGGGTATGCAGCACGGCGAAGTCATCCTGACGAAAAGATCAGCGGCCAAGGGGCGGCGAGAACGCCAGCCAGGCCAGCACGGGGTAGCACAGGTAGTGCAGGCTGAACAGAAACAGGCCCATGGGGCTGGGCGTGTCCTGCAGGTACATCATGCCCAGCAAACCCAGGTAGAGCAGCCCGAGCGCGCCGCCATAGAGCAGGGTGAAGCGCCAGCGTTCGGCGTTGCTCGGCGCGCGCCCGGTTCGCCAGTGAAACACCAGCGCCAGGCCGGCGGCGATGGCGGCGGCGATCAGCAGGGTGGTGAACACCCCGCCCAGACGTACGAAGGTGCGTAGCAGCAGGTTCAGTACGATGGCCGCGACCACCCCGGCAGCCGCGTAGTAACGCAGTTGCAGGCCCTGGCTCACAGGTTTTGAACCAGACCGAAGCGCTTGCGCAGCACGCGCTCGAGCAGCGCCTTGGGCAGAAGCGTGGCGAGCAATGGCAGGGCGCGGCTGCCATTGCCCAGACGCAGCAGGCGCGGACGTTTGTCGCGCTGTACGGCGGCCAGCAGTTGCGCGGCGAAGTCGCTGGCCGGCGTCGGGTTGTCCTGCGAGGCATTGGCGCGGGCTCGAATGCCCTCGCGCAGCGGCCACCAGGGCGAGTCCTGGCGGATCAGCGCCTCGGCCTGTTGGCTGGCGTTGGCGCCGAAGCTGGAGGCGATGGCGCCGGGCTGTACTTCCATCACCTCGATGGAGAAGGGCGCCAGCTCCATGCGCAGGGCATCGCTCAGGGCGTGTACGGCGGCCTTGGACGCGCAATAGGCGCCGGCGAAGGGCGTTACCAGCAGCGCCGACACGCTGCCGATATTGACCACCAGACCACGGCTGCGGCGCAGCAGCGGGAAGAAGGCGCGAGTGACGCCGACGATGGAGAACACGTTGGTTTCGAACTGCTTGCGCATGGCCTCCACACCGCCATCGAGCAGCGGGCCCATGGCGCCGTAACCGGCGTTGTTGATCAGCACGTCGAGACCGCCGATCTCTTCGTTCAGGCGCGTGGCCAGTCGCTCCAGCGCCACGCTGTCGTTGACGTCGAGTTGTACCGCATGGAACCCGGCCTGCTCGAGTGCGGCCAGGTCACTGTCCTTGCGCGCCGTGGCCCACACCGCGTAGCCGTCAGCCTTGAAGGCATCGGCCAGGGCGCGGCCGATGCCGCTGGAGCAACCGGTGATCAGGACGCTGGGTTGTGGCATGCGCGGGACTCCCTGAGACGCGAATGGGCTGCAGCTTAGCAGCCTTGGCTTGAAGTGATGGCGGACTGTTCGCCTTGATCCCGTAGCCCGGATGCAATCCGGGAACCGTCACAGGCAAATCCCCGGATTGCATCCGGGCTACGAAGCGGGCAACGGATGTCGAGTATGGTAGGAGCGAGCTCCGCTCGCGAACGCAGGTGACGCCATAAGCTTCGCTCGCGACGCTCGCTCCTACGCTCGGCGTGTTCAGCGAATGAACTTGCCCTGCAGGCGTTCGGCACGAAACTCCAGCGTAGCCGGGCGATAGCCGCTGCGCAGGTCGGGCAGGGGCATGCAGTCGCTCCAGCTGGCGTCCGGCAGCAGGTCACCGGGGCCGCTGTAGCGTGGCGATTCGTAGAGGCGCTGGGCCAGATTGGTGGCGTTGCCGGGACGGTAGGCGGCGACTTCCCAACGCAGCTCCAGCAGGGCGGCGTCGCTGCCGTTCTTCAGGTCGATCGCCAGCGGGCGGTCGGCGGGGCAGCGCTGCGGGTCGTAGCTCAGACGCAGTTCGAGATGGGCCAGGTAGCGCTCGTCGCGGCTTTCCTGCCAGATCACCCAGGTGGCCACCAGGCCGAGGCCGACCAGCGCGGCCATGGACACCGGTAGCGCCTTGGTCGGGTAGCGGATCAGCAGAATCAGCCAGGTGATGACGAGTACGACACCGAACAGCATGAGGGCAGCCTTTTTGCGAAGTCTGCGCTCATCCTACACAAGGTGTCAGGTCAGGGTAACCGCGTGGGCTGTCGCAGGGTGTGACAGCTTTCTTCATCTGTGGGACAGCGATAGCCGCGAATGTGTGGCTTGGCCCTCTCCCATGAATGGGAGAGGGGAGCTCACTGCGTATGCCCCGGATGAACAAGGACGTAGCCCGGATGCAATCCGGGGTCGATATCGACCCGGACTGCATCCGGGCTACGAACAGCTCAGTGTGCGGCGCCGGCGGCTACTGCATCGCTACGGCCGTACACGTCTTCCAGACGTTCGATGTCGTCCTCGCCCAGGTAGGTGCCGGACTGCACCTCGATGATTTCCAGCGGGATCTTGCCCGGGTTGGCCAGGCGGTGCACCGAGGTCATCGGGATGTAGCAGGACTGGTTTTCGGTGAGCAGGAACTCTTTGTCGTCACAGGTGACCTTGGCCGTGCCGGAGACCACGATCCAGTGCTCGGCGCGGTGGTGGTGCATCTGCAAGGAGAGCTGCGCACCCGGCTTGACGGTGATGTGCTTGACCTGGAAACGGCCGCCCATGTCCACCGAGTCGTACGAGCCCCATGGGCGGTACACCTCGCAGTGGTTCTGGGTCTCGCTGCGGCCCTGCTGGTCGAGCTTGCTGACCAGCTTCTTGACGTCCTGCACGCGGTCCTTGTGCGCCACCATCATGGCGTCCTTGGTTTCCACCACGACTATGTCTTCCAGCCCGAGTACCGAGACCAGCTTGCCGTTGCCGTGGATCAGGCAGTTGCGGCTGTCCTCGACCACCACGTCGCCCTTGGTGACGTTGCCGGCTTCGTCCTTGTCGTGCACTTCCCAGATCGACGACCAGCTGCCGACATCGTTCCAGCCGGCGGCCAGCGGTACCACGCAGGCGCGGCTGGTCTTTTCCATCACCGCGTAATCGATGGAGTTGTCCGGGCAGCAGGCGAAGGTGGCCGGGTCGATGGCGATCTGCGTGCCGTCGCGCTGGCTGCGCTCCAGCGCCAGCAGGCAGGTGTCGTAGATGTCCACGTCGTGGTGCTTTAGCTCTTCGAGGAAGCGGCTGGCGCGGAACAGGAACATGCCGCTGTTCCAGTAGTAATCGCCGCTCTTCACGTACTCGGTGGCGCGCTGGGCGTCGGGTTTCTCGACGAAGCTGGCGACACGCGCCACGCCGTCGGGCAGGGTGCCGTCAGCCTGGCCGCGGATATAGCCGTAGCCGGTTTCCGGACGGTCGGCCGGCACGCCGAACAGGACCATTTCGCCTTTTTCGGCGGCCACGGTGGCCAGCGCCAGGGCCTGGCGGAAGGCTTGCTGATCGTCCAGCACATGGTCGGCTGGGAGCACCAGCATCAGCTCGTCACGGCCTTCGGCGATCAGTTGCAGGGCCGCCATGGCCACAGCCGGTGCCGTGTTGCGGCCGAAGGGTTCGAGCAGGAGCATTTGTGCCTGCAGGTCGATCTGCTCCAGCTGCTCAAGCACGATGAAACGGTGCTCCTGATTGGCCACCAGCACGGGTGGCTGCATGCCCTCGATGGAAAGGCGCTGCAGGGTCTGCTGGAACAGCGTCTGCTCACCGGTCAGGGCGAGGAACTGCTTGGGATACAGCTTGCGCGAAAGAGGCCAGAGTCGCGAGCCGCTGCCACCGGAAAGGATGATGGGGGTCATGGTTGTGTCTCTCCTGAGCGATTGATCAAGTGGTTTGCCCGTGTCGTGTCGGTGCGACGTGTACCCGCCGTTTTCCTTGTTCTCAAAAAACTCGCTGCCTTAAGAAGGTTCTGAAAAAAGCCATTTATCGTCACTCCCGCGAAGGCGGGAGCCCAGGGACTACGCAGGTTCTGGATTCCCGCCTGCGCGGGAATGACGGCTATTTCAGAGTCTCCTCAACCGTCGATGGGGCGCTTGACCCATACCGGCGACAACTTGCCCTGACCGCCAGTGACGAACAGGCTGACCACTTCGCCGCGCTCCAGAGTGACCGGCTTCAGATCGGCGACCTTGCGCTCACCGTCGAACAGCGCCAGGCCGACCTTGACCGGGTTGATCTCGCGGTCACCACGACCGTCCGGCTTCACGTCAGCAACCACATCGGTCTTGCCGTCGGCGGTCTTCACGCTCAGGGTGCTGTCGGTCAGGTTCTGTACGCGCAGCAGGGCCTTCTGGCGGCTGGTGAAGGGCGGTTCCTCGACCAGGCGCGGCTCGGCGCCGGTCTGGCTGACCAGGGTGTAGTAACGCGCGGCTTCGAGATCCACCGACATCTGCGCGTTACCGACCTGAGCCTGGTAGCTGCCGGCCGGGAGGAACTTGAAGTCACTCGAACCCAGCGGCGAGATCTGCTTGAGTTGGGTTTCGCCGACATGGACGTCGAGTTCGGCGCTGCTGGCGTTGTAGGCGCGGACGAAGGCCGAACCTTTCGGTGCCTTGGGCCCGTAAAGGGCGCCGTCATCGGCCTGTGCCTGGAACATGCCGAGGCTCAGAGCCAGGGCGCAGGCGCCCAGGGTGAAGCGGCGTAGGGTGTTTTGAGTGTTCATCGGATAGTCCTCCTTGGGGGATGAATCAGTGACTGGCAGCAGCCAGCCCCTGGCGCTCGCCGTCGTCTTTGAGTGCGGCGAGCCATTGCGGGTCGAAATCGGTGAAATCGCTGGTCATCGGCAGGTAGCGCTCGGGGAACTCCCAGATCACCAGTTGCGGTGGGTTGTTCTCGAAGTCCTCGCTCTGCAGGTACTTGAGCATCGGCACCAGCGGGCCGCCGCCTTCCTCGGCGTGATTGGCCAGATCGCGCTGCAGGTGCTCACGCAGGGCGCCGGCGAAGTTCCAGGCCGGGTTGGCGCTGTAGCTGGTGCCGACCAGGGTTACCGGCAGATCGCTGTCGCCGAACAGGTCGTCGCCGCCACCTTCGGCGGCGTGGGTTTCGCGCTGCTGCAGGCGGTCGGCCTGCGGCATCAGACTCTCGAACAGCGGGGCCAGCGGCAGGAAGCGGGTCAGATCGCCCTGGTGCGCACGGGTTTCCACGGTTTCGGTGACGAACTGCTGCGGCTCGCCGCGCAGCTGCATGGCGCTGCGCACCACTTCACTCAGCGCCTTGGCGGTGACATCGGCGCCTTCCGGCGTCCAGTGCGTATCGGTGCGCAGGAACATCGGCGCTTCGTCCTTGGCTGCCTGCAGCGGTGCGAGCAGGTCTGGCGCAGCGATCCCGGCGTTGCGCACCGCGCGGTGAAAGCGCGGGTACAGGCTGCGCTGCAGAGCGCTGGGGCGATGGCTGCCGGTGTGCTCCGGGTACAGGCGGGTCTTGGCCGGGACGATGGCCAGCAGCAGCTGGATATCGCGTTCTTCCAGCTGGCGCTGTACGCCACGGATCAGCGCCAGGTTGTCGCGCAGCTGGCGCTGGCCGTCGGCCTGCGGAGCGAATTCCTCGTCCGAGTACAGCCAGCCGTCCTGGCCGATCACCAGGCCGCTGCGGCCTTCGCCGAACGCCAGGTATTCCACGGCTGCCCAGAGGTTGATGCCGGCCTGCTTGAGCGGGAAATTCTCGTCGTAGTGACGCTCGATGCTCTTGGCCAGGCCGCCGTCGAGCACGCTCGGCTGCGCCGGCATCTGGTAGTCGGCGAGCTTGCTCAGGGCAAGCACGCTGACCGGCAACAGCAGCAGGGCGAACAGCGCGACGTACAGGGTCTTGATGGGGCGATTCATGCTTGGCCTCCGCTCAGAACTGGAAGTAGAGGAAGGGGGAGTAGCTCTGCGCCGAGAGCTTGAGCAGCGAGGCGCAGAACAACAGCAGTAGCGCACCGCGCACGGCCACCATGCGCAGGTCGACGGCCTGCAGGGCGACACCGGCGCTGGCCAGGGTCAGGCCCGGCTCATGGCTGCGGCTGGCGAGGAACTGGCGGGCGCCGTTGACGGCGATCACCACCCAGGCCAGCGCCAGAGTCGCCATCTGCAAACCGGTGATGTGCGCCAGGGTCAGCTCGCTCAGGTGCCAGTCAGCAAAGCTGAACAGCGCGGCGTACATGCGCCCGGCCACCTCAAGGTTCTCGGCGCGGAAGATCACCCAGCCGAGCATCACCAGCAGCAGGGTGAAGGCCCATTTCAGCGGGTTGAATACAGTCGGTGCGGCTTTCACCCCCAGCGCGCGTTCGATGGCCAGCCAGGTGCCGTGCCAGGCGCCCCAGATCAGGAAGGTCCAGTTGGCGCCGTGCCAGAAACCGCCCAGCAGCATGGTCAGAAAGAGGTTGCGATAGGTGTTGAAGGTGCCGTGGCGGTTGCCGCCCAGCGGCACGTACAGGTAGTCGCGCAACCAGGTGGACAGACTGATGTGCCAGCGCCGCCAGAATTCGGTGATCGACTGGCTGATATAGGGCTGGTTGAAGTTCTCCATGAAGCGAAAGCCCATCATCAGGCCCAGGCCGATGGCCATGTCGCTGTAGCCGGAGAAGTCGAAGTACAGCTGCGCGGTGTAGGCGATCATGCCCAGCCAGGCGTCGCCGGTGCTGGGGTTCTCCAGGGCGAAGCAGTGGTCGACCAGCGGCGCCAGGCTGTCGGCGATGAACACCTTCTTGACGAAACCCTGCATGAAGCGTGTGGCGCCTTCGCTGAACTTGTCCAGGCTGTGGGTACGGTCGGTGAACTGGTCGGCCAGGTCCTTGTAACGCAGCACGGGGCCGGCGATCAGTTGCGGGAACAGGGCGATGAAGGCGGCGAAGTTGATCAGGTTGCGCGTCGGTTCGGTGTCGCGGCGGTACACGTCGATCAGGTAGCTGATCGACTGGAAAATGTAGAAGGAGATACCGATCGGCAGGATCACCGCCGTGAGGACGAAGGGCTCCATCCCCATCGATTCCAGTACCGCATTGATATTGGCCACGCCGAAGTTGGCGTACTTGAAGTAACCCAGCGTGGCCAGGTTGCCGACCACCCCGGCCACCACCCAGCGGCGCGCCGCCTGGGTGCCGGCGTGGGCCTGGATGCGCAGGGCGAAGACGTAGTTCCACAGCGTCACGGCGGCGAACAGCAGAAGGAAATCCACCCGCCACCAGGCGTAGAAGGTGTAGCTGCCGATCAGGATCAGCAGGTTGCGCCCGCGATTCGGGCACAGGTAGTACAGGCCGAGAAAAATCGGCAGGAACAGGAACAAAAAGACGTTGGATGAAAAGACCATCCGTGCTTCTCCGTGAACAGCCGGGGCAGCGCCCCCCTTTCCCCCCGCGAGCGGAGGGTTTGTTTTGTTACGTCCCGTAGGAGCCGATTCATCCGCGAAAATCGCGGCTAAAGCGGAATGCCGCCCAGCCGCTCCTACGGTTTTTCGAATACCTGTGTCACCTCGCCACCGAGGCGGAAGCTGTTGAACGGCCCCTTCTCCTGGTTCAGTTCGCGGGTTTCCTCATTGCAGGCGTAGAGGCTGCAGTAGGGCGCCAGCCAGGCGTACTTGAAGTCCTTGCGCAGCTCGCTCATGTCCTGCTTGGCACCGGTGCGCTGGGCGAATGCGGCCGGGTCGCGTGCGCCTTGCAGCACCCGTTCGGCCAGGCGCTGCAGCGCGCCGTGGTTCTCGCCGCGCAGATCCACCTCGTTGGCCTTGGCGAACGCGGCGATCATCGCCAGCGGTGGCAATGCATAGTTGTGGTAGGCCAGGGCGCGCTGGCTGCGGCGCATTTCGTTGGCCAGGTAGCCTTCGTCATCGACCTGATTGGCAGCGATGCGGAACTGGCCCACGGACCAGTCGAACAGGTCGCGACGATCACTGATCACCGCCACCGCCATCACCGACCAGGCGGCCCAGTAGCTGTGGTTGTTGATCTTGCGTAGCGGCAGATCGCTCCACTCGCGCACCGTGTGTTCGGCCAGACGGGTGAACCAGGCTTCGATGCGCGCACTCTGCTGCGGGTATTGCGCCAGCGGCTGCGACTCGGAAAACTTCAGGCGCAGCCAGGCGCCAGCTAGGCTGCCGAGCGCCCATTTGCGCATCGACTTGCCGGTGTGGTTGAACTGCTCGGATTCCAGCGCATCGGCGCTGGCCCAGCGGTCCAGCCATTCGATGGCGCATTCCAGGCGCTCAGGCTGACCCGTGCGCATGTAGCCGGTGATCATCCGCCCGGCTTCCTTTTCCAGGCGGACGATGTGAGCGGTCTGCTCGCGGAAATTCTTCTCCGCCTTGCGGTTGAGCGTGGCGCGCGCGCTGTCGGAACCGGCGTACTTGCTTGTGAACTGCAGCTCACCGGTGTACGGCTCTGGCACCGCGGGGCAGGCGGGCGCCTTGCCGTCGCGCTGGCCGACGGCGGCGTAATAGCCCGCCGGCGGGTGCAGCTCGGCAAAGGCCGGGCCGCTGAGCAGCACGGCTATCAGGGTGAAGGGAGCGAGTCGTTTGGGCATGCTTGCCTCCTCAGTCGTTCGCACTGTGCTGCGCGACTTGCTGGCTGGCCCTGCTTGGGCGCTGGCACAGGCTGGCCTGGACTTTCAGGTCGTCATCGCTGTCTTCGGGCTTCTCGATTTCCAGAGCGAAGAAGTTCTGATCACCCCAGCCCGGCTCGTCGCGCAACTCCACGGCGAAGCGGCCGTCGGTATCGACGGTGTTGGGTTTTTCCAGCTTGAGCTGCTCGCGACGACCGTTGAGGTACCAGATGGTGGCGTCGACGCGCTTGACCGACGGGTCGCTGAAACGCAGGTCCAGCTGGTGGCGGTTGCCGCGCAGGGTCAGCAGCTTGTTCTCGCCATTGACCAGTATTTCGTTGCTGCCCGGATGCAGGCGTTTTTCGCTGGCGAGCAGTTCGGTCTGGCCGCTGCAGCCGTTGTTCAGAGTGGCCATCAGCTGGCGGTGAATCTTGTCCGAGGCCAGGTCGTAGAGTGGCGAAAATTCCCAGATGAGGATCTTCGGCGGGTCGTTCTGGAACGACTCACTGGCCAGGTACTCGAGCATCGCGCCTTCCAGGCCTCCACCGGGGAAGGCTGCGTTGAGCACGTCGGTGCCCAGGTACTCTTCGAGGAAGCCGCCGAAGTTGTAGTTCTTGCCGCTGTGGCTGGTGCCGATCAGGGTGATCTGCGGGCTGCTGTCGTCGCCGAACAGCGCGTCGCCATCGCTGGCGTCCTTCGGCTCGGTGACGAACTGATCGACGTACTGCACCGCATAGCCGGTGCCGCACAGCTGGCTGGCGACGTTCTGCATGGTGCCGGTCTTGCCCATCAGGCCGATGCGCTCGGTGACGAATTCCTTGCGCGGAATGTCCTCGAAGCCGGGGATGCGCTTGACCGTCTCGGCCACCAGGCGCGCGGTACGCTCGGCGCCGTAGGGCGTCCAGTGCTGGTCGCGGCGGAAGTAGAATTCCTTGTCGCTGTCCTCGTCGGTGAGCGGCGTCAGGTCCGGTACCCAGATGCCCAGCTGTTCGAAGCGGGTCAGCGCCTGGCGATAGTTGCGCAGCGCCTTGTCGTAGTCGAAGCGCTGGTAGTCGGCCGGGCGCAGCTTGCTGCGATTGACCAGGCCGCGGGTCGGTTGGTAGACCACCACCAGTTCCACGCCGCGCTGCTTGAGGCCATCGCGCAGTTCCTTGAGGCGCTGGTAGCCTATCTCGCTGGTGCCGAATTCGGTGCGCAGGTCCTCGACACTGCGGAACAGCCAACCCTCGTCGGCATCCATCAGGGTGATGAAGTTCTTCATGTAGTTGGTGGTGTAACGGCTGGCATCGTGCGCAGCCGGGCACAGCGAGCAGCAGTCTTCCACCTGATATTGCGGCGCCTGGCGCTCTTCGGCCTGCAACGCGCTGCCGAATGCGGCGCACGTCACTGCCAGGGCCAGGGTCTTGAGTTTGTATGCGGTCATGGGAGGCCTCGTCAGTTGGTCAGAGCTCGATCACGATCTGCTGCGCGTCGGCCCTGCGGCGTTGAAAGCAGGCTCGGACTGCTCATTTACAACTCGTAAACTCCGCGTCCTCGCCTGCTTTCGCCTTGCATGGCTCTAGCTCGCGAGATCGTGAGTCGGCTCCGAGCTGCTCGGGCTCGATCGGATCGATCAGCACGGGCAGGCGCTGGCGCAGCATGAGGTCGAGGATTTCGTCCTGTTTCTCGCCGAGGATGCCGGCGAGCTGGATGCCGGTGCTCTTGCTCGGAGCGAGCATCTTCACGCGGTACAGCTCGACCGACAGCGGCGAGTCGATGTTGATCGGGCTGGAACCGTTGCCGGCCAGGGTGCCGCCGACGATGATCATGGAAATCTTGGTGTCGAACGGGTCGAGCTGCAGGTCGCGGTCGGTGTCGGACAGATCCTTGATGTGGCCGTACACGCCGGTGAGCTGGTTCATCGCCGAGAGGTTCTCGTAGAGGCGGATGTTCTCGCTGTTGCGGATGCGAATGCCGTGGCGCTGGTTGCCCAGCACCTGATTGCCCCACAGCAGGTTGTCGCCGCTCTCGTACAGGGTGATGCCGTCGGAATGATTGCCGCGCACCTTGTTGTAGGCGATCACGTTGCGCTCGCTGTTACGGTCGATGACCACGCCGGAGAGCTTGTTGTCGTAGCTCTCGTTGTTGATGATCCAGCTGTCGTTGACCTCGCGCGAGATGATGATGCCGTGCTTCTTCTTGGTGCCGAAGACCTTGTTCTCGGCGATGATCAGGCCGTGCGAGCGGTCGTGCGGGTCGATGCCGTAGACGATGTTGTCGCGGTAGGTGTTGCCCTTGATCACCACGTTCTGCGCTTCGTAGCAGTAGAAGCCGTACCAGTGATCGACGAACTCGGAGTCGATCAGCCAGCCGGTCGGCTCGTCGCGCTTGAGGCGCTCGTGCATGTTCGGCGTGTACTGGGTGATCGACACCCCGTACGACTTGGAGTTGTCGTAGCCCAGGCTGGTGATCACGCTGCCCGCGATATACAGCTCGCTGCCGCCCCAGGACACCAGAAACGGGCGGAATTCCTTACCGTTGTCACGCATGGTCGCCGGGCCGTTGTCGGCCTCGCGCCAGGCGGTGACGCGGGTGTCGGTGAGAAACATCAGGCCGTCATTGACCAGGAACGAGCCGCGCTCCTGCGACAGACGCAGTTCACGGGTTTCCTTGCCCACATGCAGCGCCGCGCCCTCGGCGACGACGATGGGCAGGCGGGCGATGTAAACGCCCGGCTCCTGCTCCTGGAACTGGCTGTCGGGCAGCGCCTTGGCCAGGTCCTGGGCGGTGACCAGGCCACCTTCGATGAAGATCGCCTGGGGCATGCCCTGCTGGCGCTTGATCCACTCGCGCAGGCGTTCGTTGCCGCCGGTAAAGTCTTTCAGCGCGTCCTGGCGCAGCATGCGCCGTACCACCACCTGGCCGCGTTGTTCGCGCGGAATCTTGGCCAGCACGGCCTCCTTGGTGTAGCCGGACAGGTCCGGCAACTTGGGCGCTTCCATATGCAGTTCGTCAGCCGGTGCGCTGCGCACGCGGTAGTCGAACTGGTGCTGCGTCGGGTTGGCCTGGGCCAGCGGCACCGTGAGGCACAGCGCGCCGAGCAGCAGGGGTAGGGCTAAGCCGTTGGGTTGCATGATCCGATCCCTCAGAAGCGCCAGATGAAGTCGACGAAGGCGCGGTGCATCACCGAGTCGGTGCCGCTGCCGTAGGCGTCGCCCGGCAGGAACACGCCAGCGCGCAGGCGTACCAGGGCCGAACGGTCTTCCAGTTGTTCGGCGACGGTGGCCGGCAGCAGGCCCTGCTTGAAGTAGCGGGTCAGCACCAGGTCGACTTCCTGGCCGATATCTTTCTCGCCGGCCACCAGCGGTGCAGTGATGCCGCTGTCGCCAACGTCCTGATCACCATCGACGCGCCAGAAGCGGTGATAGACGACGCTGGCGTCGTAGTCCTGGCCCAGCTGCCAGGAGCTGAAGGCACTGGCCACCTGCAGGTTGGAGAGCTCGCCGCGGAAGGCTTCGCCGTAGCGGTGCAGGCGCGATTCGACGCCGGTGAAATTGGCGCGGTTGCTGTGCAGGCCGGTCTGCATGAACTGGCGCGACTTGCCTTCGTCGCCACCGCCGCTGCCACGGGCATAGGCGGCGCCGATCTTCCAGTTGTCGTCGAGGCTGTAGCGCAGACCCAGGTCCATGGCCCAGGCGTCGACGTCCTGGCTGCGCGAGCCGGTGGCGATGCGGTCGCTGCCAACCACCTGCTGCTGCAGCTGGTCGGTATCGCCCTTGAGCCAGGTCATCTGTGCCCAGTAGTTGAGGCGATTGCGCGAATTGCGTTCGAAGAAGCCGCCGTCGACGTGCACGCCGAACCAGGTCAGGTCGCCGGTGTAGCGCTTGCTCAGCTCGTCGACGCGTTCGCCGGGATTGGCCAGGCGGCCGTCATCGCGGCTGTGATGCAGCTTGGTGCCGATGCGGTGGCCGGGTGTCCACTGGTAGTCGAGGCCGGCGAAGAGGTGCTGGCGGTCTTCGTCTTCCGGGGCGAGGTCGTCGAGGTCGGTGCGGTATTCGGAGAAGCGCTCGGCGACGCCGACCGTGGCTTGCAGCAAGGTGGTGTCGAAGCGCCAGTTGACCGCTTCGATGTTGGTGTCCCACCAGGTGCCTTCATCGCTGCGCAGGCGCTGGCGGCCGACGCGCAGGTGCTCGCCGGGGTAGGCGGTGAGGCCGCTGTAGTCGACCCAGAATTCGCGCATCGCCAGGTAGCTCTTGTCCGGCTGGCGGGCGTCGCTGCGCTGTGCGCTGTCTTCGCCGTCGTCCTGCAGCGGGTCGGTTTCGATGGTGTCGGTGGCGGTGACCGCCTGGCCCATGGCGAAGGCGCTCCAGTCGCCGCGTTCGCCGTAGGCCCAGGGGCGCAGGTCGAGACCGATACCGCTGACATCGCCACCTTCGCGGGTGCCGAGGTCGCGGTCGTCTTCCGATTGCGCGGTGATCTTCACATCCAGGCCGAAATTCTTCGGCGCATCCGCCGCCCAGGCAGCACTGGCTGCCAGCAGGCTGGCGCTCAGACACAACTGACTGACGATTCGGTTAACAGGTCGTTGAAAAACTACCTGCGTTGGCCATACCGCGTTAAAAGCGGTCTCAAAATGCTCATTTACGGCTCGTAAACTCCGCTTTTTCGCCCGCTTTTGCCTTGTCTGGCCTGCCTCGGCCACGTTTTTCAAAGACCTGTTCTGCTGCATGCGTGCATCCTTGTTCATGGCTGGCTGACCTGCAGGGCGGCCTGCTGCTGCAGGACGATGCCGCGGGCATCGCGTTCCTCGCGCAGCAGGCGTTGGCCTTCGGCCAGTTGCGCCGGGGTCAGGCTCGCTTCCACCTCATGCGCCAGCTCGAAGGTCGGCGGCGTATTGCGTGGCAGGGCCAGTTGGCTGAATACATAGGCGTTGACCGGGTTGGGCTTGACCCCGCGGCCCTGGCTGAACATCTGCGCCAGGGCGAAGTCGGCGCTGAGCTGGCCGGCGCGTGCGGCGCTGAGCAGATGATCCAGCGCCTGCTGGGCGTAGACCTCGCCGAGGTAGCCGCGCAGGTAGATCTGCCCCAGGTAGTAGTTGGCGCTGGGCTCGCTGGGTGCGGCCTTGCGCAGGTGCTCCTCGGCCTTCTTCGGCTGCTGCGGCAGCAGCTTGCCTTCGTAGTACAGGCGCCCGAGCAGCAGTTCGGCGCGCGGCAGGGCGGCCTCGCGGCCCTTCTGCAGATAGCCGAGCAGGGTGTCGATATCGCCTTGGCCCGGATAGTCGTAGAGCAAACGCGCGAGGCTGACCCAGGCGGCCGGGTAGTTCGGCGCGATGGTTTCCAGCAGGTCCTGGGCGAGCTGCGGTTGCGGCTGGCCCAGCTCGGGGTCGCTGAGTACCTGGGCCACGGACTCGACCTGGTTGGGCGAGACGCTGCCGGCGCGGTAGCCCGCCAGCAGCTGATCGATCAGCGCCTGGCGGTCGTCTTCGCGGTTCTGCTTCTGGTACACGGTGGCCAGCTCGGCGTAGCAGGCGTCGTTGCTGGCCAGGCGCGCCTGGCAGATGCGCTCGATCTCGCCCAGGTGCTGGTCGTAGGTGCCATCGGTGCGATACAGAAGAATCTGTGCCAACTCTGCCTGGGGCAGGCCCTGCTGGCGCCAGTCCTGGATACGTTGCGCGATGTTCATGGCGGGAAAGTCCTGTGGATAGAACAGGTAGAGTTCGGTCAGCGGCAGCAGCGCGCTGGGCTCGCGAGCCTGGGCTGCGCTTTCCAGCAGTTCGGCGGCCTCGCGGCGTTCGGCCAGGGTGCTGCCGGGCTTGCGCGCCAGCAGCTTGCCCAGGCGCGCCTTGGCGCGTGGCGATCCATCCATGGCCTGGCGATAGATGCGCTCGGCCTCATCCAGGTCCTGGTTCTGGCCATTGGCGGCGTAGATGTCAGCCAGGCCGATCTGCGCATCGCTGTAGCCCATCTCGGCGAGCTGGCGGAAATGCCACTCGGCGGTCTGCTGGTCGCCGCTCTGCAGGGCTTCGCGGGCCAGGCGCTGGTCCGGCAGGCCGGCGCAGCCGGCCAGCGTGGCGCTGACGGCGAGGCCGAGCAGGGCGGGACGAAGAAGGGGCATGCTCACGGCGTGACCTCCTTAGCGACCTGCCGCGACAGCGCGGTCGACCAGCCAGCTCAGTGACGGGCCGCGGTCGATGACCACGTCCACCGGCTGACCGGCGAGGCTGGCCGGCAGGGTGTCCTGCGGCTTGATCACCACGCGGATATCCGAGCTCAGGCCGCCATCATGCAGCGCGCTGCTGACGATCTCGCCGTGACGCGCCTGGTCTTCGCCCGCGACCTTGAAGGTCACCGGCGTGCCGGGGCGAGCCTGTTCCAGGTGACGGTAGGGGAAGCTGGCGCTGACGGTGGCCACGCCATCCTGCGGGACCAGTTCGAAGATCACGTCGCCCTTGCTGGCGAACTGGCCGTCGGCCACCAGTTGGCGGGCGATCTTGCAGTTGCACGGGCTGGTCAGCGTGCCCTGCATCTCGCGGGCGAACAGCGCTTCGATCTGGCTCGGTTCGAGCTGGTCGTCGCCCAGATGGCCCTTGAGCATTTCCAGCATGCTGGTGGTGAAGGTGGCGATCGGCGCGCCTTTTTCCACCACACCATCCGGCTGCACCAGAGCTTGTACGCTGCCTTCACGCGGCATGGTCACTTGCAGTGCCGGCAGGCTGATCTGCGCCGACTGCGCGT
>JAEYXX010000174.1 GCA_023431055.1 Pseudomonadota bacterium
CGACACATCAACGGAACCAAGCTCGCTGACGCTGTTGGTCAGTAGGCAGGAACCGCCGTATACGGAACCGTACGTACGGTGGTGTGGGAGGACGGCGGGGGTGACCCCGCCTCCTACCCGATCCTGAAATTCAACGCTGGCGATTCCAGAAAGCAGCGATCAACGGATCCTTGAGGCGCTTTTCCAAGGCGAACAGGCCAATGTCATAAGCGGTGAGCGGTGGCTGGATATCGTAGATGCGAATGCGGGCGGTCAACGGGCTGTTGTCCAGCACGATCTGCGGCACCACGCCGATGCCGAAGCCCAGGCTCACCATGCTGACGATCGCTTCGTTGCCGCTGACCTGGGCGTAGATGCGCGGTTTGATGTTGTGACTTTTCAGCCAGCGATCGGTGCGCGTGCGGGCCAGGCCTTCCTCCGAAAGAATCATCGGTACGTCTTTCCAGCTCTCGGCAGTTGGATGCTGCAATTGCTCGTCGTTCAACAGTTGTGGTGACTGCGGGCCGATAAAGCGCAGTTCCGAGCGGGTGATGGACTGAAACTGCACCCCGGCCGGCAGGCTGTCGGGGAGGGCGCCAATGGCCAGGTCTTCCAGCCCCTGCTGCACGCGTTCGACCGCCTTGGCCGGATCGCCGGTGTGCAGTTTCATTTCGATGCGCGGGTAGTCCTGGCGGAAGCTGCTGAGGATGTCGTAGAGAAAGCTGTAGCTCGCGGTGACCGAGCAATACAGCGACAGCTCGCCATGCAGGTTCAACTGGTCCTGCATGAAGGTCTGGCGAATCGCTTGCCAACCGTTCATGACCTCGCTCGCGTACTCGCGAAACTGCTGACCCTCGCGGGTCAGGCGCACCGAGCGGTTGTCGCGCACGAACAGGGCGGCGCCCAGTTCGTCCTCCAGTTGCTTGATGCTGCGACTGAGCGCCGAAGGGCTGACATGCTGCTCGCGGCTGGTGCGGCCGAAGTGCAGATTGTCTGCGAGAGAGAGAAAAAGTCGGAGGGAGTGGCTGTTCATTGCGTTTCATATATCGGCATGTTGTGTTGCAAATATATCATTTTACGCAATGGTGCGGATCACTTAAGGTGTCTTCGTCGCGGTGCCTTGCACCTCATCCCTTTCGATTCAAAAGAGCCAAGAACATGAAAGTTTATTACGACAAAGATTGCGACCTCTCCATCATCCAGGGCAAGAAAGTCGCCATCATCGGTTATGGCTCCCAGGGCCATGCCCAGGCCTGCAACCTGAAGGATTCCGGCGTCGACGTCACCATCGGTCTGCGTAAAGGCTCCGCGACCGTTGCCAAGGCCGAAGCTCATGGCCTGAAAGTGACCGACGTGGCCAGCGCCGTTGCCGCTGCCGATCTGGTCATGATCCTGACCCCGGACGAGTTCCAGGGCCAGCTGTACAAGAACGAGATCGAGCCGAACATCAAGAAGGGCGCCACCCTGGCCTTCTCCCACGGCTTCGCCATCCACTACAACCAGGTCGTACCGCGTGCCGACCTCGACGTGATCATGATCGCGCCGAAGGCCCCGGGCCACACCGTGCGTACTGAGTTCGTCAAAGGCGGCGGCATCCCTGACCTGATCGCCGTTTACCAGGATGCTTCCGGTAACGCCAAGAACGTCGCCCTGTCCTACGCCTCGGGCGTTGGTGGCGGCCGTACCGGCATCATCGAAACCACCTTCAAGGACGAGACCGAAACCGACCTGTTCGGCGAGCAGGCCGTTCTCTGCGGTGGCACCGTCGAGCTGGTCAAGGCCGGTTTCGAAACTCTGGTCGAAGCTGGCTACGCCCCGGAAATGGCCTACTTCGAGTGCCTGCACGAGCTGAAGCTGATCGTCGACCTCATGTACGAAGGCGGCATCGCCAACATGAACTACTCGATCTCCAACAACGCCGAATACGGCGAGTACGTGACTGGTCCGGAAGTGATCAACGCCGAATCCCGTCAGGCCATGCGCAACGCTCTGAAGCGTATCCAGGACGGCGAATACGCCAAGATGTTCATCAGCGAAGGCGCCACTGGCTATCCGTCGATGACCGCCAAGCGTCGTAACAACGCCGCTCACGGTATCGAAGTCATTGGTGAGCAGCTGCGTGCGATGATGCCGTGGATCGCTGCCAACAAGATCGTCGACAAGACCAAGAACTAAGGTCTTCGATGTGCGAAAGAACGCGGCTTTATGCCGCGTTTTTTCATTCTGGGGCGAGGCTTCTGGTATAAAGCAGCTCACCTAGAGGCGAACTGAGTTCAGTCGTCCCGGTCGAAATTCGTCAAACCCGTTGCAAGGTGCTGTTCATGAGTGAAGGTCCCGAGGATCAAAAGCCGGCTGGCGACAACCTGGAAAGCCTGCTGCCGATCGACGAGCACGTAGAGGAAGTGCAGGACGCGGAGGGGCGCAAGGTACGCCACCGTGGTGTCTACCTGTTGCCCAATCTGTTCACCACGGCCAACCTGTTCGCCGGTTTCTATTCCATCATCAATGCCATGAACGGCAATTTCTACGTGGCTGCTGCCGCGGTGTTCGTGGCCATGGTGCTTGACGGCCTGGATGGTCGCGTGGCGCGTCTGACCAATACGCAAAGTGCGTTCGGCGCCGAGTATGACTCGCTTTCAGACATGGTCGCCTTCGGTGTGGCGCCGGCTCTGCTCGCGTTCGAGTGGGCGCTGGGTAGCATGGGCAAGGTAGGCTGGATGGTCGCCTTCATCTACGTTGCGGGCGCGGCGTTGCGTCTGGCCCGCTTCAATACGCAGATTGGTAGTGTCGACAAACGCTATTTCATCGGTCTGGCCAGTCCGGCGGCGGCGGGTGTTGTTGCAGGTACTGTCTGGGCGTTCAGTGATTTCGGCATCAAGGGCTCCAACATGTCCTTCGCCGTGGCACTGCTGGTGGCTGCTGCCGGTTGCCTTATGGTCAGCAACATCAAGTACTACAGCTTCAAGGATCTGGACCTGAAGGGGCGAGTCCCCTTTGTGGCCATTCTGGCTGTGGTACTGGTCTTCGCGGTGGTGTTCAGTGATCCGCCCCGTATCCTGCTGCTGATTTTCCTGGCTTATGCGGTGTCTGGCCCGATCCAGTACCTGCTGCAATTGCGTCGTCGCAAATCTTCCTGACGCTGTAATTTCTCCTGCGCTCCGTGGTCTACAGTTCGTTTCTCGAACTGTAGTCGCGGAGTCGCCATGCTCATCCGAGTTCCTCCTTCCTCTCGGGCCCTCGAGTCCGAAGTCACCCCCGAGTCTGTTTATCTCTCTCGTCGCAAGCTGATGCAGGGCTCGCTGGCGCTGGCGGCCATGGCTGCCATGCCGGGTCTGGCCAGTGCTGACACTCCAGGTGTCTACGCCGATGTCGAGCCGTCGAAGGCTCCGGGCTGGTTTCAAGAGAAGCTGGCGGCGGCGCGTTGGCAGGCGATCACCGCTGAAGGTGAAAGCATCACGCCCTTCAAGGACGCCACGCACTACAACAACTTCTATGAGTTCGGCACCGGCAAGGGTGATCCGGCCGCCAATGCCGGCAAGCTGCAGGTCGAGCCCTGGACGGTGATGATCGATGGTGAGGTGGGCAAGCCGGGGCGTTATGCCATCGAGGATCTGGTCAAGCCACATGCCTCCGAAGAGCGCATCTACCGGCTGCGCTGTGTCGAGGCCTGGTCCATGGTCATCCCCTGGCTGGGCTTTCCGTTGGCTGATCTGCTCAAACAGGTCGAACCCACTTCGTCGGCTCGTTATGTACGCTTCGAGACGCTAGTCGATCGTGAGCGCATGCCGGGGCAGCGCTCGGGGTTTTCTCTGATCGATTGGCCTTATGTGGAAGGCTTGCGTCTGGACGAGGCCATGCATCCGTTGGCCTTCATGGCTGTCGGCATGTACGGGCGAGTGCTGCCTAACCAGAATGGCGCGCCGTTGCGCCTGGTAGTGCCATGGAAGTACGGCTTCAAGAGCATCAAATCCATCGTGCGGATCAGTCTGGTCGAAGAAGGGCCCAAGACCACCTGGGAGCGCATCGCGCCTAACGAATATGGCTTCTATGCCAACGTCAATCCGCAGGTCGACCATCCTCGCTGGTCGCAAGCAACCGAGCGCCGTCTGCCCAGTGGGTTGTTCAGCCCGAATGTGATCGATACGCGGATGTTCAATGGCTATGAGGAGGTCGCTGATCTCTACGCAGGCATGGACCTGGCGAGGTACTACTGATGCGCTATCGGTTGTGGCGTGTCGGTATCTTCCTGGCTGTTTTAGTGCCGCCGCTCTATTGGCTGTACTGCGCTGCCTTTAATTTACTAGGGCCTGATCCGGGTAAGGCGCTGGTAGATAACCTGGGGCTCGGCGCCTTGATCCTTCTGCTGATTACCTTGGCCATGACAGCGCTGCAGCAGCTGACTCGCTGGGGAGGTTGGATAGCCGTTAGGCGGCAGTTGGGGCTTTGGTGCTTTGCCTATGCCTCTCTGCATCTGTCGGGCTATGTGCTGTTTATTGCCGGTTTGCGGCTGGAGCTGGTGCTACGCGATCTTTCCGAGCGGCCCTACATAATCGTTGGGGCATTGGCTTTCGTTGGCTTGCTTGCCCTGGCCGTTACTTCCAATCGCTTCAGCATCAGAAAGCTGGGCCGTAAGTGGAAAGCGCTGCATCGCCTGGTTTACGCGATCCTGCTGCTGGCTTTATTGCATATGCTCTGGGTGGTGCGGGCTGATCTGGGCGAGTGGCTCGCTTATGCGTTGATCGGTGGCGCGCTGCTGCTGATGCGTCTCCCCGCTGTCGCGAGCGCATTACAGAGAGCGGGCGTCCTTTTTCGAGAGAATCCAAAGAAAATTGAAATATAAGCTTGACGCGCCTTCTGCTGGCGGTAGAATGCGCGCCACTTCAGCGATGAAGCGCTTCAAAAACTTCTTGTTAATCAATAAGTTAAGTTGAATGAAGGGCTTGCAAGGCTGGATCTGGCGTGTAGAATGCGCGCCGGTCGACAGGGTGGT
>JAEYXX010000025.1 GCA_023431055.1 Pseudomonadota bacterium
TCCATGGCGCAGATCCTGATCAACTCGCGCATGTGTGCCACCGGCCACCGCCCGATCTGCCAGGACACCGGCATCGTCACCGTGTTCATCAAGGTCGGCATGGACGTGCGCTGGGACGGCGCCACCATGAGCGTCGACGACATGATCAACGAAGGCGTACGCCGCGCCTACAACCTGCCGGAAAACGTCCTGCGCGCCTCGATCCTGGCCGACCCGGCAGGTGCCCGCAAGAACACCAAGGACAACACCCCGGCGGTGATCCACTACTCCATCGTCCCCGGTGACAAGGTGGAAGTGGACGTCGCAGCCAAGGGCGGCGGCTCCGAGAACAAGTCGAAGATGGCCATGCTCAACCCGTCCGACTCCATCGTCGACTGGGTACTCAAGACCGTGCCGACCATGGGCGCTGGCTGGTGCCCGCCGGGCATGCTCGGCATCGGCATCGGCGGTACTGCCGAGAAGGCTGCGGTGATGGCCAAGGAAGTGCTCATGGAGCACATCGACATCCATGAGCTGCAGGCGCGCGGCCCGCAGAACCGCATCGAAGAGCTGCGCCTGGAGCTGTTCGAGAAGGTCAACCAGCTGGGCATCGGCGCCCAAGGTCTGGGCGGTCTGACCACCGTGCTCGACGTGAAGATCATGGATTACCCGACTCACGCGGCTTCGCTGCCGGTGTGCATGATCCCCAACTGCGCCGCCACCCGTCACGCCCACTTCGTACTCGACGGCTCCGGCCCGGCCGTTCTGGAAGCGCCGGATCTGGACGCCTACCCGGAAATCGTCTGGGAAGCCGGCCCGAGCGCGCGCCGCGTCAACCTCGACACCCTGACCCCGGAAGAAGTGCAGAGCTGGAAGCCGGGCGAGACCGTCCTGCTCAACGGCAAGATGCTCACCGGCCGCGACGCTGCGCACAAGCGCATGGTCGACATGCTCAACAAGGGCGAGCAACTGCCGGTGGACCTGAAAGGTCGCTTCATCTACTACGTCGGCCCGGTCGATCCGGTCGGTGACGAAGTGGTGGGTCCGGCTGGCCCGACCACTGCTACGCGGATGGACAAGTTCACCCGTCAGATCCTCGAGCAGACCGGGCTGCTGGGCATGATCGGCAAGTCCGAACGCGGCCCGATCGCCATCGACGCAATCAAGGACAACAAGGCCGTATACCTGATGGCTGTCGGCGGCGCTGCCTACCTGGTGGCCCAGGCGATCAAGAAGTCCAAGGTGCTGGCCTTCGAAGAACTCGGTATGGAAGCCATCTATGAGTTCGAAGTCAAAGACATGCCGGTGACCGTCGCGGTCGACACCAACGGCGAGTCCGTACACATCACCGGCCCGGCGATCTGGAACAAGAAGATCGCCGAAAGCCTGGCGGTGGAAGTAAAGTAAGGCAGCTTCAAGCTGCAAGGAGAAGCCCGGCCAAGTGCCGGGCTTCTGCGTTTTCAAGCCTCCAGCAACAACTGCCGGCCACGCGCCAAGTAACTGTCCATCTCTGCCTGCGGCACCATACTGCCGCCCGTTGCCCAGACCAGATGCGTCGCCTGCGCCATGCGCTGCGGTGTCAGGCCCATGCGCTGGCGGTAGCCTTGCTGCTCACCCAGTACGTGCAACACGCCCGGCATGCCGGCCAGGGCCGAAGGCTCCAGCCGCTGGCCCTCGGTCTGCACCAAGAGCGCCAGGTAACGGAACAGCTGTTCATCGCTGACGGTGTAGTAACCATCGATCAGCCGCTGCATGGCACGGCCGACGAAGCCGGATGGTCGGCCGACCGCCAGGCCATCGGCTGCGGTGCGGTTGTCGATGCCGAAGTCCTGCACCGCCAGTTCTTCATGCCTGCCGGTGTGCACCCCGAGCAGCATGCACGGCGAGTGCGTCGGTTCAGCGAACAGGCAGTGCACCGCATCGCCGAACGCCAGCTTCAGGCCGAAGGCCACGCCACCCGGCCCACCACCGACGCCGCAGGGCAGGTAGACGAACAGCGGGTGCTCGGCATCGACCGCGACACCGGCCGTCGCCAGTTGCTGCTTGAGGCGTTCGCCGGCCACCGCGTAGCCGACGAACAGGTGCCTGGAATTTTCGTCATCGACGAAGTGGCAACGCGGATCGCCTTCAGCCTGCCGCCGCCCCTGCTCCACGGCAACGCTGTAGTCGCTGGCGTACTCGACCACGGTCACGCCATGGGCGCGCAGCTTGTCCTTCTTCCACTGGCGCGCATCGGCGGACATATGCACCGTGGCCTGGAAACCGAGGCGCGCGCTGATGATGCCGATGGACAGCCCGAGGTTGCCGGTGGAGCCAACGGCAACCTGATAGCCGCCGAAGAAAGCGCGCATCGCGTCGCTGTCGAGGCAGGCGTAATCGTCGTCGAGACTGAGCAGCCCGGCCGCCAGCGCCAGCCCCTCGGCATGCTTGAGCACCTCGTAGATGCCGCCACGGGCCTTGATCGAACCGGAGATGGGCAGATGGCTGTCGCACTTGAGCCACAGCGCACCGATCTCGCCTTCGGCCTCTTCACCCAGCAGCGCCTGCATCTGCGGCAACGGCAGGATGTCCGACTCGATAATGCCGCCGCTGGCCGCCGTCTGCGGGAACGCCCGAGCCAGGTAGGGCGCGAAACGCTCGAGACGCGCGCGGGCATCGGCCACATCGGCAGCGCTCAAACCGACATCGGCCAGTGCTTCGGCAGCAGGCGCCACGGCCGGGTTGAACCAACTGGTTTCGCGCAGGGCGATCAGCTCGTCGAGCAGCGGGTAGTCCGCACGCCAGTCAGCGAGCGATTTGCCAACGATCATCCGAAATTCCTCGTAGCAGGCATTGGGCATGGCCCATTAGACGACGCCCGCGGCTCTGCTGGCAAAGGCCAGCCAAGCGGAACGATCATCGCCTGATCGTGGCCTAAGCTGGAAATCGACAAGGAGTTGCCATGACGTTTTCCATCGTTGCCCGCTGCCCGCGCAGCGGTCAGTTCGGCGTTGCAGCCGCCACTGCGATGCCCGCCGTGGGCAAGCTGCTCAGCCACGCCGCAGCCGGCGCTGGCGCGGTGGCGACTCAGGCGCAGGTCAATCCCTATCTGGGTCTGGACGGCCTGGCGTTGCTGCGCCAGGGGTTGTCGGCGAAAGAAGCGCTGCAGCGACTCCAAAGCACCGACCCCTGCATGGAACTGCGCCAGTGCGCGTTGATTGACGCCCAGGGCGATACGGTCTGCTGGACCGGCGAAAAGTGCATTCCCTGGGCTGGCTCGCTGACCGGCGAACAATTCTCCGTACAGGGCAATCGCCTGGTCGGCCCGCAGGTGCTGGATGCCGTCGCCGAAGCCTTTCGCCAGGCGCAAGAACGCCCGCTGATCGAGCGCCTGATCGAGGCGCTGGCAGCTGGTGACCAGTGCGGCGGCGACCGCCACGGTGAGTCCTCGGCGGTGATCTATGTGGTTGATCAGGAGGAGTACCCGCTGTGGGACATCCGCGTCGATCACCACCTCGACCCAGTGGCAGAACTGCGCCGCCTGCATGACGTATTCGCCCGCGAAGTGCTGCCCGAAATTCTCGCCATGCCGACACGTGACAACCCGGCCGGCAAGGCGGCGGAAGATTCGGTCTAACGCGCGGTGGTGCCGAAGCGCCGCCGGTAATCGCCAGGCGACAGGCCTACCAGACGGGTAAAGACCTTGCGAAACGCGCCACTGTCGCGATAGCCCACCTGCCAGGCCACCTGATCGATGCTCTGGCGGGTGAACTCGAGCATTTCGCGCGCCTTGCTCACACGTAGCTGTTGGCAGTACTCGGTGGGCTTCAGCCCGGTGGCGGCGCGAAAGCGACGCAGAAAGGTGCGCTCCCCCAGCCCGGCACGCGCGGCCATATCGGCCAGGCTCGCCTCGGCGCCCTCCTCCCCCTGCAACCAGCGCTGCACGGCGAGCACTGCGGCATCGCCGTGATCGAGGCTGGGCGCGAAGCTGCTGAAATGGCGCTGCGATTCACGGTTCAGGTCCACCACCAGAAAGCGCGCCGTCTCGGCGGCAATGGTCGGCCCCAGCAGGCGAGTAACAATGGCCAGACCGAGATCGGTCCAGGCCATCAGACCACCGGCGGTGATCAGGTCACCGTCATCGATCACCATGCGTTCGGGCAGTACCTGCACCCGCGGAAAACGCGCCGCCATCTGCGCTGCCAACGCCCAATGGGTAGTTACCGTGCGCCCATCGAGCAAACCGGACTCGGCCAGTGCAAAGGCGCCGGCACAGACCGAAGCCAGCAGCACGCCGGCGCCGTGCTGTGCACGCAGCCAGTCACGGTAGACGGCAGCGAGCGGCTGCTCGACAGCATCGTCCAGACAGGGCGGCAAGATCACTACCTGCGGCGTACCCTCGGCCTGCGGCAGGCTGTCGAACGTTCGCTGCAGCTGTCCTGTTTCATCGGCCTGCCAGTGACTGACCCGCAGCCGAGGCAGCCCCTCACGCCCCTGCCCGGCGGCCATGCGATTGGCAACCGCGAACAAATCGCCCAGGCCATACACCGCTGCCAGTTGGGCACCGGGGTAGCGCAACAGGCCGATCTCCAGACAGCGTTCGCTCATTGTCAGTTTTTCCCCGCAGATTGTCGGCCGCGCCCATCCTCGCAGGGGCGCCAGGGCGATAAGGTTTGCCGCACATCATCCCACGGAGACAACCATGAGCAAGCGCGCCCTGATCCTGATCGACATCCAGAACGACTATTTCGCCGACGGCAAGTGGCCGCTCGCAGGCATGGACGGGGCAACCGCCAACGCCGCCCGCGTGCTGGCGGCAGCACGCGAGGCGGGCGATAAGGTGATCCATGTACGCCATGAATTCGAAAGTGCCGACGCGCCCTTCTTCGCCCCCGGCAGCGCGGGTGCGAACATCCATCCGCAGGTGCAGCCGCTGGCGGGCGAAGCGGTGGTGCTCAAGCATCAGGTCAACGCCTTCCTCGGCACCGACCTCAAGGCCCAGCTGGACGCCGCCGGTATCGAGCAGATCACCCTGGTTGGCGCCATGAGCCATATGTGCATCGACGCGGCAGCGCGCGCCAGCAGCGACTTCGGCTACGCCACCACGGTGATCCACAATGCCTGCGCGACGCGTGACCAGGAATTCGAAGGGCAGTCGATTGCGGCTGCTCAAGTGCATGCCGCCTATATGGCCGCACTGGCCTTCGCCTACGCGAGTGTGGTGTCTACGGAGCAGTATCTGGCTGGCTGAGTCAGTGGGTGCCAAAGCGCTGCAGTTGCATCTCGCGCAAACGACTCAGCGTGCGGCGGAAGGCAAAGCCGAGGTAGCCCTGGGTGTACAGATCATCCAGCGCCACCTCAGCTTCGATATACAGCGGCACGCGGCGGTCGTAGCACTCGTCGACCAGGGCGATGAAGCGGCGCACCGCATCGTCGTTACGAGACAAAGCTGGCAATTGCCGATCCCCGGCATCGACCCGCTCGGCACCGTCCTCGGTGCCACGGGCGATGCGCCCCTCGCGTTGCTCGCCCCCCAGGCGCGGCACTTCGCCAAGCAGGATGGCCGGGAAGCGCTCGCAGAGTTCGATGAAATCGGGCGCGGCCAGCGGCTGTTCGCATAGATCGCTGAAACGGCACCACAGCGCCGCCGGGCTGTGGCCGAGATTGGCGATATGCCGATGGCTCAGTTCGACCGGCTCGCGACTAATGGTTTGCCCCTCGCTCAGACGAGCAAAAAGCTCACCCAGCGCCCGCGGCTGCTGCACCCAGTAGCGCTGCACCTCGGCACCGGGATGCAGACGATGATCCTGCTCACCGTCCACGGTCACCACCTGCATATGCGCCTGCAGCGCGGCAATCGCCGGCAGGAAGCGCTCACGGTTGTAGCCTTCGGCATAGAGCTGATCCGGCGGCTGGTTGGAGGTGGCCACCAGCACCACGCCTTGCTCCACCACCAGGCTGAGCAGGCGACCAAGCAGCATGGCATCGCCAATATCGCTGACGAACAGCTCGTCGAAACACAGCACGCGCAGCTCGCGCCCCAGCTCCTCGGCCAGCAGACACAGTGGGTCGGCATTGCCGGTGAGCTGAAACTGGCGACGATGCACCCACTGCATGAAGTGATGGAAATGCTGCCGGCGTGCCGGTACGCGCAGGCTGTTGTAGAAGCTGTCCATCAGCCAGGTCTTGCCACGCCCCACCGGCCCCCAGAGGTACACACCGGGCGGGCGCTCCCCACGATGCACCGCCTCATGGCAATGCTGCAGCGCTTCTACGGCACGGCGCTGCGCAGCATCGACGACGAAGCCACCCGCCAGCGCCCGTTCGTAGGCGGCCAGCGGCGAATCCGGCAATGCCTCTGGCGCGTTCAACGCAGCACCAGCCGGCTGCCGTCGAACTGCTTTGGCCAGTCGCGTCGGGTGAACACCTGGCCCTGCTCACGCACGCGGCGTACCTCGGCCAGATCCAGCTCGGCGATCAGCCAGTGGCTGCGCGTGGGGCACAGCTCCGCGCTCTCGGCGATCACGCCATTGGCCGGCATACCGTAGTCCGACGGCACATACAGCGCAGCGCGGCCGATGTTCTCGTCCAGCGCCGGCGACCAGGGTGCCAGGCCGACGGTAGGCGACTGCAGCACGGCGATCTGATTCTCCAGAGCACGGGCCTGAGCGCCGATGCGCACGCGATGAAAGCCCGCTTCGGTATCGGTGCAACTGGGCGCCAGGATCAGGTCGACACCGGCCTCGGCCAGGGTGTGCGCCAGCAACGGGAATTCGTTGTCGTAGCAGATCAGGATGCCCAGCTTGCCCAGCGGCGTGTCGAATACCTTAAGCCCGCTGCCGGCGGCAATCTGCCACTGCTCCAGTTCGAAGCGGGTCATCATCAGCTTGTCCTGGCTGCCCAGGCAGCCCTGCGGGCCGAACAGCCAGGCGCGATTGCGGTAAAGGCCGTCGTCGTCCAGCACGGCCACCGAACCGGGTTGCAGATAAATCTGCAGCCGCTTCGCCAGGCTCTCGCACAGTTCCAACCAGCGCGGCAGCAGCGCCTGGATGCCGGCAATGGAGCCATGCAGGTCGCTGCGCTGGGCCTCTGGCAACTGCCCGGTCAGCACCAGGCCGGCATATTCCGGCAACAGCAGCAACTCGGCGCCCTGCCCGGCGGCCTCCTCGCACAGCTCGGTCAGGTGCTCGGCGTAGGCGTCCCAACTGGTCAGCAGGTCGATGTGATATTGGCAGGCGGCAACCTTGATCATGAAGCGAGTTCCTTCAACCAGAACGACATGGGCTTGGCCGACTCCTCAGCTTCGTCCAGATCGCGCCAATGATATTGGGTGTGCAGTTCGGGATGATGGCGATAGCCGCGACGCGCCCAGAAAGCGTCCAGCGGCTGGTAGTCGGCGGGCCGGCGCGAGTGATCGGCCGGGCGCTGCACGGCGCAGAAGGCGCACCAGTCGAAACGGCCCAGCTTGCGCGCATGGGCCTCGCGCTCGGCAAAGAAGCGCACGCCCAGACCACGCCCACGCCAGCCCGGCAACACCACCGACTCGGCGCAGTAGAAGATGCGCGCAGGATCCCAGCCTGCCGAGAGGAACGGCTGCTGGAATTCCGCGGTTTCATCGGCCAACGGCAGCGCCGTGGACGCACCGACCACCCGCCCCTCATCACGCACCAGCACGCACAGGCTATCAGCGCTGCGCACATAGGTATCGAGGTACTCGGCCTCGTAGTCGAGGCTGCCGTCGTAGAGGTAAGGGAATTCGCGGAAGACCGTGATCCGCAAATGCGCCAGGTCTTCGATGTGGGGCGCTATCTGCGGCCCCTGGAGCAATTCGATGTCCATCTGGAGTCGTTCGCCAGCAGCAAGGTGACGCCGGCGGCTATGCCGGCTCGAAGGCGCGAACTTATCATGCGAGCCATTCCACCACTAACCACGCTACGAAAGGAACTTAGCCATGACCGCCACCGAACTGGTTCAGGCCTACTACGCCGCCTTCAATGCCGGCGACATGCCCGCCTTCCTCGACCTGCTGGCCGAGGACGTGGTGCACGACATCAACCAGGGCGAGCGCCAGGTTGGCAAGGCCACCTTCGCCGCCTTCATGGACAAGATGAACCGCTGCTACCGCGAGCGCCTGGCCGACATCGTGGTGATGCAGAACGCCGCCGGCGACCGCGCCGCCGCCGAATTCGTGGTGCACGGCGAATACCTGGCCGACGACGAAGGCCTGCCACCGGCCAACGGCCAGACCTACGTGCTGCCGGCCGGTGCCTTCTTCGAAATCACGAACGGCAAGGTGGCGCGCATCAGCAACTACTACAACCTTAACGACTGGGTGGCGCAGGTCGGCTGACTGCCCCGGACATGCGGGCGCCTATCCACCGGGCGCCCGAAACATTCTGCAAAGCCTTAATACAGCGTTAAGCCAGCCCCTCACACAATCGCCCCAGGTTCATTACCGAGGTTCCGAGCATGGAACTACCCTGGGCGCAGCATGATCGTCCCGTGGCCCGTATCGGCCGTGGCGACACCTACGAACTTCATCTGGCCGCTCCCGGCAGTGCACGTCGCGCTGCTCTGGAGGGCTTTATCCGCCAGCGCTTCGAGCAGCAGCACGGCGCACGTATCCATCACTTCATGCCTTGTCTGTTCGGCCTGGAAAACCCGGCCGGGCAGTTGCTCGGCGCGGTGGGCGTACGCAGCGCCGGCAGTGGGCCGCTGTTTCTCGAGCGCTACCTAGACCAGCCGGTCGAGCAGGCCATCGGTGCCCGTCTGGGCCTGAGCCAGCCCGGCCGAGGCGAGCTGGTGGAAGTCGGCAACCTGGCCGCCGACAGCCCCGGTGCGGCACGCCTGTTGATCGTCGCCCTGACCGATCTGCTGGTGGCGCTGGGTTTTCGCTGGGTCACTTTTACCGGTACACCGCCTCTGCTCAACAGCTTCCAGCGCCTGGGCCTGACGCCCATCGCCCTCGGCGAAGCCGATCCGACGCGCATGGGCGCAGAGCTGGCCGACTGGGGCAGTTACTACGACAGCCGCCCGCTGGTCATGGCCGGCGATATTCACGGCGGCCACCAGCGTCTGTTGCAGCTTGGCGCCTACCCGCGCCTCGGCCATCAACCGCTCTATGCGCTGGAGGACATGCCCGATGTGGTCTGCAGCTGAATACTTCTTCGCGCGCCTGGCCGAGTTCGGGCCGCAGGTCGCACTGGCTGAAGGCGAGCGCACGCTGACCTAGGCCGAGTTGCTCGGTGCCGTCGCGGCGCGCGGCCAACACCTGCGCGCGCTCGGCGCCCACCGTGTGGCGCTGGCTCTGGACAATGGCATCGACTGGGTGCTGTGGGATCTGGCGGTGCTGCATGCTGGCCTGGTCTGCGTCCCGCTGCCGGCCTTCTTCTCTGCCGAGCAGCAGCGTCACGTACTCGACAGCGCCGGCATCGATTGCCTGATCGGCGCCAGCGCCGACGGCTTCGCCAGCGTCGAGAACGACATTTATCGCCGTACGGTCGTACAACCTGCCGAGCTGCATCCGGGCACCTGCAAGATCACCTTCACCTCCGGCACCACCGGCCAGCCCAAAGGCGTATGCCTGGATCTGGACACGCAACTGGCAGTGGCCCGCAGTTTGGTCGCGGCCAGTGCCAGCCGCAACGTCGAACGCCATCTGTGCATCCTGCCGCTGGCGACCCTGCTGGAGAATATTGCCGGCGTCTATGCGCCGCTGCTGGCCGGCGCCGGGGTCGAGCTGATGCCCATGGCACAGATCGGTCTGACGGGCGCCAGCGGCTTCGACCTGATGCGCTTTCTCCAGGCATTGCAGGCTGCCCAGCCGCACAGCCTGATTCTGCTGCCGCAGCTTTTGCTGACACTGGTCAGCGCTGCCGAGCGCAAGCTGCCGGTGCCGGACTCGCTGCGCTTCGTAGCCGTCGGTGGCGGTCGGGTTTCCGCTCAGTTGCTCGAGCGCGCCGACGCCTTGGGTCTGCCGATCTTCGAGGGTTACGGGCTATCGGAATGCGCGTCGGTGGTGTGCCTGAACACACCCGAGCAGCGCCGCCTCGGCAGCACCGGCAAGCCGCTTGGCCACCTGCAAGTGGCGTTGGCAGACGAGGGCGAAGTGCTGGTCAAGGGCGCACGGATGCTCGGTTATCTCGGTGAGCCGGCGCCGCAAGGCGAATGGCTGGGCACCGGCGATCTCGGTCATTTCGAGCAAGGCTTCCTGGTGCTGCATGGGCGCAAGAAGCACCAGTTCGTCACCGCCTACGGGCGCAACGTCAACCCGGAATGGGTCGAGTCCGAGCTGGTGCAGCAGTTACCCATCGCCCAGGCCTGGCTACATGGCGAGGCGCTGCCGGCCAACGTCGCGGTGCTGGTGCCGCGCGTCCCCAATACCCCCGATGCGCAATTGCAGGCGGCCGTGGACACGGTCAATCGCGGCCTGCCGGATTACGCCCGCGTGCACCACTGGCTGCGCGCCGATGCCCCTTTCAGCACGAGTAACGAGCTGGCCACCGCCAACGGCCGCCTGCGCCGCGCCGCCCTGTTCAACCATTACCAAGCCGCCATCGATGAGCTGATGGCCGAAGGAGTGCACGCATGAGTTTCTACCAATCCCTGCTGGAGCAGACCCAGGCCGAACGCGACTACCTGCTCGGCGCGCCGATCATCCAGCAAGCCATGAGTGGTCAGGTCGCCCTGCACAGCTATATCGCCTTCCTCACCGAGGCCTACCACCACGTCAAGCACACCGTGCCACTGCTGATGGCCTGCGGCGCGCGCCTGCCGGAACGCCTGGAATGGCTGCGCGAGGCCATCGCCGAATACATCGAAGAGGAGTACGGCCATCAGGAATGGGTACTCAATGACATCGCCGCCTGCGGCGCCGATAAGGAAGCGGTGCGCCATGGCACCCCGCACATGTCCACCGAGCTGATGGTGGCGTACGTTTATGACCGCATCGCCCGGCACAACCCGGTGAGCTTCTTCGGCATGGTCAATGTGCTCGAAGGCACCAGCATCGCCCTGGCCACCCAGGTCGCCGGCATCATCCAGGACAGGCTTCAGCTGCCGAGCCAGGCCTTCAGCTACCTCAACTCACACGGCAGCCTGGATCTGGAACACATCGAGTTCTTCAAGAAGTTGATGAACCGCCTGAAAAACGACGATGACAAGGCCGCCGTGGTGCATACCGCCAAGGTGGTCTACCGCCTGTATGGCGACATGTTCCGCAGCCTGCCGCTGTCGAGCGAGGAATAGCTCATGCAACCGACGGATTGCCGCGCCCTGCTCACCGGCGCCAGTGGTGGTATCGGCCTGGCCCTGGCCGCAAAGCTGGCCAGCGAGGGGGCTCACCTGTTGCTGGTTGGGCGCCGCCTGGAACCCCTGCAGCCGCTGCTGCAACGCTTCCCACAGAACGTGCAGCTGGTGCAGGCCGATATCGCCACCCGCGCCGGGCGTGATGTGCTGGTGGCTGCGGCGCAGAACTTCGGCGGACTGAACTGCCTGATCAATGCGGCCGGGGTCAATCGTTTCGGCCTGCTCGACCAGCAGGACGAACAGCAGCTCGCCGAGCTGATCGGCCTCAACGTCACCGCCACGCTGCAGCTCACCCAGCGCCTGCTGCCGTTGCTGCGCGCCCAGCGCCGTGCCCTGCTGATCAATCTCGGCTCCACCTTCGGCGCCATCGGCTACCCGGGCTTCGCCGCCTACTGCGCCAGCAAGTTCGCTCTGCGCGGTTTCTCCGAGGCCCTGCGGCGCGAGCTGGCCGATACCCATGTGCGCGTCCTCTATTTCGCTCCGCGCGCCACCCGCACGGCGATGAACGCCCCCAGCGTGGTAGCGATGAACGATGAATTGGGCGTGGCCATGGACGCCCCGGAGCAGGTAGCAGCCGAGCTGCTGCAAGCCATCCGTCTTGAGCAGGAGGAACGCCACCTGGGCTGGCCGGAACGCCTGTTCGTACGCCTCAACGGCCTGCTGCCACGCGTGGTCGACCAGGCCCTGCGCAAGCAGTTGCCGATCATCCAACGCTTCGCCCGTCATAAACACTGAGGACATCCACCGTGAAAGCACTTCGCCTCCTGATCATCGCCACGCTCGGCCTCACCGCCCTGCCCGCCTTCGCCCTCAGTGAGAACGGCCAGGCGCAGCTGCAGCAGTTGCAGACGCGCTGGGCCGAGATCAACTACCAGACGCCGGAGAAGCAGCGCGAAGAGGCCTTCGCCAAGCTGGTCACCGAGGCAGACGCGGCCCTGGCCAGCGAGCCGGAAGCGCCCGAGTTGCTGATCTGGCGTGGCATCATCCTCAGCACCGAGGCCGGCGCCAAAGGTGGCCTCGGCGCCCTGGGCCTGGTCAAGGAAGCCAAGGCCAGCCTGGAGCAGGCACTGGCCATCGACCCACAAGCCCTGGCCGGCTCGGCCTACACCAGCCTCGGCAGCCTCTACTACCAGGTGCCCGGCTGGCCCATCGGCTTCGGCGACGACCAACAGGCCGAGAAGATGCTCAGGCAGGCCCTGGCGATCAACCCGGATGGCCTCGACCCGAACTATTTCTATGGCGACTACCTGCAACGGCAGAAGCGCTACGAGGAGTCCCGCGCCGCGCTGGAGAAAGCCCTGGCCGCCAAGGATCGCCCTGGCCGCGAATTGGCCGACAAGGGCCGCCGTGCAGAAGCCAAGGCGCTTTTGCAGCAGGTCGCAGGTAAACTCCAGTAACCCGCCACAGGAGTGACCATGCGCATTCTTCTCGTCGAAGACGACCAGGCATTGGGCGAAGGCATTCGCACCGCGCTGAAACCCGAAGGCTACACCGTGGACTGGCTGCAGGACGGCGCCAGCGCGCTGCATGCGCTGAGCCACGAGAGCTTCGAGCTGGCCATACTCGACCTGGGCCTGCCGCGCATGGATGGCCTGCAGGTCCTCAAGCACCTGCGCGCCGCGGCCAACCCGGTACCGGTGCTGGTGCTCACTGCACGCGATGCCACCAGTGACCGCATCGCCGGCCTCGATGCAGGTGCCGATGACTACCTGATCAAACCCTTCGACGTCGCCGAACTCAAGGCACGCCTGCGCGCCCTGCTGCGGCGCAGCTTCCAGCGTCCGCAACCGGCGCTGGAATACCGCGGTATCCGCCTCGACCCGGCGAGCCAGTTGGTCGAGTACCAGGGCCAGGCCATCAACCTGCCGCGCAAGGAATTCCTGCTGCTGCACGAGCTGCTGATCCAGCCCGGCCGCGTACTGACTCGCGACAAGCTGCAACAGGCCCTGTATGGCTGGGACGAGGAAGTGGAAAGCAACGCACTGGAAGTGCACGTGCACCACCTGCGCAAGAAATTCTTCCCGGAGCTGATCCGCACCGTGCGCGGCGTCGGTTATCTGGTGGACAAATGAGGCTGCTGAAAACCTTCGGCTCCATCCGTACCCGCCTGCTGGTCCTGTTGCTACTGCTGGTAGCGGGCAGCTTCGGGCTGATCAGCCACAAGATCTACAACGACTCCGTGCACGAGGTGCGCGAGCTGTTCGACGCCCAGCTGTCGCAGACCGCGCGCCTGCTTATGGGCCTGGTGCGCCACGGCCTCAGCGAAAACGAGCGTAGCGAGATGCAGGCGGTGCTCGATGAGGCCCTGCTGCTGCAGAGCGCACGCAACCCGGACAACCTCCTCGGCCACGAATATGAAGGCAAGCTGGCCTTCCAGATGCTCGACGACGACGGCGAGCTGCTGTTCCAGTCCGCCAGCGCCCCGACCGGCCTGCTCAGCAACATGATCGAACAACTCGGCCTGGTGCTGCCCAACGATAACCAGCCCATGCGCGAGCGCCTGGCCCAGCTGTCCCGTTACCTGATCGGCTATCACACCCTGAACATCGGCGAGCATCGCTGGCGGGTATTCGTGCTGCATGACAGCCGCGACTACCACTGGGTACTGGCGGGTGAACGGGAGGACGTGCGCGGCGAGTTGATCGACAAGATCGCCCGACGCACCCTGCAGCCGCTGCTGATCGGCCTGCCCATCGTCGGCCTCCTGTTGTGGCTGACTGTCGGTTGGGGGCTGTATCCGCTCAAGCGCATGGCCGACGCCATTCGCGGTCGCGCCCCGGACAACCTGGCGCCGCTGGTGTTTCCGCCGTTACCCAATGAGCTGGAGCCGATGGCAGCGGCGCTCAACCGCCTGCTGATGCAGGTCAACCAGCTGCTGGAGCAGGAAAAACGCTTTATCGCCGATGCGGCCCACGAGCTGCGCACGCCGCTGGCGGTACTGCGTATCCACGCGCAGAACGCGCTGGAAGCGCCGGATGCCAGCGACCGCGACGAAGCCTTGCGGCAGTTGGGCGGTGGTGTCGACCGGGCCACTCGGGTGGTCGCACAATTGCTGACGCTGGCACGCCTGGACCCCAACGGCATTCGCCTGAACATGGGCAATCTCGACCTGCTGGCCTTCCTGCGCGGCGAACTGGCCGAATTGACGCCGCTGGCGCTCAATCGCGGGCAGGAGCTGATTCTCGAAGCCCAGGAACCCGCCGACTATCGCTTGCCAGCCGATGCCGCCAGCCTGGGTATCCTGCTGCAAAACCTGGTGAGCAACGCCGTGCAGTACACCCCGGAGGGCGGCTGCATTCAGGTGCGACTGCAGGCAACGCCGCAAGAGCTGCTACTGCAGGTGCTCGACAGTGGCCCCGGCGTACCGGTGGAACTGCGCGAGCGCCTGTTCGAGCGCTTCTTCCGCATCGGCGACGGCCAGGGCGCCGGGCTTGGCCTGTCCATCGTGCGCCGCGTGGTGGAACTGCATCAGGGCAGCATCGCCCTCGATGAATCACCGCTCGGTGGGTTACGTGTCAGCGTCAGACTGCCCCGACACCCTGGCGGTAAGGTGTGAACCCCATAGCCGCAATCCATTGCCGAAATAGACACAATCCGTTTTAACAATCGATGCATCTCTTCGATCATGCAGGCCTGTTCACTAGCCCTACAGGAGTAACCCGCATGAGCCTGATCAAACGTTTCTTCCAGCCCGCCCAACCGCCCCAACAGGCAGCCACGCCAAGCGTGCAGGAACATCCGAACTTCTGGATGTACCAGTGATTCAACCGGCTGCGCCAACCACCCGCAGCGGCACCTGACGCCCGGCCTTCTGCGCCAGGTAGCGGGTGCAGCTGACGCGCAGGAAAGAGGCGAAGTTGACCACCTCGCCACGAAAGTCCATGACCTCCTCGTACAGCTTGGCGATCAGCTGGTTGGTGGTCATGCCATCGACTTCGGCGATTTCGCGCAGGATGTCCCAGAACTGGTTTTCCAGACGCAGCGTGGTCACCACGCCGCGAATGCGCAACGAGCGTGAGCGCGACTCGTAGAGGATGGGGTCGGCCTTCACATAGAGTTCGCACATCAGTCGTGCTCCTGAAAGGTAGGGCGGGTGCAACCCGCCACATATGGACTGGCGGGTTGCACCCGCCCTACGTCTTGCTCGCGTCGTAGCCCGGATGCAATCCGGGGATACCGGCAATGGTGCGGCCCCGGATTGCATCCGGGCTACGTTGATTACAGACGAATCTCCGTGCCCAGCACCTTGAGGAATGCAGCCAGCCAGGCCGGGTGCGCTGGCCAGGCCGGCGCAGTGACCAGCTTGCCCTGCACATGCGCCTGGTCCACCGCGATGTCCACGTACTTGCCTCCGGCCAATGACACTTCCGGCGCACAGGCAGGATAGGCGCTGCATTCGCGCCCTTCCAGCACACCTGCGGCCGCCAGCAACTGGGCCCCGTGGCAGACGGCGGCGATGGGCTTGTCAGCCGCGGCGAACGCCTTCACCAGTGCCACGACCTCGCCATTGAGGCGCAGATATTCCGGCGCGCGGCCACCGGGAATGACCAGGGCATCGTAATCCTCTGCACGCACCTTGGCGAAATCGAAGTTCAGCGCAAAATTGTGCCCCGGCTTCTCGCTGTAGGTCTGGTCGCCCTCGAAATCGTGAATGGCGGTGCGTACCGTCTGCCCGGTGACCTTGTCCGGGCAGACCGCATGCACGGTGTGACCGACCATCTGCAGCGCCTGGAACGGCACCATGGTTTCGTAATCCTCGGCGTAGTCGCCGACCAGCATGAGAATCTTCTTGGCAGCCATGATCGTCTCCTGAAGGTAGGTGGAACGAACGCCATTATTCGCCCCTGTTTCTTCCGACAGGTAACAACCGGGTACTACTCACGTTAAAACGTCGATGAACTGAAGATCCAGGTAAGGCGCCTTGCTGCAAAAAGCGCCCAGGCCGTGATCTAAGCGCACAAGCTTCGCCCCGGGGCGGGGCTCCTACACGAATACACTCAGCGAGGCGGCCCGATGTAGGAGCGGCGCCCCGCCGCGAACGAGCCCGGCATAGAGCCGAACTTCGTCCTGGGGCGGGATGCCTACGATGCCCTGAGCGCTATTGCTGGCAATGCCTGGCAGCTTTCAGAGCGCGTATTTTTGCAGGTTCGCCATCATTTCCCTGAGCGCCTCGACGTTGTCCGCCGGGTGCGCGGCGCCGTCGAAATCGCAGATGCGCTGCCACTGGGCGGCGACATCCTCGGGGCTGAAACCAGCCCTGGGATCGAAACCGGCGCCCAGGCTGCGCTCCCAGCGCACCTTGCCGACCCAGCCGCCGCCAACTTCGAACAGGCCGCCGGTGTCCTGGCAAGCCGCGCTACCGAGATACACCACCAGCGGGCTGACCAGCTCGGGTTTGAGCTGTTCGAACACCTGCGGCGGGATCAATCCTTCGGTCATGCGCGTGGCGCCGGTCGGGGCGATGGCGTTGACCAGGATGTTGTTCTTGCGCCCTTCGATGGCCAGGGTGCGGGTCAGGCCATAGAGACCGAGCTTGGCCATGCCGTAGTTGCTCTGGCCGAAATTGCCGTAGATACCGGAGGTGGACGAGGTGAAGATCACGCGGCCGAAGTTCTGTTCGCGCAGGTGAGGCCAGGCTGCGTGAGTGGTCTTGTAGGCGCCTTCGACGTGAACCTTGTAGACCAGATCCCAGTCGGCGTCTTCCATCTTGTGGAAGCTCTTGTCGCGCAGGATGCCGGCATTGTTGACCAGCACGTCGATGCGACCGAAATGGTCCAGCGCGGTCTGCACGATCTTGTCGCCATCGGTGACCGAATCGTGGTTGGCCACCGCAGTACCGCCAAAGGCGCGAATCTCCTCCACCACCTTGTCGGCAGCCGAGGCATTGGCCCCTTCGCCGTGCGTACTGCCACCGAGATCGTTGACCACCACCTTGGCGCCATGGCGGGCGAACAGCAGCGCATGGGCGCGGCCCAGGCCACCGCCAGCACCGGTGACTATGACCACTTGATCTTCGAAACGGATGGCATCGCTCATCGACAGCTTCCTCGGGCAGTTTGGGAATGGCCCCGAGTGTCAGGCAGCCCCACGCGCTTCACAAGGCACGCGGGGCCCCTGAATGACGGCCGATAATGCGACCTTATGCGCCTTAGCTGCCGGAGCCGGAACCGCTGCCGCCAGTGCCACCCGTACCGCCGGTGCCGCTGCCGCCGGTACCCGTGCCAGTGCCACCGGTGCCATCGGAACCGGCGCCGTCACCGCCCGGGTTACCGTCGGTGTTCGGGCCCTGTACAGGTGGGATGCCGTCGCCATCATCGCCCGGGTTCATCGGAGCATCGCCAGGAGCGGAAGGCATGGTCGGACCTGGAGAGCTGGTGCCATCGGATTCGGTTTCGGCAAAAGCCGGCAAGGCCATGGCGCCCAGAATCCCGCTCAACAGCAGTGCAGATAACTTCTTGTTCATGTTGTTCATGAGTAACCTCGACTTTTCTGTGAGTGACACAGGTACTGAGTGGCACGCCTTGCAGGAGGTTCGACAAGAATTTATTGCAGAGTGTCTTCAGGCCAGATGAATCAGACTCAGGTGGTTGTACAGGTGCAGTACATGCGCCTCGGCATATTCGCCATGGTTCAGATCGCCGTAGGCGAAGTGCGGCTGCAGCGCCCCCTGATGCTCGGCGAAACGCTCGAAGGCTGCCTGCAACCGCTGCAGGGCCAGCGCCTGGCTGGCCGGCTCAGTCAACGCGGCGGCCCCGGGTATGGCTTCGTCCAGTGGGTGACGCATGGCGCCGCGCGAACTGAACACGGCGAACGCAGCGGGCCCCAGCGTATGCCGAAACCAGGCTGGTTTCAGCTCGGGATAGCCGTCGATGGAATAGTCGATGCTCTGCGCGCAGTGATTGAACACCTCGCTCGGGCTCCAGCCGCTGACGCTGCGCAGCGCCCTGCCCTGCAGATCCGCCAGCACCTGGCGCGCGCCTTCCAGGCTGACCGCGGCCGGCCGCGGGCCGACAGGCAAAGCCCAGTAGCCGGCGCCCAGCAGGGCGACTCCGCTTACTGCCGCGCCTTTGAGCAGGGTACGTCTACGCATGCGAACTCCTGGCATCGCGAAACTGCAGGTAATTCTCGAGCACCGCAACCGGGGCTTCGAGCTGTGGGTAGTGGCCGATCCCCTCGAGCAGCACGGTGTCGGCGTCAGCGATCAGCTCCCGGTAGCGCGCCACCATGTGTGCACCGGAGATCGGGTCGAAGGCACCATCGATCACCCGCATCGGCACGGCGGTGGCCTGCATCGCCGTGACCCAGCGCTGCCGTTGCTGGCGCCGCTCGGGCATGTAGCGGATCAGGCGATGCATGACGGCCGGGCCGTTGTTGTAGGCCACCAGTTGCCACAGCGCATCCAGCTCGGCGTCGCTGGCCTGGGTGTTCGGGCCGAAGATGCGGGCAAAACTCTGCGCCAGCTTGCGCCGCGAGAACAATCGGCCGATCAGTGGACCGAGCGGCCCGAGCAACAGCTTCTGCACGCGCACCGGATGATGGGTTTCGGGGAACAGGCCACCATTGAGGAACACGCAGCTGGCCAGTTGCAGCTGGCCGTCCTGATGCCGCGCGATCAGTTCCTGCGCCACGCTGTCGCCGTAGTCGTGAGCCAGCAGGTGTAGCGGCCGCCGTTCGCCGATATGCGCCAGCAGCGCCTGCTGCAGATCGGCCTGCTCCAGCAGGCTGTAGGCATGGCCGCGCGGCTTGGCCGAGTAACCGAAGCCGAGCATGTCGCAGGCAATCAACCGATAACGCGCAGCCAGCGGCGCCCACAGGCGGTGCCAGTCCCAGCTCGCAGTGGGAAAACCATGGATCAGCAGTAGCGGTTCGGCACCAGCGTCACCGGCAATCCAATAGCGGATGGCGTGGCCGCAAAAGTCCAGGGTCTGGCCTTGCTCGCGCCATTGCTCCAGGGCGATGCCTGGCAACTCGTTCACTGGTCGTAACTCGGCATCTGCTGGTCCAGCTTGCGCAACAGCGCCGGCCAGGGCAGCGAGCCGCCCATGCCTTGGGGCGTCTTCATCACGCCAGCGACCATGGCCCGAGCGCCATCGAGAATCTGCTGCGGAATATGGATCAGCTCGGCGCCGCCGCTCTGCGCCATGACCTGAATCTCGCAGGCACGCTGCAGGATGAACATGCCGAGGAAGGCGTCGGCGATACTGGCAAAAGCCGTAAGCAAGCCGTGGTTGGGCAGGATCATGAAGTTCTTGTCGCCCAGGTCAGCCTGCAGCCGCGCCTTCTCGTCATGGTTCAGCGCCACACCCTCGTAGCCGTGGTAGGCCAGGCTGGACAGCACGAACAGCGACTGCTGCGACAGCGGCAACAGCCCCTGTTTCTGCGCCGATACGGCGATACCGGCCGGCGTGTGAATGTGCAGCACGCAACCGACATCCTCACGCACCTCATGTACGGCGCTGTGAATGGTGTAACCGGCCGGGTTGATGTCGAAGGGGCTGTCCATCAGCTTGTTGCCCGCCAGATCGACCTTGACCAGGCTGGACGCGGTGATTTCGTGGAACATCAGGCCATAGGGGTTGATAAGGAAATCCTCGGTCCCCGGCACCTTGGCGGAAATGTGGGTGAAGATCAGGTCGTCCCAACCGTAGAGCGCGATCAGGCGATAGCAGGCGGCGAGATCGACGCGCGTGCGCCATTCGGCTTCGGACACCTGATTTTTCAGGGCGGGGAGTTTCAGCGGAGCATTCACGGCGACACCTCGATGTTCTTGTTGGTCGGTGGTGTCGGCAGTCTAGCCGTGGCGCCAGAGCATGGTAGTTGCCCTGGCAGCCATATTCATGGCTTTGCAGGTCAGAAAGCCTGGCGGGCCGGGGCGATAGCAGGATATTCGCCTTCGTTATAGGAGCAGGAGCAACAGCGGCGCGGCGAGGAAATTCAGCAACCCCAGCCCGGTGACTGTACCCTCCTCGTTGCCTACCTACAGCGCCATGGTCACACCGGCACCGTGGACCACTACACCTAGCAGTAGGACAGCGCCATATTCAGCCGCAAGCCGCTGGTCTGAGCTTGCGTGCAAGTGCCTGCTGCAACGGCTGCCGTCGCGAGCAGTCTGTACGGAAACGTCCCACCAACTGTTTGAGCGCACGTTGTTCTGCGGCATAGCTCTCGACCTCGGCAACCTGAACCGATATCTGCGACACAGCTTCGTTGATCGACTCGATGAACTGGTTGAACCATCTGGCCAGCTAACCAGTTTCATCCGCGCAGAGGCACGCCAGACGGCGTGTCAGCTCGCCCTCCCCCTGAGCTCAGCTCCGCTGACCTGATCCAGAGCGCCTGATCTGGGTCGGTTAGCGCCCGGAGCCGTTGCAAACCGGCCAGATGCATCCTTCAGGATGCGTCGATTTCATCGACGCCTTAGCACTTGCCAAGCGGCCCTGTGCTAATGCTTGAATAAACGGAATTACGAAGCACTCAGTTGGGCAGAAGCGACGACAGCCTGTCAGCGAAAAGAGCAACCGCCAGCCCCATCAACATCACGATTGTGCCCCCCACCTTGATGAGCGATACCGGCCGTTCAACCGCCCCCATTAGGCCGAAATGATCGATCACCAGCGACGAGGTTATCTGCCCGGCGATAGCCAGCCCAAGCAAGGCTGATAGACCTATCTTGGGGGCAAGTATGACGTAGCTGAGCAGCGCGCAGCTGCCCAGCACACCGCCCAGCAGGCTCCACAGGGGCTGGGAAGGTATGGCAACCAGCGAGGTCACGATACCGCCCCGGATCATCGAGTAGATGCCGAGGCATACCGCCCCGGCCGTGAAAGAGAACAGTGCCGCGGCTACGGAATCGCCCCCTACACCTTTGGCCAGTTGGCCATTCAAGGTGGTCTGCAGGGTGATCCCCAGCCCAGCGACTACGGCCAGCGGGTAATAGAGTGCGTTCATCTCGCGCGCTCCTTATTGGGCCGACGCAAGCGGCGCAAACGTCTCGGCAAACAGGTCAGGCTGGTAGCCGGCAGCGCGGAACAGATGCTCACGGGACTCGTCGATTGCCGCGCGGAGCTGCTCATTGTCGAGGCCCAGCAGCTTGCCGTCACGCTTGACGATGCGTCCGCCGATCATGACCGTGTCGACATTGCTGCGCTCCGCCGCATGTACCACGGTGCCGAATGCGTTACCTGGCGGGTAAAGGTTGATGTGCAGCGTATTGATCAGGATGAGGTCGGCCTGTTTGCCCGGCACCAGGCTTCCGATCTTGTCCTGCAGCCCGGCACAGATGGCACCGTCGACGGTGGCCGCTTTGAGCAGGCCATGAGCAGGCAGAGTTAGCGGATGATGTTCGGCGCCGCAGCAGTGCTGCGCATGCTGCTTATGCATGCCCATGACGCGCTGCAGGTAGAACGCCGTGCGCATCTCCATGAACATGTCTCCGCTGTAGGAGGTTTCGTTATCGACACTCAGCCCTGGGCTGATGCCGTGACGATGCGCCGCCTGCATGGCGAACATTCCATCCTCGATGCCGTAGTGAGCATCCGAACGTGGGCAGACGTTGACCCGGACGCCGGCCTCGCGAAGGATTTTCCAGCCGGAGTCAGGCAGCGAGGTGCAATGATTGAAGATGTTATCGGGGCCCAGCAGTCCTTGCTGATGCAGCCCTTCTAGCTCGGCTGCCATCGCGCCGCCGAAGAACTCGGTGATGATCGGCAGGCCCAGCCGGCGAGCTTCAGCCCACAGCTCTGGCTCCAACTGCGCCATGACCGCCAGCGAGACTAGCTTGTTGTGCTCGTTCTTGAAGTACTTTTCCTGCAGGCGCTCCAGGTTGCCGGGCCAGTGGGCTTTGTCCCATTCACCCGCAACCGGCGCACCGGAAGCGTGCACGGAGCGAATACCTGCATCGAGCAGCGCTTCGATCGCAGCGTCGGAGTGCGCGCCGGTGCGGCTGTTGTGCGAGTTATCGACCAGGGTCGTGATGCCGGAGTCGATGCAGCCTAATGCACTCAGCAGGTTGCCAACATACATGTCAGCCGGGCGATAGTACTTGGCGAACGAGAAGTGCGTTGCGTTGCAGTAGTCTTCCAGCGTCGCGGCATTGGGGTTGATGCGCCGTAGCTGCCCCTCCCACGAGTGGCGGTGGGTATCGACCATGCCTGGCATGGCGATCATGCCCGTGGCATCGATCACGGCAGCGTCACCTGCCTCGATGTTTTCGCCTACGGCCTTGATCATGCTGCCTTCGATCAGGATGTCGCCGCGCACCAGATTGCCGATATCGGCATCCATGCTAAGAATCGTGGCACCGCGGATAAGTATGCGGGCGCCGGTTGCGGCCGGAGCCTGTACGATGTTGCGGTTGTAATCGGTCACTTTCAGTGCCTCCGTCAGAGTTCGTTGAAGGCAAATGTACGGAAAGCGATACCGCGTAAAAACATGACCAAACTGTTTTTATTATTCAGGAATAACGAATAATAATGCTCTCTCGATGATCACGATGAGGCCAACGAACAGTCATGGATCGTATTCAGGCGATGCAGGTTTTCGTCCGTGTGGCTGAGGTGGGAAGCTTTATCAAGGCGGCGCAGACACTCGCTTTGCCGGCCTCGACGGTCACCAGCAGCATCAAGAATCTCGAGAAGTACCTGCAAGTGCGCCTGCTCAACAGAACGACGCGACGAGTAAGTCTGACGCCCGAGGGCGCATGCTATCTGGCGCAATGCCGGGAGATATTGACGCTGATCGAGCACACGGAATCCAGCCTCACGGATTCCGCAAAACGACCACAGGGGCGTTTGCGGGTGGATATGCCGGGCGGCATCGCCCACTTCATCGTCATGCCGAACCTTCAAGACTTCTACAGGCGCTATCCGGAGATCTATCTAATGATAGGGGTCAACGATCGCCAGGTTGATCTCGTTCAGGAAGGTGTGGATTGCGTCATTCGCACAGGCGAGCTGAATGACTCAACGCTCATTGCACGCCCCCTCGGCCACTTTCGTTGGGTGACCTGTGCGTCTAAGGCTTATCTCAGAGAAAACGGCACCCCACAGGTGCCAGAAGATCTGTCCCACCATCGGGCCATCCATTATTTTTCGGGCCGCACAAGACGAGTCGGCGATATGCACTTCGCTCGCGGTTCTGAAAAGCTTTCAGTACCAGTAAAGGGAACGGCGGCCGTCAACGAGACAGGGCTCTACATAAAGATGTGCCTTGAAGGTTTTGGCTTGGCGCAACTCGCTGAGAGGATCGTCTCCGAACATCTGCAAGACGGCCGGCTGGTCGAAGTGCTGGCCGACTGGCAGCCGCCCTCGGTACCCGTCAATTTGCTGTACCCACATCAGCGTTTTCTATCGCCTGCTGTCCGCGTATTTGCTGACTGGGTAAGCATGCTTATCCGAGACGATCACTCGTTCAGTCAATAGCTGGGACAGCACCATCGTCCTCTGGCGTGGAGGAAGATTGTTTCGCCTAAGACGGGGGCACTCACCGAGCACCTGGTCGAGCATACGCGTGATCAGAGGTGGGTAGGACGATGCGATGCATGGCTTGTGATGAGTAACTGATGTGCACCTTATGTGCCGACAGCCTTTCGCCTACGTCCACTTATGGGGACTGCGGTGAACTCTGCATCGCTTGAAGATTGGCTGCCCTACGTGCAGGGCAAGCCGGCTGTCGATCAACTGGCGAGCCCACTGATGCATGTCAGGCCTGCAGTGCCTTGGCGAAGGCTTGCAGCCAGGGTTCGGCGTCCGTCTCCGGGGTAACGGTTTCACTGGAGTCCAGACGCAACATCTCGACCACCTCGCGCAACCCCAACTCAGCATAGAGTTCGCGGATCAGTTCACCAGCACCGCAGAAGGTGTCGTAACTGGAATCGCCCAGCGCCAGCACCGCACCCGGCTTGCCGGCCCAGGCCGGCAGGCGATCGCGGAGTTCGCTGTACAGCGGCAGCAGATTGTCCGGCACTTCACCCATGCCGGTAGTAGAGGTCACGGTGAGGAAAGCGTCCGGCGCGAAGGCCAGCAACTCGTCGAGACTCATGCTCGCTTTGTACCAGGCCTCCAGCCCGGCGGCCTTGAGCTGACGCTCGGCGTGGCGTGCGACTTCTTCGGCCGTACCGTAGACCGAACCCGAGACAATGGCGACTTTCATGACAACTCCGGATACAGGAAAAACGCCGTGCATTATGCCGCAAGTGGACAGCCCGACCCGATGTTTTAGAATGCAGCGCACAACTCTCGCGGAATCGCATCCATGATCAATGCCAAGCTGCTGCAACTGGTAGTCGACGCCTCCAACGACGGGATCGTGGTGGCCGAGCAGGAGGGCGAAGACAACATCCTGATCTACGCCAACGCAGCATTCGAACGCCTCACCGGCTACCCTTGTGACGATATCCTCTATCAGGACTGCCGCTTCCTGCAGGCAGGTGATCGAGCGCAAATCGGCTTGCAGGCCATCCGCGATGCGGTCAAGGCGAACAAGCCCTGCCGGCAGATCATCCGCAACTACCGCAAGGATGGCAGCGCCTTCTGGAACGAGCTGTCGATCACACCGGTGCTCAACGAGAGCGACCAGCTGACCTATTACATCGGCATTCAGAAGGACGTGACCGAGCAGGTCGAAGCCAAACAGCGCGTGCGCGAGCTGGAAATCGAAGTCGCCGAGCTAAAGGCCGAGCTGGCACGACTGAAAAACTGACGAACGGCTAAAACTGTCGCTCGTCAGCGTGGTCAGAGAGGATTGATCCCCCGTGCAGTATCAATCCCATGCAAAGCGATCCGCTGCTGACTCAGGACGAGCTGGACTTCATTCAGAAGATCATTTCCAAACCCGCGCAGGTGCGGCATACCAATGCCGCGCCGCAACTCGCCCTGGGCGAACGACTCAGCGAACTGCTGGGTCGGCTGGGCGATGAAGAGCAGCTGAGCCTGGATACCCACAGCGATAATCAGCACCTGAGCTTCCCTCTGCGCCTGATTCAGGATGGGCAAAGCCAGTCACGCCTGGAACTGGGCGCGCCGCTGATCTTCGAACAAGGGGTCAACAAACGGCCGTGGCGGCTTGTCCTGCCCGAGGCGCTGACGCTGCTCAGCAGTGACGACCAGCCCAGCGGCCTGCAGGCGCTGGAGCTGTCGAACAACGGCATGCTGGTGAAGTATCGCAATGCCGGTACACCAGCCAAGGATCAGCTGCTGCAACTGCTCCTGCCCCGGGAGCGCCGTGTGCAGGTGCGCGCCCGCCTCGCCAGGCGCGTCAGCAAGACGCGTTATGCCTACAGCCTGCAGACCCTGCATGCGGAAGACGAGCAGACATTACGGCAATACCTGTTCGAGCAGCACAGTGAGCAACCGCTGCAGGCTGCTACCGTCGACTGACAGCCGGATGACCGAAGCCGTCTCAGGTATCCAGATGACCCGCCAGGAACTGCTGCAGGCGGCGCTGCATCAGACGCCCCTCGTTACCCAGGCAGGCGATCGGCGTGCCCGCCAGGCTCTCCTCGGCCAAATCGGCGCTGTCCCCGGCGAGCATCACCGGGCACTCCAGACCGAGCGCCAGGCGCACCAACTGCCGCGGGAACTCCTCGCCTGGCGGCTGATTGCTGAAGAACACCAGTGCTTGCGGCTGCATGCGCTCACAGACCAGGGCCAGGTCGGTCATCGGCACCCCCGGCCCCATCACCGTGACCTCGATGTCCTGGCTGCCGAGCAGCAAGGCCGCGACCAGCAATTCGAGCTCGCGACAGTGGCTGGGTAGTGCCACGAGAAGCACACGGTCGCGGGACTCGCCGCGCCCCAACTGCAAACGCTGCCAGCAGCGCCCACGCAGGAAGCCATCGAGCATCAACCACTCGCCACGCTGGCCCACCTCATCCTGACGCAGCAACAGCTCCTGCCACACGGGCATGAGAATGTCCTGAAACACCACCGGCAGTGGATAACAAGAGAAAATCTGCCCGTACAGGCGTTCGAGACGAGGCTCGTCAAAGTTCTCCAGCGCGCTGCGCACCTGATCCTGCCACTGGCTCCAGTCGTCGCTGCTGACCTCGTCGTAGGCTGGCGTGGCGACGCTGCGGCTACTGGCACTCTTAGCCAGAATCGAGCCGACCTTGCTGACCGCCACACCGCGTTCGATCCAGGCCAGAATGCTGCGCACGGCGTCGATATCGGCCTGCGAATAGAGGCGATGGCCGCTGTCGGTACGCGTCGGCTGGATCAGGCCATAACGCCGCTCCCAGGCACGCAGGGTGACCGGATTGACGCCCGTCAGACGGGAAACCTCGCGGATGGGGAACAGCTCTTCCTGCTTCAAAGCGCTGGAAGCAAGCGATGTGACGGAGGCAAGTTCAGGCATGACTTCGGGCATCACGGCAATGAATTTGAGGGTCATTGTAACGCAGCATGGGCGAGCTTACATTGTGCAAAAACTATACAAGGCAAGCCGATGCATAATTGTTCCTGGCCCCTGACGCTCTATTACGATGGTGACTGCCCGCTCTGCTCCCGCGAGATAGAGCTGCTGCGCCGCCATGCAGCGCCGCAGCGACTGATGCTCGTCGATATCGCTTCCGAAGACTTCGACCCCATGCCGCTGGGGCGCTCGCTGCCGGAAATGCAGGCTCGCCTGCATGCGCGCTGGGCCGACGGTGAATGGCTACTGGGCCTCGATGCCAGCCTCTGGAGCTGGGAGGCGGCGGGTCTCGGGCGCTGGGTAGCGCCACTGCGCTGGCGCCCGCTGCGCCCATTGCTGGAATGGGGCTATCGGCTGTTCTGCCGCCTTCGCCCACATTTGGCGCATCTGCCGCACCCTGACGGGGCAGCACGCTGCCGTAACGCAAACACCTGCTCCAGCCAACGCCCGCCCTCAGGCGGGGCTGGCTAATTTTGCTAAAACGGGAATAATCCTTGCTGCCTTTTTCATCGAGCACACCACCCCGTGCTCGATCGCGCCCAATGCCACACCCCGGCTGACGGCAACATTCGAGGAGATACACAATGTCCCCCGTTACCCTGATGGTGGCGCGCCGCGTCGCCAATGGCCGTTATCACGACTTCATCGCCTGGCTGCGTGAAGGTGAGCACCTGGCCACCGACTTCCCTGGTTATCTCGGCTCCGGCGTACTGGCACCACCTGCCGGCGACGACGAATTTCAGATCGTGTTCCGTTTCAGTGACGAACAGACCATGGCCTCCTGGGAGCACTCCGCTTCACGCCAGGCTTGGCTGCAGCGTGGCGCAGGACTCTTCGCCCAGCCCCAGGAAAAGCGCGCAGTGGGTCTCGACGCCTGGTTCGGCAATGCCCATCGCCAACCGCCACGCTGGAAGCAGAGTGTGGCCATCTGGCTGGCGTTCTTTCCGGTGTCCCTGGCCTTCAACCTGCTGTTCGGCCCCTGGCTCAGCGACCTGTCGCTGGTGACCCGCGTGCTTCTGTCGACGCTGGCCCTAACCCCCTTGATGACCTACCTGTTCATCCCCCTTTCCACCCGCCTGCTGGAGCCCTGGCTACAAGGCAACTACTCGCAGCGTCTCGGCAGGCGAGCCGCCAGCATCGGCAAGTCCTGAAATTTCCCGCCCTTCTGAGCATCGGCCAGCCTCGCGCTGGCCGTTTTCGTTGTACAAGCCATCAATATCTGTACAAAAAACAATAGCCGTACAGGTAAAGTACAAAAGCCCCTCAACCCTAAGCGCTTTAAAAACCTTTAAAACTCAGACAAATAGGCATTCTCTCAAGGTCTGATAGCAAAACCACATGATGCGCATGGTTGTACAACTAGCTTCTCTGGTATAGCTTTACCCACGGCCTGGTGAATACCGCCTGCCACTGGTCAGGTATCCCGAGGCGGTATGAACCAGGCCTTCATTTCATTTGCACGAGTCGCACATGAGCGCTGCCAGCTATCCCATCCTGATTACCGGCGCCGGCCAGAGAGTCGGGCTGTACTGCGCCGAGCGACTGCTCGACGAGGGGCAGTCGGTAATCGTCAGCTACCGCCAGGAGCGCGAAAGCGTCGAGCGACTGCGTGAGCGCGGCGCCATCGCCGTGCAGGCCGACTTCAGCGACGAGGCCGGCACCCTCGCCTTCATCGAGCAGGTCAAGGCGCAGTGCCGCGGCCTACGCGCGATCGTGCACAACGCCTCGCAATGGCTAGCCGAAACGCCGGGCGACGAAGCCGAGGCCTTCCGCCAGCTATTCAACGTGCACATGCTCGCCCCCTATCTGATCAACCTGCATTGCAGCGATCTGCTGCTGCAGTCGGCGCGTGCCGACATCGTTCACGTCAGTGACGATGTGGTGCGCAAGGGTAGCGCCAACCGACCGGCCTACTGCGCCAGCAAGGCCGGGCTGGAGAACCTGACGCTGTCCTTCGCTGCGCGCCTGGCACCACGCATCAAGGTCAATGCCATCGCACCGGCGCTGTTGATGTTCAACGAAGGCGATGACGAGGCCTACCGCAGCAAAGCCCTGGCCAAATCGGCTTTGGGCGTGGAGCCAGGCCCGCAGGCCTTCTACCAGAGTTTGCGCTACCTGCTGGACAACCCCTACGTAACCGGAACCACCCTTACCCTCAACGGCGGCCGCCACCTCAAATGAGTCGACTGCCCAGGACACTGCCATGAGCCATCCTCTTTCCCAGCAATACCGTGAAATTCTCGTAGGCCTCGGTGAAAACCCCGAGCGCGAAGGCCTTCTCGACACACCGAAACGCGCCGCCAAGGCCATGCAGTACCTGTGCCACGGCTATCAGCAGTCACTGGAGGAAATCGTCAACGGCGCGCTGTTCGAGTCCGACAACGACGAGATGGTGATCATCAAGGACATCGAACTGTACTCGCTGTGCGAGCACCACCTGCTGCCCTTCATCGGCAAGGCGCATGTCGCCTACATCCCCACCGGCAAGGTGCTGGGGCTGTCCAAGGTAGCGCGCATCGTCGACATGTATGCACGCCGCCTGCAGATCCAGGAGAACCTCACCAAGCAGATCGCCGACGCGATCCAGCAGGTGACCAACGCCGCTGGCGTCGCCGTGGTGATCGAGGCCAAGCACATGTGCATGATGATGCGCGGCGTCGAGAAACAGAACTCGGTGATGAGCAGCTCGGTGATGCTTGGCGCGTTCCGCGAGTCCTGCAACACTCGCCATGAATTCCTGCAATTGATCGGACGGAACAACTAATGCCGCGACTGGAACCCGGAATGGCGCGCATCCGCGTCAAGGACCTGCGCCTGCGCACCTACATCGGCATCAAGGAAGAGGAAATCAACAACAAGCAGGACGTGTTGATCAACCTGACCATCCTCTACCCGGCGGTCGACGCCGTGCAGGTCAACGACATCGAGCACGCCCTGAACTACCGCACCATCACCAAGGCGATCATCGCCCATGTGGAGGGCAACCGTTTCGCCCTGCTCGAACGTCTGACCCAGGAAATCCTCGACCTGGTCATGGCTCACCAGGCCGTGCGTTACGCCGAAGTCGAAGTGGACAAGCCGCACGCCCTGCGATTCGCCGAGTCGGTATCCATCACCCTCGCTGGCCATCGCTGACGGCCTGGCGTGGCGGCTTGTCGCTCGCAAGCGACGCTCTTATCATCGCCGCCATCATTCCCGGAGAGCCCACCATGACCGAGCAAGAACGTCTCGAACTGGAAGCTGCAGCCTTTCGCGCCCTGGTCCAGCACCTGCGCACTCGTCCTGACGTGCAGAACATCGAACTGATGAACCTGGCCGGTTTCTGCCGCAACTGCCTGTCGAAATGGTACAAGGCAGCCGCCGACGATCTCGGCGTCGAAGTCAGCGTCGACCAGGCCCGCGAGACCGTGTACGGCATGCCTTATGCCGACTGGAAGGCCAAGTATCAGAAAGAAGCGTCGGCCGAACAGAAAGCCGCCTTTGCAAAAGGAAAGCATTAATGACCGCCCTGAACGAACTACGCAGCCGCCTGCAGCAGGACGACTACGCCTTCAGTGAAACCCTGGCCTTCGTTGCCGAGCACTATGACTATCAGCCCAGCGCCTTCCGCAATGGCGACGTGGAAAATTCCGCGGGACAGAATGAAGGTTCCTGCAAGACCCTGGGTCTTGCACTGCTGGAAGGCTTGAGCAAGGACGAGGCGCTGCGTGCCTTTGGCGAACACTACCGTAGCGTGCTGGCCACGCCGCAAGGCAGCGATCACGGCAACATTCGTGCATTGATGGCCCACGGCCTGGAAGGCGTGAAGTTCGAGCTGCAACCGCTCAAGCGTAAAGCCTGAACCTATAGCGCAAAAAACGTGCGCAACTGTCAGCAATAGCTGACAGACATCACATTGACATCACTTTATGCTGCGCGCCTACAACCCAATGAACACGAGGGAACGTGTTCTGCGCGCAGTCGCCCTTCCCTCCTGTTTCGCATCCGGCATGGAGTCGAGCGATGCAGCAGACCTTGGTATGGAAGCCCAGGCACACCCCCGGCGTGGAAACGCTGCGTCTGAGTCAGGATGCCAATGGCATTCACGCCACCAGCCACCTCATGCAGGTCATCAAGGGCAACAGTATCGCTGCCAACTACCTGATCGATTGCGACGCGCGCTGGCGCTTCCGCCGCCTCTGGCTCAAGGTCGACAACCACGGCCAGCGCAACCTCTGCCTGCAGCGAGACCTGCGCGGTAACTGGCTGCTCAATGGCGAGCCGCGTCCCGAGCTGCAGCAATGTCAGCACATCATGCTGTCGGCCTCGCCCTTCACCCACACCCCTTTGCTGCAGCGCAGCGCGCTGGAAACCGGGCAAAGCGACGAAACCATGGTCGCCTACATCGACCTGCTCAGTCTCAAGGTGGAGCCACGCCAGCAACATTATCAGTGCTTGCAGCGCCGCGCCGGAGAGCATCTCTACCGCAGTCAGGCCGAAGGCCATGCACAGGAAGAGCTGAGCGTCGACGACCACGCCTACTACTCAAGGCTGACCAACAGTACCTGCGCCTGAGCCAGCGCGAGCTGAGGGTCAGCGCGCTGGTGTAGCCGGGGCGGCGAGTGTCCCTGCCGAGGTCAGGCCCGCGCGGCTCAGATCGGCAGCTGACCGAACGCCCAGCGCAACAGGAAGAACACCAGCAAGCCACCACCAATGGTCGCCAACAGATGCCGTGTGAACGCGGCGATAACGTTAGCGGCGACGCCCGCCAGCAGATAGGCGTTGTTCCAGCTCAGTGCCCAATGCTGCCCATCCGGCAGCAGCATGCCGGGCACGACGATGGCAGTGAGTACGGCCGTCGGCACGTACTGCAGTCCCTGACGAACCAGCGGCGGAAAACGCAGCTCAGGGAAGGCAAACAGGCTGTAGCGGGTCACGAAGGTGATCGCCAGCATACCGAGGATCAGCAACCAGATATCCATCAGGCCAACTCCTCCTGCAGCATCGGCTGGCGCCGCTCCAGCCACACACCGACGACGATGCCGCTGGCAGCCGCCGCCATCAAGCCGAGCTTGTAGGGCAGGTCATGACACGCCAACGCCACGGCGCCTGCCACCAGAGCCGCGGCCACCTGCGGCTGGTTACGCAGCATCGGCACGACGATGCCGATGAAAGTCGCCAGCATGGCGAAATCCAACCCCCACTCGCCGATGTTTGGCACTGCCTGACCGAACAGCACGCCTACCAAAGTGCACAGCTGCCAGTTGCAGTACATGGCCAACGCCGCGCCGAGAAAATACCAGTGACGGAAAGCGTCCTTGTCGCCCCGCGCATAGCGCTGTATCACCACCGCGTAAGCCTCATCGGTCAAGCCGAAGGCCAGCGGCACGCGCCAGCGCTTGGGCAGGTGGCGCACATGAGGCTGCATGCTGGCGCTGTACAAGGCATGCCGCAGATTGACCACGAAGGTGGTCAGCAGCACCACCGCGACACCGGCGCCGCCAGCCAACAGGCTGATGGCGATGAACTGCGCCGAACCGGCGAACACCAACGCCGACATCCCCAGCGTTTGCCAGGGGTTAAGGCCGGCGGCGCCCGCCAGGCTGCCGAAGATGATGCCAAAGGGAATGGCGCCGAGCAGCATCGGCAGCATATCGCGGGCGCCCTGAGTAAATTCGTGATGACGGGACATGGAACCTCCTTGGGCGGCCAAGCTTAACCAAGCCGTCCTCGCAGGTCTTGAACATTCTTGCTCAGCAATACACAGCGTTTTCCTCGATGATCTAAGGCGCCGCATGACTTACGCGGCGCCTTCTCGAGCTATGCCCGGAAACACCCGACCAGGCCGTGCAACTGCTCCGATAGTTGGGCCAGTTCCTGCGAGTCGCGGTGCGCCGATTGGGAGAGGTTCTCCACCAGCAGCGCATCGCTCTGGTTCTGGGCGATGTGGCGGTTGATGTCCTCGGCGACCTGATGCTGCTCTTCGGCAGCGGTGGCGATCTGGGTGTTCTGGTCGCGGATATGGTCCACCGCGCCACGGATCTGCTCGAAGCTGTTGCTCGCCAGACTGATGCGCTCGACGCTGGCCTGCGACATCTCCAGGCTATTCTGCATCTGCCGGGTCACCTCCTGGGTGCGCCGCGCCAGGCCGCCCAGCAGGCTGTCGATCTCCCCCGTGGAGTCGGCGGTACGCTGTGCCAGCGCCCTCACCTCGTCGGCGACGACCGCGAATCCGCGTCCCTGGTCACCAGCACGCGCAGCCTCGATGGCCGCGTTGAGTGCCAGTAGGTTGGTCTGCTCGGCAATGGAGCGAATGGTACCGAGGATGGCGTTGATGTTCTGGCTGTCCTGTTCCAACGCCTGCAGAGCCAACGCCGACTGCGTCAGATTATCGCTCAGGCGCGACACACTATCGGTGGCATCCTCGATCTGCGCCTGACCGGCGTGGACCTGGCGCTGGCCATCGTCGGCCGAGGTGGCAGCCTCGCTGCACGAGCGCGCTACTTCGTTGGCGGTGGCGACCATCTCGTTGAAAGCGGTGGACACCATCTCCACCGCAGCGCGTTGGCGCTCCGCCACATCAGTCATGTCCTGGGCCACTCGTGTCGAACCATCGGAGGTCTGACGCAGGGCGGCCGAGGCCTCGATGATGCGTTGCACCAGTTGGCGGATAGTGCCTAGGAACTGATTGAACCAGCGCGCCAGCAGCGCCGTTTCGTCCTTGCCCTGGATGCTCAGGCTGCGCGTCAGGTCACCTTCACCTTGCGCGATCCCTTCCAGGCCGCTGGCCACACCGCGAATCGGGTTGACGATGAGATTGGCGAACACCGTCCCCACTGCAGCGAACAGCAGCGTCAGAACCAGTACGATCACGCCAACCTGCCACGTGAGCTCGTTGGCCTTAGCCATGACCTCACTGTGCTCGATCAGACCGATGAAACGCCAACCCAGTGTCGGCGAGGACTAAATATTGGCCATATAGCGGACGCCATTGAGTTCGACTTCCAGCAAGCCGTCGGCACCAGCCATACGGGCATAATCACCACCTAGATCAGTGAGGGACTTGAAATTATTTTCAGCGTTCCGGGGGTCGACCAGCACGTTGCCGCCGCTCTCCGCCAGCATCAGATAACCGGTCTGACCTATCTTGATCTGCTTGACCAGGTCCGTGAGCTGTTTCAGCGAGACGTCCAGCCCCACCACACCAATGATCGCGCCCTGCGAGTCGCTGACAGTGCGCGAGGTGCCGATCAGTACTGCGTCGTCCGACGCCCAGTAGTAGGCTGCGGACCGTTGCGCTTTGCCAGGTGCCGACATCGCGGCCTTGTACCAAGGGCGCACACGCGGATCGTAGCTGCTAAGCTCCGGATCGTCCGGCCAGATGGCATAGCCCCCATCCACCCGTCCGTAAGAAAGGTAGGCTGTAGTGGGATGGGACTTGGCAAAGCGGTCAAAGAGGCGCTACATCTCCTGATTGGTCTCCGGCAGCGGAGAATTTGCCGCATCGGCCGAGGAGTAGTTCTTCAGGATCGGGGCAGCCGTTATTTGCGGCAGGCTCGCCAAGTAATCAACGTTTTCGGAGATCCCGTTGAAGAAGAGGCGCATGGCGTTGTCGACTTGGCGTATCTCGCGCGAACTGCCGTCAAGGAAGTCGGCCTCGGCCTGGGTTCGCTCCTTGTAGACCACAATCGCGGTGACCACCAGGATGGGCAGACACGCAATAGCGGCAAATGCACAGGTTAGCTTTTGTTTGATGTTCATTCGATGAATCCCTCGGGCTAGTGAATTCACCAGGCGCGCGAGCACCGGCGAATCCTCAGAGGCATTATCGGCTCGGCGAGGAATGGCTTGGGCCTGCAAAGCGACTTGTTGCTGTCGATCAAAGACCAACGATTGATTTTGTTTAATCTACTTCGTGAACGCCCAGCTCACTGCGTATGTCCTTGATTGCAATCAGGCAATTTATTAAAGAAAAGCCAGAACCATACGATGACCTACGTACTCAGCTCCGTTCTTTCAGTCGTTCGCTGAGCGAAGCCCACCATCCATAGGTGACGTAACAGAGCCAGACAAACGAGACCATCCAATCCCCAAAGCAGCCGATACAACGAAGCACTACAACACCACAACAGCAGAGGGGCGCCAAGATCCCTCGCATCTGCTCAGCTGCTGGCCCAAGGGGGGGGCCACCGGCAATCGTCGTAACTTCGCCTGCAACTATCCAATTCGAGACGATGAGGCAACAAATCAGATGTTTAGGAACGCCCCGCTTAGCGTGAAACTAATGCTCATACTGATATTCCCGCTGCTTGGCTTCCTGGCTTTCGCCGGGGTCTATGTCGCCGGCAAATATCACACCCTGAGCGAAATGGATCGCACCGTGACCGCCAGTGGCGCGGCGCAAAAAATCAGCGCCGTGATCACATCACTGCAGCGCGAACGTGGTGCAAGTGGTGTATTCATCGGCAGCAAAGGCCAGTCTATGCGCGACAGCCTGGCCGAATATCGCCGCGGCACTGACGCTGCAACGGCGCGGATGCGCGCCCTTTCGGAACAAGGCGCCAATGATATGACCGAAGCCCTGCGCGCCCTCGACGAACTCGGCACGCTGCGCCAGCAAGTCGACAGCCTGGCGCTGAGCGGCACCGACTCAGGCGCCCGTTACACGAAGCTGATCATGACCCTGGTGGGCTACACCCACTCACTGGAGGCGAGCGTCCAGGACCCTCAGATCCTGCGCACCCTCGGCTCGCTCAATCAGTTCGTGGAAATGAAGGAGCGCGCCGGGCGTGATCGCATGCTGCTCGGTCTGGTCTTCAACCAGAACCACTTCGATACAGACCTGTTGTCGCGATTCAGCCGTAACCTGGGCGAATTCTCGGTTTATATGGATGCCTTCCAGCGAAGGGCTTCTAACACCTTCCGCGGCAAGCTCGACAGCGTCCTGCAACAACCCGACGCGCAAGAGGTGGCGCGCCTGCAACGCCTGGCGTTCGAAACACCACTCGGCGATTCGCTGGGTATCAGGCCCGAAGACTGGTTCAAGCTTTCCACCAACCGCATCGACCTGATGGGCCAGCTTGAAGCCGAACTTAGCCAGAGCGTCGGCGACTTGGCGACTCAGACCCGCGAAGAAGCCGCCAGCAGCCTGTGGCTGACCATCGCTGCCATGTTCGGCGTGCTGTCCGCCGTGGTGGTGCTGTCGCTGCTGATCATCCGCAACATCAAGTCGGCGGTCAGCGACGTCAACGACACCCTGGTCGCGCTGGCCCAGCGCGACCTGACCGCCCACACGAGCTACGAAGGTGGCGACGAGTTCGGCGTCATCGCACGCAACCTCAACAACATGGCGCAGCAGATCAGGGAAGTGATCCACGAGATCGGTGGCGCGGCCGCGCAGGTCGCCACTGCCGCCGAGGAATCCTCGGCGGCGGCCTTGCAGACCAGCCAGAACGTGGCGCAACAGCGCCTTGGCACGGATCAGGTGGCCACCGCCATCAACGAGATGAGCGCCACCGTACGCGACGTGGCGCGCAGCACCACCGAAGCCGCGGAGATGTCGCGCCGGGTCAACGACAGCACGATGCAGGGCAAGACCGAGATCGAGAACACCGTGCGCCTGGTCCAGGCCCTGTCGACACAGGCCGAGCAGACGGCCGGGATCATCGTCGAGCTCAAGCGTGAAAGCGATGCCATCTCCTCGGTGCTCGACGTCATTCGCGGCGTGGCCGAACAAACCAACCTGCTGGCCCTCAATGCGGCCATCGAGGCGGCGCGTGCTGGCGAGCAGGGTCGCGGCTTCGCCGTGGTCGCGGATGAAGTCCGCCAGCTGGCACAAAAGACCCAGGACTCCACCGTCAGCATCCAGCAGATGATCAGCAACCTGCAGAGCGGCTCCGACCGCGCCGCCAGTTCCATGCAGGAAACCCTGGACAAGGCCCAGGCCGGCGCCAACAACGTGGTCAGGGCTGGCGACCTGCTGGCGGAGATCACCGACGGCATCGCCAGCATCAGCGACCGCAACATCCAGGTGGCCTCGGCCGCCGAGGAGCAGAGCCTGGTGTCGGAGGAGATCAACCGCAACGTCAACGAGATCAACGACCTGGTCATCCAGGTCAGCGCCGCTGCTGAACAGACCGCCGTGACCAGTCGCGAGCTGGCGCGTCTGGCCGATCATCAGCAGCAACTGCTGAACCGCTTCAAGATGGACTGAGGTATCGCACCGCTCGGCCTACCCCCAAAGGTTTGCCGAGCACGCTGTTCGAGACAACGGCCCCGCCATCGTGCGGGGCCGTTTCGTTACCACGGGTACGTGCCGTGTGGCGGCCGCCGAAGCGGCGACGCACCGAGTCGATCAATTCGTCATGATGACGAGCCAGAGCAGCGAACAGCGCGATCTTGGCGGAGCAATGGGGCAAAACTGAATGGGCGCAAATACAAGATGGCCTCGACGAGAGGGCTGAGCCAGCCGTGCAGTCATGCCGTTACATCATGCTTTGCCGGTGCAACCAACATCGGCACGCCGTGCACTGCATGACTCGCCCCCTGTCCCGTTAGCAGATAGCCGCACTCGACATCAGGCCTGCTCCAGCTTATCGACGCTCCGTTTCACGCAGTTGCAGGCTCATGCTGTCGCAACTGGCCGACCATTGCTGCAGCCAGTCGGGCAACACCGGCGACTGCTCGTCCAAGCCCACTTCACGGGCGAATTCGGCGGGCGCCACATTGCCCTTCCGCCCACGGAACAGCCCGCGCATGACCACCACGGCGATGACCCGCTGATCCTTGACAAAGCGGTGCTCGACGAAGCTCCACTTGTCGTCCCAGCCGAGCATGCGCGTGTGGATCTCGAAGCGCTCGAACAGCTTCAGCTCACGGCGGAACTTGCCACTTACATCACCGACGATGGGCAGCGCACGGTGGCGCAGGGCGACGCGAAAGGCGCCGCTGCGCAGCACGTAATCCATGCGCCCGACATCAGCCAGGGTGAAATAACGCCCATTGGTAACGTGCCAGTTGAAGTCCAGATCCAGCGGCCAGACCCGCAGCCGAACCACGGTGGTAGCAAGCCATGGCACTGGCTTGAGCCAGGGACGACGCAGCAACATCAGCAAAAGGCGAAACCAGAGGTTCATGCGACAAACACCTGTTTGAATGACGAGGGCCGCACTTTAGGCGGCGAGCTTGCGCTAAGGTAGGTGCAGAAATGACCAATACCACGCTGATTACGCAATGGAGTGTCCATGCACGTCACCTTGCTGCTGGCCGAACACAGCTCACTGGCCAGTGCCGCCCTGGCGCTTGAAGTACTCGACGCGGCCAATCGCTTCGCCCAACCTGACGCAGCGCCCTTCAGCGTCTGCGTGGCATCGCTGGACGGCCAGCCGGTAACCAGTGCCCTGGGTCGAGCAATGCCGGTAGACATGTCGCTAGACGCAGTGGAGCAAACCGATCTGGTGCTGATCCCCGGCTTTCTCTTCAGCTTGCGCGACGCCCTGCCAACGTTTGAGCGCTACCGTGGCTGGCTGCGACGCCAGCATGACCAGGGCGCAGTCATCGCCTCGATGTGCACCGCCACCTTTATGCTCGCCGAAGCGGGTTTGCTCGATGGTGTCCAGGCCACGACCCACTGGGCTTTTGCCGACTTGCTACGACGCCGCCACCCTGCGGCTCGGGTGGACGAGCGACGCATCCTTTGTGAAGACGGCCGCGTTATCACCAGTGCCGGAGCGAGCGCGGCAATGGACTTGCTGCTGCATCTAATTCGCCGCTTCGCCTCACGCGAACTGGCGCAGCAATGCAGCCGCTATCTGCTGATCGACAACGTGCGCAGCGAGCAGTCCGTCTACATCAGTTGGTCGATGCCACGCAGCCATGCTGACGAGGCCGTGTTGCGCGTGCAGAACTGGATGGAGTCGAACTTCGCCAGCCCTTGCAGCATCGACGAGCTGGCCGCACGCTTCGGCTTCGGCGTACGCAACTTCAAGCGGCGCTTCAAGGAAGCCACCGGCCACGCGCCGCTGGCCTACCTGCAGACCTTGCGCATGGAGAAGGCCAAGGAACTGCTGGAAACCACTCGCCTGAGCATCGAGACGATCACCTGCCGGGTCGGCTACGAGGACAGCAACTCGTTCCGCCGCCTGTTCTGCCGGCGGGTCGGCGTGTCCCCGGCTGCCTTTCGCAAGCGCTTCCAGCGCGTCACACCGAACGCCTGAGCAAGCACCTCGCCCCATGGGTGATTCATCTGCAGGTGCAACACCATCTTCCCGCCATTGGCCGGGTCGGTAACCCCGCGTTGCAAAGCTGAGTAGCCAGGCAGCGACTTTGCACGACAGCGAGCTGCCGCTACCCTGTCGGCCTGCAAAGTCAGATAACCGAGGAACAGGATGTCCATACGCCCCCAGTTCACCAGCGCTACTGCTCACTCCAGCGGATTTCTCGCTGAACGGGCTGCTGTCTGCGTGGTGCAGGAAGATATCAGCGGCTGTGGCATCGCCGCCGCCGCCAACATTCTCGGCAAGCGCTACGCCGAGATGAAGGCCATCGCCAACGCCATGGGCATTCATGCCGAAGACGAGTCGTTGTGGTCCGATACCCAGTACGTGCGCCGCCTGCTCGCCAGCGGCGGCGCGAGGGCGGCAACCGGCGAAACGCCCTTCATTTCCTGGGAGGCCCTGCCGGACCTGGCTTTGCTGGCCATCAAGCACCACCAGGAAAAAAGTCGGGACTTCTGGCATTGGGTGGTATTCGAACGCACGGCCGGCCAGATGTACGTGCTGGACTCGGCCAGCTATCTACCCTCCAACGTGCGTACCGACTTCACCGCCATGCAGCCGAAATGGTTTATCGCAGTGCACAGGGCCAACGCCTGACAGGCCCTGCAACTGCGCCATTCAGACAAATGACGCAGTTGCCCGCGACCTCTGGCCACGTCTGGATAACGCTAATTGATCTTATTTAAATTCCGTTAGCCTGATAATCTTGCCGCCCCGTTTCCTGCCTGCCCGGATAGTCCCTCGATGTCGCCGCTCCAGCGCTGCCTGCTACCCTTTCTGGCCCTGACCCTGATCGCCTGCGAGCAGCAACCGAACTTCACGGCGGCAGAACCCGGCGAAGCCCTTTCCGCCGGCGCGGCCACGGTGCGCAAGTTCGATCACAACGCGTTCTCCCAGCCTTCGGCCAACCTGGCGCCGAGCCGGCGTCTGGACTTCTCGGTCGGCAACAGCTTCTTCCGCAACCCCTGGGTTCCGGCACCCGCCTCCACCACCGCGCGCGACGGTCTGGGCCCGCTGTTCAATACCAACGCCTGTCAGAACTGCCACCTCAAGGACGGTCGCGGCCATCCGCCCGAGCCGAATGCACTCAGCGCAGCCTCCATGCTGGTGCGCCTGTCCATCCCGGCCGGCCCCGAGCATGCCGAGCTGCTGCAACGCCACGGCGTAGTCGCCGAGCCCACCTACGGCGCCCAGTTGCAGGACATGGCCAATCCCGGCGTGGCCCCGGAAGGCAAGGTGCGGGTGAACTACAGCAGCGTGCCGGTGCATTTTGCCGACGGCACGCGGGTGGAGCTGCGCAAACCGCAACTGGAGATCACCCAGCTCGGTTACGGCGACATGCACCCGGACACCCTGTTCTCCACCCGCATCGCACCGCCGATGATCGGCCTGGGCTTGCTCGAAGCCATTGCCGAGCAAGACATCCTCGCCGCAGCCGACCCGGATGACGCCGATGGTGACGGCATCTCCGGACGCCCCAACATCGTCTGGGACCGCCAGCAGCAAGGCAGCGTACTCGGCCGTTTCGGCTGGAAGGCCGGCCAGCCCAACCTCAATCAGCAGAATGCCGACGCCTTCGCCAATGACATGGGCCTGACCACCACGCTGATCCCGCACGACAACTGCACCGCCGTGCAGGCCGACTGTCTGGCCGCGCCCCATGGCGGCGAACCGGAGGTCAGCGACAACATCCTCGCCAGCGTGCTGTTCTACAGCCGCAACCTCGGCGTGCCAGCGCGGCGCGACGTCGACGCCCCGCAAGTGCTCAAGGGTAAAAGCCTGTTCCACCAGGCCGGTTGCCAGAAGTGCCATACGCCCAGCTTCACCACCTCGGCCGATGCCGCCGAGCCCGAACTGGCCAATCAGTTGATCCGCCCCTACACCGACCTGCTCCTGCACGACATGGGCGAAGGTCTGGCCGATGGCCGTGAGGAGTTCCTCGCCAGCGGCCAGGAGTGGCGTACACCGCCACTGTGGGGTATCGGCCTGACCCAGGCGGTCAACGGCCACACCCAGTTTCTCCACGACGGTCGCGCACGCAACCTGCTGGAAGCCATACTCTGGCACGGCGGCGAGGCCGAAGCGGCCAAGCAGCAGGTGCTGAAATTCGATGCCGATGAGCGAGCCGCGCTGCTCGCCTTCCTCAATTCCCTTTAAGGAGCCCGAGATGTTGCACAAGAGCCTGATCGCCTCCCTGCTCGGCCTGGCCCTGGTCGGCTGCGGCCAGCAGGATCAGACCGCCAAGGTCACCGGCGCCCTCACCGACGGCGTGTTGCTGCCGGCTTATACCAGCTGGCAGGAAGCCGATCGCCAACTAGCCGAACGTGCCGCGGCCTTCTGCGCCGGCAGTGCCGATCTGCCCGCCGCGCGCCAGGCCTTTCTCGGTGCCATGAGCGCCTGGTCGGCGCTGCAACCGCTGATGCTCGGCCCGCTGGCCGAGGGCAACCGCGCCTGGCAGGTACAGTTCTGGCCGGACAAGAAGAACCTGGTGCAGCGCCAGGTCGAGGCGCTGCTCAAGAGCAAGCCGCAACTGACCCAGGCCGACCTGGCCAGCGCCAGTGTCGTGGTGCAGGGCCTGACCGCCTCCGAGTACGTGCTGTTCGACGCCGACATCGACCTGACGCAAGAAGAGCAGAAAGCCCGCTACTGCCCCTTGCTGCAGGCCATCGGTCAGCATCAGCAGGCCCTGGCCGCCGATATCGTGGCGCAATGGCAGGCTGACAAGAGCGGTATGGCCGCGCAGCTCAAGCAGTTCCCCAACGAGCGCTACGCCGACTCGAAGGAAGCGGTGGCTGAACTGCTGCGCGTTCAGGTCAGCGGTATCGACGGTCTGAAGAAGAAACTCGGCGCGCCGCTCGGTCGCCAGACCAAGGGCATCCCCCAGCCGTACCAGGCCGAATCCTGGCGCAGCAGCGCCAGCCTGGCCAACCTCGGCTCGGCCCTGGCCAGCGCCGAACTGCTCTGGCACGGCAACAACAAGGATGGTCTGCAATCGCTGCTGAGCAGCGACCAGGCCGAGTTGGCACAACGCATCGACGCCGCCTACCTCGACACCCGCCAGCGCCTTGCCGCGCTCGAACAGCCGCTGAGCGAACTGTTGGCCAGCGAAGCCGGCCGCAAGCAGCTGAACGAGCTGTACGACAGCCTCAACCGCCTGCATCGCCTGCAGGAAAGCGACCTGGCCAAGGCACTCGGCGTACAGATCGGCTTCAACGCCCACGACGGGGACTGACGCATGCACCGCAGAACCTTCCTCGGTCTTGGCGCCGCCGCGGCCAGCCTGGCGGCAGCGGGCGCATTCGGCGGCTGGACGCTGTTCGGCCCCTCGGGGCAACCGCTGCTGCTGTCGGCCCGTGACGATGCCGATGGCAAGCACTATGCGGTCGGTTATCGCCTGGACGGTCAGCGCGCCTTCGCCACCGCGGTGAACGAACGCTGCCACGATGTGGTGCCGCACCCTACCTTGCCGCTGGCACTGTTCGTCGGCCGCCGCCCGAGCACCGAGAGCTACCTGATCGACACCCGCGACGGCCGCCTGCTGCAAACGCTCAGTTCGCCAGCCGGGCGCCACTTCAACGGCCACGCGGTGTTCCACCAGGGCGGCGAATGGCTGTACGCCACCGAGAACGACACCACCGAACCCGGTCGCGGCGTCCTCGGCGTCTATCGCCTGGACGCTGAGCGACTGCAACGCGACGGCGAACACGGCACACACGGCATTGGCCCGCACCAACTGCTGTGGATGCCCGATGGCGAAACCCTGGTGGTGGCCAATGGCGGCATCCGCACCGAAGCGGAAAGCCGCGTCGACATGAACCTCGATGCCATGCAGGCCAGCCTGGTGCTGATGCAGCGCGACGGCAGCCTGGTCAGCCAGGAGTATCTGGCCGACCAGCGCAACAGCATCCGTCACCTGACCGTGGCCCGCGACGGTACCGTGGTCAGCGGTCAGCAGTACATGGGCGACATGCACGATGCCGTACCGCTGCTGGCGATCAAGCGCCCCGGCCAGCCTTACCAGCCCTTCGCCCTCGGCGAGGCGCAGCGTACGGCGATGAACCAGTACACCGCCAGCGTGGCCATCCACGACGAGCTGCGCCTGCTGGCGATGACCGCACCGCGCGGCAACCGTTTCTTCATCTGGGACCTGGACAGCGCCGAAGTGCGCCTCGACGTGCCGCTGCCTGACTGCGCAGGCGTCGGCGCGGTGGCCGATGGCTTCGTCGTCACTTCCGGTCAGGGCCGTTGCCGCCTGTACGATTGCCGCGGCACGCGCATCGTCACCAACGCCCTGCAGCTACCGGCCGGCCTGTGGGACAACCACCTGCGCCTGGCCTGAGCCCGGCTCAGGCGCTGCCGCGCTCGATCAGCTCGAAGCCCACATCCATTCGCAGCGGCTGGCGCGCAGCTGCCGGCTCGGCAATACGCGCCAGCAGCGCTTCGGCAATGGCGCAGCCGATACGCGGCCCGTCCACCCGCACGGTGGAAAGCGGCGGATGGGTATGCGCCGCGCTGGAAAGGTCGCCAAAGCCCATCACTGCCAGATCCTCGGGGATGCGCAAGCCACGGCTCAGCGCCTCGGCCATCACCCCTTGCGCCACCGTATCGGAGCTGCACACCACCACCTCACCGGCAGCGCCCTCCTGCAGCAGGCGCGCCAGCCCCTCGCGACCAACCGCGAGCGTCGCCGGTGCAGGCAGAATCTGCGCCGCCACCGGTGCAGCCACGTGCTCCTGCAGCGCCGCAACCAGGCTGCGATAGCGACGCAAGCCACGCGGATCATCGATACCTACCGCCGACACCCGGCGGTAGCCCTTGCCGAGCAGGTAGCGCGCCACCGCCTGACCGACGGCCTCGTGCGAGAAGCCGACCAGCATATCCACCGGGTGCTCGCATAGGTCCCAGGCCTCGACCAGCGGGATACCGACCCGCGCGAGGCGCTCGCGGCTTGCCTGGGTGTGCTCGGTACCGGTCAGCACGATGCCGTCCGGGCGCCGCCCCAGCACCGCTTCGAGCAAGGCTTCCTCCTGCTCCGGGCGATAGCCGGTCAGGCCCAGCAGGGTCTGATAGCCGGCGGCAGCCAGGCGGTCGGTTAGTGCCTGCACGGTGTCGGCGAAAATCGAGTTGGCGATGGTCGGCAGGAAAATCGCCACCAGCCGACTACGACTGGATGCCAGAGAGCCCGCGGCGAGGTTGGGTACATAGCCCGTCGCCCGCACCGCCTCCAGCACGCGCTTGCGAGTCGCATCGGTCACCACCTCGGGACGGCCGAGCGCGCGCGATACGGTAATCGGCGACACCCCCGCCACCCTGGCGACATCGATCAGCGTCGGTGCCGCACTGCTGCGAATACCGGCAGGTTTCCTGCCCATGTCACGCCTCCAGTCACTCGAGCGCCTTGCCGCGCAAGGCTTCTCCACCTATCGAGATACGTTGTCATACAACTTTAGTCAAAGACGCCGAAATGACGATGCCCCAGCGTCCGCTCAGAGCCACCGGCCCGCCTTGTGAAAATTTCGCCCGAGCGGGATAAAGCGCCGTAATAGAGCCATTAATTCTAAATTTACGTTGGCCCGCCACGGCTATTTACAGCAAGTGACGAGCCAAACGACAGCCGAATCGGAGCCTTCAATTTTCCCCCACGTCACGTTGACATTGCTCGGGCGGGTGCTGATAATCGATCCAAGTCATACGACAACGTATGACAAACCAATAACAACAAGCAACAAGAGTCCAGGCCCCGCCATGACCACGACCTCCAGCGAACTGCGCCCCTTCAATCGCCTGCTGCTGACCGGCGCCGCCGGCGGACTGGGCAAGGTACTGCGCGAACGCCTGCGCCCCTACGCGAACATCCTGCGCCTGTCCGACATCGGCGAAATGGCCCCTGCTGCCGGCCCCCATGAAGAAGTGGTGCGCTGCGACCTGGCAGACAAGGCCGCGGTGCATCAACTGGTCGAAGGCGTCGACGCCATCCTGCACTTTGGTGGCGTCTCGGTCGAGCGCCCTTTCGAAGAAATCCTCGGCGCCAACATCTGTGGCGTGTTCCATGTCTATGAAGCGGCCCGTCGCCATGGCGTGAAACGCGTGGTGTTCGCCAGTTCCAATCATGTCATCGGCTTCTACAAGCAGGACGAGAAGCTCGACGCCAACAGCCCGCGCCGCCCGGATGGCTATTACGGCCTGTCCAAGTCCTATGGCGAAGACATGGCCAGCTTCTACTTCGATCGCTACGGCATCGAGACCGTCAGCATCCGCATCGGCTCCTCGTTCCCCGAGCCGGCCAACCGCCGCATGATGAGCACCTGGCTGAGCTACGACGACCTTACCCATCTGCTCGAACGTTGCCTCTATACCGAGAACGTAGGCCACACCGTGGTCTACGGCATGTCGGACAACCGCGACGTGTGGTGGGACAACAGCCACGCCGCGCACCTGGGCTTCACGCCCAAGGACAGCTCGGAAGTGTTTCGCGACAAGGTCGAAGCGCAGCCGATGCCGGCCGCTGACGACCCAGCACGTATTTACCAGGGCGGCGCCTTCGTTGCAGCCGGCCCGTTCGGCGACGACTGAAGCATCACCTCGCCGCCCAAGCCATAACAACAACTAGAGCGCCCCTGCCATGACAGCCGAACTGATTGTCGATGCGCGCAACGCCACGGGCGAAAGCCCGGTCTGGAACACAGCCGAGCAGGCCCTTTACTGGGCCGACATTCCTGCCGGACGCCTGTATCGCTGGTCTGCCGCCACTGGCCAGACGCAAAGCTGGCAGGCCGAGGAAATGCTCGCCTGCATCGCCATGCATCCGGCTGGCGGCTGGCTCGCCGGCATGCAGAGCGGCATCTTCCACCTGCGCCTGCAGGACGACGGCAAGGTACAGGCCGAACGCCTGGCAACCGTCGAACACGCCCGCCCGGAAATGCGCTTCAACGATGGCCGCTGCGACCGTCAGGGCCGTTTCTGGGCCGGCACCATGCTGCTGGACATGGCCCAGGGCGCGCGCGTCGGGGCGCTGTATCGCTACGACGGCCAGCTGCAACAGGTACTCGATGACTTCATCGTGCCCAACGGCCTGGCCTTCAGCCCCGATGGCCGCACCCTGTACCTCTCCGACTCGCACCCGACCGTGCAGAGCGTCTGGGCCTTCGACTACGACACCGACAGCGGTACGCCGCACAACCGTCGTCTGTTCATCGACATGAAGCAGCATCCAGGCCGCCCCGACGGCGCCGCGATGGATGTCGACGGTTGCTACTGGATCTGCGGCAACGACGCAGGCCTGATCCATCGTTTCACCCCGGATGGCCGCCTCGACCGTTCGCTGGCGGTTCCCGTGAAGAAGCCCGCCATGTGCGCTTTCGGCGGCGCCAATCTGGACACCCTGTTCGTCACCTCGATCCGCCCCGGCGGCGACCTCTCCGATCAGCCACTGGCCGGCGGCGTTTTCGCCCTGCAGGCGGGCGTATGCGGTATCGAGGAGCCTGCCTTCAAACCCTGATCCGATTCACCCCGGGCTGCTCGCGGCACCGGACTGCACTGCTGTTCACCAACAACAACAAGACGGAGCTTTCCGCATGAACCTCAAACGCAAGTTGCTTCTCGCCACACTTCCTTTAGCGCTCGGTCTGTCTTCCTTCGTACAGGCCGAGACGACCCTGAAGATTGCCGAAATCCACCCTGCCGGCTACCCGACCGTAGTCGCCATGGAGAACCTCGGCAAGAAACTGGAAGCCGCCACCAACGGTGAAATCAAGTCCCGCATGTTCGCAGGCGGTGTGCTGGGTTCCGAGAAGGAAGTGATCGAACAGACCCAGATCGGCGCCGTCCAGCTGACCCGTGTCAGCCTCGGCTCGGTTGGCCCGGTGGTGCCTGCCACCAACGTCTTCAACATGCCCTTCGTGTTCCGCGATATCGAACACATGCGCAAGGTGGTCGACGGCGAAATCGGTCAGGAAATCCTCGACGCCATCACCAATTCCGACTTCAACATGGTTGGCCTGGCCTGGATGGAAGCCGGTAGCCGCAGCCTCTACACCAAGAAGCCGGTACGCAAGCTGCAAGACCTCAAGGGCATGAAGATCCGCGTGATCGGCAACCCGCTGTTCATCGACACCCTCAACGCCATGGGCGCCAATGGCATCGCCATGGACACCGGTGAAATCTTCAGCGCCCTGCAAAGCGGTGTGATCGACGGCGCCGAGAACAACTCGCCGACCCTGCTCGAGCACAACCACTTCCGTGCGGCCAAGTACTACACCCAGACCCACCACCTGATCCTCCCCGAGCCACTGCTGATGTCCAAGACCACCTGGGAGAAGCTCACCCCCGAGCAGCAGGCCCTGGTCAAGAAGCTGGCCAAAGAGGCCCAGCTGGAAGAGCGCGACCTGTGGGTTGCCAAGGAAAAGGCCAGCGACGAGAAGCTCAAGGCTGAAGGCGTCGAGTTCATCGAAGTCGACACCAAGCCCTTCTACGACGCTACCGCCCCGGTACGTGAGAAGTACGGCGCGCAGTTCGCCGATCTGATCAAGCGCATCGAAGCCGTTCAGTAATCCACGCGCAAGCGCGCGGCGCCGGCAACCCTGCCCGCGCCGCGCCACCGGTGAAGTCTCATGAAAAACCTGGTTCTGGGCGTCAATGACGTCATCTACCGTGCCTGTATCACCACCGCTGGTCTGGCGATCGTGATCATGGCCCTGATCATCCCCTGGGGCGTGTTCAGCCGTTACGCACTCGGTCAGGGCCTGGGCTGGCCCGAACCCATCGCCATCCTGTTGATGGTGCTGTTCACCTTCGTCGGCGCCGCAGCCAGCTACCGCGCCGGTGCGCACATGGCCGTGCAGGTGCTGAGTGATCGTCTTCCCGAAGTCGCTCAACCCTTCCTCACCCTGTTCGTACGCCTGGCCATGGGCGCCATCGCCCTGTTCATGCTGATCTGGGGCTACAAGCTGTGCGTCGCCACCTGGAATCAGTACCTCAGCACGCTGACCTGGATGCGCGTCGGTATCAGCTACGCTCCGATCCCCCTGGGCGGTCTGATCACCCTGCTGTTCGTCATCGAACAACTGCTCTACGGCGACCAGCACAAGCGTCGCGTCGTCGATTACGAGAACTGCGAAGATTCCAAGGAGTCCGTGTAATGGATGCCGCGATTCTGCTGGGCAGCTTCATTGCCCTGATCCTGCTGCGCGTCCCGGTCGCCTATGCCCTTGGCCTGGCCACCCTGATCGGCGCCTGGTACATCGACATCCCGCTGCACGCCGTGATGATTCAGATCGCCGGCGGCGTGAACAAATTCTCCCTGCTGGCCATTCCGTTCTTCGTCCTGGCCGGCGCGATCATGGCCGAAGGCGGCATGGCTCGGCGCCTGGTGGCATTCGCCGGGGTGCTGGTGGGCTTCGTCCGCGGCGGCCTGTCGCTGGTCAACATCACCGCCTCAACTTTCTTCGGCGCCATCTCCGGCTCCTCCCTGGCCGACACCGCCTCGGTCGGTTCGGTGCTGATCCCGGAAATGGAAAAGAAAGGCTACCCGCGCGAGTTTTCCACCGCGGTCACCGTCTCCGGCTCGGTACAGGCGCTGCTCACCCCGCCCAGCCACAACTCGGTGATCTACTCACTGGCTGCTGGCGGTACGGTGTCCATCGCCGCGCTGTTCGTCGCCGGCATCGGTCCTGGCCTGCTGCTGAGCTTCACCATGGCGGCGCTGTGCCTGTGGTTCGCCAAGAAACGCAACTACCCGAAAGGTGAAGTGATTCCGCTGCGCCAGGCGCTGAAGATCTGCGCCGAGGCACTGTGGGGCCTGATGACCATGGTCATCATCCTCGGCGGCATCCTCAGTGGCGTATTCACCGCCACCGAGTCGGCGGCAGTCGCGGTGGTCTGGGCCTTCTTCGTGACCATGTTCATCTACCGCGACTACAAGTGGAGTGAACTGCCGAAGATGCTGCATCGCACGGTGCGCACGCTGTCGATCGTGATGATCCTGATCGCCTTCGCCGCCAGCTTCGGCTACATCATGACCCTGATGCAGATTCCGTCGAAGATCACCACCGCGTTCCTGACCTTCTCGGACAACCGCTACGTGATCCTGATGTGCGTGAACTTCATGCTGCTGGCCCTCGGCACGCTGATGGACATGGCGCCGCTGATCCTGATCCTGACCCCGATCCTGCTGCCGGTGGTGACCTCGTTTGGCGTCGACCCGGTGCATTTCGGCATGATCATGCTGGTCAATCTGGGTATCGGTCTGATCACGCCACCGGTAGGTGCGGTACTCTTCGTCGGTGCCGCTATCGGCAAGGTCAGCATCGAGAGCACCGTGAAGGCCCTGCTGCCGTTCTACCTCGCGCTGTTCGCCGTGCTGATGGCCGTTACCTATATCCCCGCTATCTCGCTGTGGCTGCCGAGCGTGGTGCTCTGACAGCCAACCCAGGGCATTGAACGAAACGCCGCCCAACCGGGCGGCGTTTTGCTTTAGGGCCTGCTTGCAGGCCATGACAAGACAGGATTTACGTCATGCAAGGTTCCACCCCATTTCCCCGTCACATCGCCGTTCTGATCCTCGCGTCGCTGGCCTGCTCGTTCGCCGGCAACCACATCGCCGCGCGGATCGCCTTCGACCACGACACAGGACTGCTCCTGGCGATGCTCGCACGCGCCGGCGTGACCCTGCTGGTGCTGGTCGCGCTGGTGCTGTGGCGGCGCGAGTCGTTGCAACTGGGGCGGGCCACCTGGGGCTGGCAGATCCTGCTGGGCCTGCTGATCGCCATCCAGAGCTTCTGCATCTATTCGGCCGTGGCGCGCATTCCAGTGGCACTGGCGTTGCTGGTGGTGAACCTGTCGCCGATTCTTCTGGCATTGCTCACCTGGGCGCTCGGCGGCCCGGCACCGACGCGCCAGGCCCTGGGGATCATGGGCGTTATTCTGTTCGGTCTGGTACTGGTGCTCGACGTTCCCGGACGCCTGAGCAGCAGCGCCGCGCCGGATGGCGAATGGATCGCCGGTATTCTGTTCAGCCTGACCGCTGCCGGGGTGTTTGCCGTCGCCCTGTGGATCACCGAGCACCGCCTCTCCAGCCTGGCCGGCTCGGTACGCAGCATGCTGACCCTGGCGGTAGTGTTCAGCGCCTCCACCCTGCTCGGCGCCAGCGGCCTGATTCCGGGCGGCTTGAGCCTGCCCAGTGCGAGCGTCGGCTGGATCGCACTGGCATGCCTGGTGCTGCTCTATGGTGCAGCCTTCTCCACTCTGTTCATCTGCATGCCACGCCTGAACATCGCGCGTAACGCTCCCGTGATGAACATGGAGCCGGTGGCAGGGATGGTCCTGGGTTGGCTGATCCTGGGTCAGGTTTTGGGGGTTCTGCAGGTGGTCGGCGGCTTGATCGTGGTAGGCGGAATCGTAGCCCTTGCCTATCGCCGCTAGCGGCCCTTGAAAACGCCTACGTTTCCAGAGGCTGCCGAGAAGCCCATGCGCGCCCGTATTTTCTCACTGCTAAAACGAGCGCGGCGGCCCAAGGCCGCCGCGCTCGTTGATCCAGTATCAGCCGTGCAGTGCTTCAGCCTCGGCCGCTTCGTGCGCCTGGCGCAGGCGCTCGCGACTATTGGTCAGGTGCAAGCGCATGGCCGCTCGCGCCGCCTCGGCGTCCTGACGCGCGATGGCTTCGAAGATCTGCTCGTGCTCACGCTCCAGGCGCGCCATGTAATGGGTCTGATCGTCACGTGCCAGGCCGGCGGAATTGACCCGGGTCCGCGGGATTATGCTGGTGCCGAGATGGCTGAGGATATCGGTGAAATAGCGATTGCCGGTGGCCTCGGCGATGCGCAGATGGAAATGAAAGTCCGAGGACACTGCATCACTAGCATGCGCGGCGCTCTTATTGATGGCATCCAGCGCTTCACGAATGGCCTTCAGCTGCGCATCACTGCGCCGTGCAGCCGCCATCCCGGCAGACTCCACCTCAAGGCTGATGCGCAGTTCAAGAATGGCCAGCACGTCGCGCAAGGTGACGATGGTCGCCGGATCGATGCGAAAACCACTGGCGCTGGGGGTATCCAGCACGAAGGTGCCGATGCCGTGGCGGGTCTCCACCAGTCCGGCGGCCTGCAAACGCGACAAGGCCTCGCGCACCACGGTACGGCTGACGCCTTGTTCTTCCATGATTGCCGACTCCGTCGGCAGCTTCTCACCGCGCTTGATATGCCCGTCGCGAATGCGTTGCGACAACTCGGCCACCAACTCCTGGGCCAGGCTGCGGTGCTTGCGACGAGCACGGGGTTGAGCGTTCTGCGTTTCCATGGTGGACGAATTCTCGACTTGAGGCTTTGCGGTAATGATAGCCCAGCAGTTGTACGATGACACTACGAATTCCTGACATTTACAGCCCCAGGAGCGCCAAATGGCAACGACTCTGCTGACCCTGAGCGATAGCCTGACACAGTTGACCCTCGCCCCGGAACTGGGCGCAAGCCTGGTCAACTGGACTCGCCTGAGCGATGGCCGAGCGCTGCTGCGCTACAGTGACGATCTGGCGCTGGCCACCTCCAATCCTCGGCGCCTGGCCTGCTACCCACTACTGCCTTGGTCCAACCGCATCGGCGGGGGCGGCTTCACCACACCTACCGGTTGGCAAGCACTAAGCGCCAACACCGAACACGAAGCACTGCCGATACACGGCAGTGCATGGCAACAACCCTGGCAGGTAGTCGATGTGACGTCCGACAGCGCCAGTCTGGAACTGCACAGCCAATCGCCTTTTCCCTATCGCGCCAATTTCCACATACGCCTAACTGACGGCTGCCTACGACTGACGTTACAAGCCACCCATCTTGGCGAGCAGCCCACCTGGTACGGACTCGGCCTTCATCCTTATCTGCCGCGCACTGCGCATACACGCGTGCAAGCGCAAGCAGGCGGCGTCTGGTTATGCGGTGAAGACAAACTGTCCAGTCATTGGGTCGAATTACCGCAGGCCTGGAACTTCACCGAGCCCACCTTGTTGCCACAGCAACTTGTCGATAATGCCTTTACCCACTGGCCCGGCAAGGCGCTTATCATTCAAGCAGACGCCGGTTATCAGCTAGTCTGCGAGGCGGAGGGCTGCGATGTGTTTCTATTGTTCTGCCCAGAGGCACAGAATTTCTTCTGTTTCGAACCCGTTACCCATCCGGTCAACGCCCATCATTTATCGGGGCAGCCTGGGCTAAAACTGCTGGCAGCGAAGGAAAGCTGCCAGATGAGTTTGAGCCTGCATTATCAGGCGCTTGTGGGCTGATTACTGGACATTCAAAAGGAGCTGGTGATAATACCCGCCAGTTGCTCCATGCAACTTTTCTCGAAAAAAACTTACAAATAGATAAGTAACTGAAGAGAAAAGAGAAAGATGCAAAGCGTGAAACTTTGCAAATTTTTCTCCCAGCCGACCAAGGCGAAGCACTTTAGATTGATCCCTCAGCGCAACAATGAAACCTGGCGTTTCAGCTGTCGTGTGGGCCGATCACAACCAACAGGTAAAAACAGTGACGAAAGACGAACTGCGCGCCGAACTCGAGCGCCAGGCGCAGCGTTACAAGGATGTATACGGCGGCGAGGTCATTACCTACGCCGCTCAACCGGACCCCGACCGCAAACCCTGGCGCAAGAAACCCAGCCTGCTCGACCAGGCCTTCGATAAAGAAATCGAGAAAATCGAGAAGGAACGCCTGGAAAAGAAAGAAGCCGCCAGCGAATACGACTAACGCCCCGAGGGCGCATTGCAGCCGCGCGAAACGCGGCTGCAAGTAACTTCAGCGCTTCTTGCCTCCCATAAGCGACCCCATCAAGCCCCGCACCAGTTGCCGACCGAGTTGATTGGCCGCTTGCCGCAGGGCGCTCTTCATCGCACCGCCGAGCAAGTCGCCCGCCATCTGTCCAAGCCCTTGCTCCTGCGCTGCGGGCTTGCCCTTGGTACTCGATTGCGCGGATACCTCAGCGGATGCCTGCGCAGCACGAGCAGTGAGCAGCTCATAGGCCGATTCGCGGTCGATGGGTTTGTCGTAACGCCCAGCCAAGGGTGACTGACGCACCAACGCCGCACGCTCGGACTCATTCAGCGGGCCGATGCGCGATTGCGGCGGAGCGATGGCCACTCGCTGAACCATGGCCGGCGTGCCCTTCTCCTCCAGCGTACCGACCAGCGCCTCGCCAATCCCCAACTCGGTGAGCACGCTGAGCGTGCTGAACGCCGGGTTCGGGCGAAAACCGTCAGCCACTGCCCGCAGGGATTTCTGTTCCTTGGCGGTGAAAGCACGCAGGCCGTGCTGGATGCGCAACCCCAACTGGGCCAGGACATCGTCCGGCAGATCGCTCGGCGACTGGGTGACGAAATACACCCCGACGCCCTTGGAGCGAATCAGCCGCACCACTTGTTCAAGACGTTCCTGCAGGGCCTTTGGGGTGCCCTGAAAGAGCAGATGCGCCTCGTCGAAGAACAACGCCAGTACCGGTTTATCGGCATCGCCACGTTCCGGCAGTTGCTCGAACAGTTCCGCCAACAGCCACAACAGGAAGGTCGCATAAACCTTGGGCGCCTCATGAACCAAGCGGGAGGCATCGAGCAGGTGCACACGACCGCGGCCGTCGCGGTCAGGGTGCAACAGATCTTCGAGCTGCAGCGCAGGCTCGCCGAACAAGGCTTCGGCGCCCTGCTGCTCCAGCCCGGCCAGGCGACGCAACAACGCCTGTGCCGAGGTACTGGTGAACAGCGCGCTGTCCTCGCCCAACACCTGCGGACTGTCCTTGAGGTAGCCGAGCAGCGCTTTCAGGTCTTTCAGGTCGAGCAGCAATAGACCTTCGCGGTCAGCCACCTTGAACGCCGCGTAGAGCGCCGCCTGCTGACTGTCGGTCAGCTCAAGCAACGCGCCAAGCAGCAACGGCCCCATCTCGCTGAGGGTGGTACGCAGTGGGTGGCCACTCTGGCCATGCACATCCCACAGTGTCACCGGGTAGGCCTGTGGTTGATGATTCAGCCAGGGCATGCTGGCGATACGCTCGGCGACCTTGCCCTGCGGCGCACCGGCCGCGCCCAGACCACACAGATCCCCTTTGACGTCAGCAGCGAACACCGCCACCCCGGCGTCGCTGAACGTCTCGATCAACAGCTGCAGGGTTACTGTCTTGCCGGTGCCGGTGGCACCGGCAATAAGACCGTGACGGTTGGCCAGGCGCAAAGGCTGACCAACCGCCTGCCCATCACTGCCAGCACCCAATACAAACTGCGAAATCAAAGGCATCTTGCCATCCTCTGGGTTAAAGCTTTACTGCAGGTATGCCGACATAAGAATAGAACGAAACGTCACCCTGCCTGCTGCAACAGCCCACCACAGCGCCCCAAGAACGCCGTGGTGGAACACAAGACTGGTTCCAGAGCCATCCGGATACAACACAACATGAACAAAAACCTGCAGTTCAGCCACAAGATTTTGCTCGCCGCATCCCTTGTGGTCATCGCCGCCTTTTCCCTGTTCACTCTCTACAACGATTACCTGCAACGCAATGCCATCCGCGAAGACCTGGAGAACTACCTGCATGAAATGGGCAATGTAACGGCCAGCAATATTCAAAACTGGTTGTCCGGGCGCATCCTGCTGGTGGAAAGCGCCGCCCAGTCGATCAGCAATGACAGCGAGCAGGAGCGCGTGATCAAACTGCTGGAACAGAAGGCGCTGACCTCTTCCTTCGCCTTTACCTACCTGGGCACCGAGAGCGGCGGCTTCACCATGCGCCCGGATGAGCAGATGCCCGCCGACTACGACCCACGCACCCGCCCCTGGTACAAGGACGCCCTGGCCGCCGGCGGCACCACCCTTACCGAGCCTTACGTCGATGCCGCTACCAGCGAGCTGATCATGACCGTTGCCACCCCGGCCAGGCCCGCTGGCGTAGTCGGCGGCGATCTGAACCTGCAAACCTTGGTCGATATCATCAATGCCCTGGATTTCGACGGCATCGGCTATGCCTTCCTGGTCAGTGCCGACGGCAAGGTTCTGGTGCACCCGGACAAAGACCTGGTCATGAAGAACCTCAAGGAGATCTATCCACAGCACACCCCGAGCATCAGCAAGGCATTCAGCGAATCCACACTGAACGGTGCCCCCCGTATCCTTACCTTCACCCCGGTTCAGGGGCTACCCTCGGTCAACTGGCACGTAGGCCTGTCCATCGACAAGACCAAGGCCTACGCGATGCTCAGCGAGTTCCGCGCCTCAGCCATCGTCGCCACGGTGATTGCCGTGGTACTGATCATTGCCCTGCTCGGCTTGCTGATCCGCGTGCTGATGCAGCCGCTGACCGCCATGGGCAAGGCCATGGAGGACATTGCCCAGGGTGAAGGAGACCTGACCAAGCGCCTGACGATCCAGTCCAACGATGAATTTGGCGCGCTGGCGCGCTCTTTCAACCAGTTCGTCGAACGTATCCACAGCTCCATCCGCGAGGTGTC
>JAEYXX010000130.1 GCA_023431055.1 Pseudomonadota bacterium
GGCTACGCCCATGGCCAGCACGTCAATCACCACCAGATGAGCGATGCGCGAGGTCAGCGGGGTATAGATCTCGGTGTCTTCCTGCACGTCGATGGCCAGGTTGACGGTCGACAGCTCCGCCAGCGGCGTCTGGCTCGGGCACAGGGTGATCAGGCTGGCGCCGGACTCGCGCACCAGGTTGGCAGTGATCAGCAGGTCCTTGGAACGGCCGGACTGGGAGATGCACACCGCCACGTCGCCCGGCTGCAGGGTTACCGCACTCATCGCCTGCATGTGCGGGTCGGAATAAGCGGCCGCGTTGAGCAGCAGGCGGAAGAACTTGTGCTGGGCATCGGCCGCCACCGCACCGGATGCGCCGAAGCCATAGAACTCCACGCGCTGCGCCTTGGCGCAGGCAGCGATGGCGCGCTGCAGCGCCTCGGGGTCGAGCTTCTCGCGCACTTCCATCAGCGTATGCAGGGTGGTGTCGAAGATCTTCAGGCTGAAGTCGGCGACCGAGTCATCCTCGTGAATCGCGAACTGACCGAAACTGGCCCCGGCAGCCAGGCTCTGCGCCAATTTCAGCTTGAGGTCCTGGAAGCCGCTGCAACCAATGGCACGACAGAAGCGCACGATGGTCGGCTCGCTGATGCCAACACTATGCGCCAGCTCGGCCATGGAGCTGTGCATCACCGATGCAGGATCGAGCAGGACGTGATCGGCCACCTTGAGCTCGGACTTGCGCAGCAGGTGACGCGACTGGGCGATGTGTTGCAACAGATTCACGGAGGTAGGCTCTATGCGGATAAGGGTCTACCGCGACACTTGGCGAGTCATGGCTCGGTTATGATCGGCGGTCGGCGGTTGTAGTGACCTTGTAGTTATACTACATAGGTCGCACCTGCGCACAGCCAAGCGGCTGCCGAATAGCTGAACGAATGTTTCAAATAGCGGGCGCGCCGGAAAAAACAGGCATTCTTGAACAGCCTCACTGCCTCTTTCCTGCAATCGCAGGTAGTTTGCAACGGTCTGCCATCACGAGTCGGAGTGTTCCCTTGAGTATTCCCTGCGACATGCTGGTCTTCGGCGGCACGGGCGACCTGGCCCTGCACAAGCTGCTGCCGGCGCTCTACCACCTGCATCGAGAAGGGCGTCTGCACGCGGACATGCGCATCCTCGCCCTGGCGCGCAGCAGCCACAGCCGCGAGTCCTATCAGGCCCTGGCCGAACGTCACAGTCGCGCTCAGGTAGCGCGCGCCGATTTCGCCAATGACACCTGGGCCAGCTTCGCCGAGCGCCTCGATTATTTCGCCATGGACGCCGCGCAGAGTGCCGATTTCGGCCGCCTGGCCAAGCGCCTGGGACGCGATGACGAACGCGTACGGGTCTACTACCTGGCCACTGCGCCGAGCCTGTTCGAAGACATCGCCGCGCACCTGGCCAATGCCGGCCTGGCCGGCCCGGCGGCGCGCATCGTGCTGGAAAAGCCCATCGGCCACTCGCTGGAGTCGGCCCGTGCGATCAACGCTGCCATCGGCGCCGTGTTCGACGAGGCACGGGTGTTTCGCATCGATCACTACCTGGGCAAGGAAACCGTGCAGAACCTCATGGCGCTGCGCTTCGCCAACGCCCTGTTCGAGCCGGTATGGCGCGCCGGACATATCGATCACGTACAGATCAGCGTGTGCGAAACCCTGGGCGTGGAAAACCGCGGCAGCTACTACGACAAAGCCGGCGCCATGCGCGACATGATCCAGAATCACCTGCTGCAGCTGCTGTGCCTGGTGGCCATGGAGGCGCCGGTGCGCTTCGACGCCGAAGCGGTGCGCAACGAAAAGGTGAAGATCCTCGAAGCGCTGAAACCCATCTCCGGGCTCGACGTGCAGGACAAGACCGTGCGCGGCCAATACACCGCCGGCAAGATCGGCGGCCACGACGTACCCGCCTACTACTTCGAGAAGAACGTCGACAACGACAGCGACACCGAAACCTTCGTCGCCGTGCAGGTAGAGATCGACAACTGGCGCTGGGCCGGCGTGCCCTTCTACCTGCGCACCGGCAAGCGCCTGGCGAAGAAGGCCTCGGAGATTCTCATCCAGTTCAAACCGGTGCCACACCGTCTGTTCAACGACGGCGAGGCCAACCAGCTGTTGATCCGCTTGCAACCGGAAGAGCGCATCAGCCTGCAACTGATGGCCAAGAATCCGGGCAAGGGCATGCGCCTGAAGCCTGTCGAGCTGGACCTCAACCTGGCTAACGCCTTCAACCAGCAGCGCCGCTGGGACGCCTACGAACGCCTGCTGCTGGATGTGATCGAAGGCGACTCGACGCTGTTCATGCGCCGCGACGAGGTAGAGGCTGCCTGGCAATGGGTCGACCCGATCCTGCAGGGCTGGCACCAACACTACCAGAGCCCGCGCCCCTATCCCGCCGGCAGCGATGGCCCGGAGCAGTTGCAGCACTTGCTGGAGCGCCACGGGCGGCACTGGGCATAGAGATGTAGCCCGGATGCAATCCGGGGGCTTTCTCGGCACCGCCCCGGATTTCATCCGGGCTACTGCAGCTTGACGCTCCGCCTGTGCAGCAACACCATCCCCAACACCAGCAAGCCCAGCATGCCGGCGCCGAGGAACAGGTCCTCGTAGCCCAGGGCCTTGGCCAGCACCCCGCTGCTGGCGCCGACGAACCCCGATAGCAGCACCTGCGCCGACGCCTGCAAGGTGAAGTCGGCGCCTTCGTGTTCGGGACGGCACATGCGCATCATCGCGGCGAACAGGGCGACGGTGGACATGCCATCGGCCACCTGCTCGAACAGGGTCACGGCGTAAACCAGCCCGACATTGCCGCCATGCCCCGCCAGCAGCGCCAGGGCCGCTATGCCAATAGCCTGCAGAGCGCCGAACAAGATCAACGCGCGCAGTACGCCGATACGGGCGTAGAGCAGGCCGCCGAGTACCGCGCCAGCGATGCCGGCCAGGCTGCTGATCAGGGTCAGCTGGCCGAGCGCCGCACTGCTCCAGCCCTGGTCCACCAGCATCGGTTTTATCATCGGCGAGCCGAGTGAGTCGCCCAATTTGAAGGTCAGCACCACCGCCAGCCACAACAGCATGCCGGGTTGCGCCAGCAGACCGCGATAGTGGTTCAGCAACAGGCGCGGGCCGAGGGCGGTTTCCGCCAGAGCAGGCTGGAAGGGCAGCACGCGGCGCTCGGGGAACAGCCAGATCGGCACGGTCATCAGCAGGATCAGACCGGCCAGCAAGCCAAGCGCCAGGTTCCAGCCCAGCGGGTCGATCACCAGCAAAAGGCCGCTACCACTGACGATCATGCCGACCTTGTAGCCGCCCACCTGCAGGCTGTTACCCAGGCCACGCCAGCGCTCGGGCAGCAGGCGCACGGTGAGGCCATCGGTGGCGATGTCCTGGGTCGAGGCCAGTAAGTTGATCAACAGCAGCAAACCAAGCAACAACCACAGACCGGAGCCGAACAGCGTCTGCGGGGCGAGCAGCGCCAGTGCCGCGACACAGGCGATGACGCCGCTTTGCAGCGGCAGGATCCAGCCACGGTGATGGCCCAGTTGGGAAGAGGCCAGGCGGTCGATCCAGGGCGCCCATAACACCTTGAGCAACCAGGGCAGCGCCAGCAGCTTGAGCAGGCCGATCAGGGCCAGGTCGACGCCATGCTGGCGCAGCAGCACCGGCAGCGAGTGGGCGATCAGCCCGGAAGGAAGACCCTGCGCGCAGTAAAGCGAGGCCAGCAGCACCAGCGTGGCGTTGGACGGACGAGGTGCAGTTGGCGACATGGCGAGCGCTCGCGGCAAAAGCGCAAGCCTAGTGGTTTGCGCCTGCAAGCGGCAACGTGAGGATGGTTACAGTTCGTAGGGTGCGCCGTGCGCACCGGGGATGAAGGTCAGGTATGGTGCACGCGGTACGCTCGGCAGGCTACGCGAGGAAGGCCGCGGTGCGCACGGCGCACCCTACAAGCTATCCAGGCACTCGCTCAGCCCGTTTGCCAGCTTTTCCAGCAATTGCTCGTAACCGGTGGCATTCACCGGCAAGGTACCGCCCAGCGCGTCCAGTTCCGCTAGCTTGACCGGCAAACCGGCGCTGAGTGTTTCGGCCAGGCGCGGGCGCAGCGGCGGTTCGCTGAACACGCAGCTCGGTCCGGTTTGCTGCAGACGCTCGCGCATGGCAGCAACATGGCGCGCACCGGGCTGAACCTCGGTCAGCACGCTGAATACGCCGGTGTGCTTGAGGCCGTAGTCGGCCTCGAAATAGTCGAAGGCCTCGTGGAAAACGAAATACGGCTTGCCCTGTAGGGCGGCCAGTTGTGGACGGATACGGCCATCGAGCGCATCCAGGCGCGCCTCGAAGGCTCGTAGATTGGCGGCGTAACGCGCGGCGTTGGCAGCGTCCAGCTTGGTCAGGTCTGCCGCCATGCGTGCGGCGATCACCTTGGCGTTGTCCGCTGCCAACCACAAATGGGCATCCAGACTGCCAGGGCGGTGGTCGTGATCGTGGCCCAGATCGTCAGCGCCGTGTGCGTGCTCATGATCATGTTCGTCATGGTCATGATCGTGTTCGTCGTGGCTATCACCGAAGTGGCGCAGGGTCATGCCGGGCAGATCCTGCACAGCCACCTGCGGCTTGTCTCGGCTTTCCAGCACGCGGGGCAGGAAGGCCTCCATGTCCGGACCGATCCAGTACAGCAGGTCGGCATCACGCACGCGCCGTACGTCGGATGGACGCAGCGCGTAGTGGTGCGGTGAGGCGCCGGGCGGTAGCAACACGTCGGGTTCGCCAACGCCGTCCTGCACAGCCGCCGCGATTAATTGCAGCGGTTTGATACTGGTCAGCACACGCACTTCGGCTTGGGCGCTGACGACGAAAAACAGGGTAAAGAGACAGAAAAGGCGCAACACGGGGCATACTCGAATGGAATTGAACAGGTAATATAATAACGTCTCTCACTAGCGCCGTCCTTGCCCATGACCGACACGCCCCTGGCTTCACGCCCTCATGACCATTCTCGCTGCGTCAGCCATGCGCTGGCCGAAGCCGAAACCATCTGCGCGCGCCAGGGCCTGCGCCTGACTGCCCTGCGCAAGCGCGTGCTGGAACTGGTGTGGGCCAGCCACAAGCCGCTCGGCGCCTATGACATCCTCGGCGTACTGAGCGAGGCAGACGGCCGCCGCGCCGCGCCGCCGACCGTCTATCGCGCGCTGGATTTCCTTCTGGAAAACGGCCTGGTGCACCGCATCGCCTCGCTCAACGCCTTCGTCGGCTGCAGCCATCCGGAGCACGCGCACCAGGGTCAATTCCTGATCTGCCGGAGCTGCCACGCCGCCACGGAACTGGAGCAACCGGCCATCAGCCAGGCCATCGTCGACGGTGCGGCCGGCGTAGGTTTCGCCGTGGAAAGCCAGACCGTGGAAGTGGTCGGGCTCTGTGCAGGCTGCAAGGACAAGGCATGAGCGAAGCACTGATCCGTCTCGACGGGGTCGCGGTCAGCTTCAACGGCCAGGCCGTGCTGGACGAGGTGCAGCTGAGCGTACAGCCCGGCGAAATCGTCACCCTGATCGGCCCCAATGGCGCCGGCAAGACCACCCTGGTGCGCGTGGTGCTCGGCCTGCTGCAACCTGATCGCGGCAACGTGCGCCGCGCAGCGCGCCTGCGCATCGGCTACATGCCGCAGAAACTCCATGTCGACGCCACTCTGCCGCTGTCGGTGCTGCGCTTCCTGCGCCTGGTGCCGGGCGTGGACCGCAAGCGCGCGCTGGCAGCGCTGGCCGAAGTCGGCGCCGAGCAGGTGATCGACAGCCCGTTACAGAGCATTTCCGGTGGCGAGATGCAGCGCGTGCTGCTGGCCCGCGCGCTGCTGCGCGAGCCGCAGCTGCTGGTGCTCGACGAACCGGTGCAGGGCGTCGACGTCGCCGGCCAGGCCGAGCTGTACCGGCTGATCTCGCGGCTGCGCGAACGCCACGGCTGCGGCGTGCTGATGGTCTCGCACGACCTGCATCTGGTGATGAGCGCCACCGATCAGGTGGTCTGCCTCAACCGCCACGTGTGCTGTTCCGGGCATCCGGAACAGGTCAGCGGCGACCCAGCCTTCATCGAGCTGTTCGGCCAGGACGCCAAGAGCCTCGCCGTTTATCACCACCATCATGATCACGCTCATGACCTGCATGGCGGCGTGGTCAAGCCCGGCCTGGCCATCCACGGCCCGGCTCATGTTCACGGCCCTGGTTGCAAACACTGATGCCCGATTTTCTCCTCAACGCCCTGCTTGCCGGCCTGGCGCTGGCCCTGGTGGCCGGCCCGCTCGGCTCCTTCGTGGTGTGGCGGCGCATGGCCTACTTCGGCGACACCCTGTCCCACGCCGCCCTGCTCGGTGTGGCACTGGGCCTGTTGCTGGACGTCAGCCCGACCCTCACCGTGACCGTCGGCTGCGTGCTGCTCGCCGTGCTGCTGGTCACCCTGCAGCAGCGTCAGCCGCTGGCCTCCGACACCCTGCTCGGCATCCTCGCGCACAGCACGCTGTCGCTGGGCCTGGTGGCGCTGAGCTTCATGCATGACGTGCGCATCGACCTGATGAGCTACCTGTTCGGCGACCTGCTCGCCGTTAGCCCCACCGATCTGGCCTGGATCATCGGCGGCAGCGCGCTGGTACTGGCACTACTGGCCTGGCTGTGGCGACCGCTGCTGGCAATCACCGTGCATGAGGAACTGGCACGGGTCGAAGGCCTGCCGGTGGCGGCGATCCGTCTGGCGCTGATGCTGCTGATCGCGGTGGTGATCGCCGTGGCAATGAAGATCGTCGGCGTGCTGCTGATCACCTCCTTGCTGATCATTCCTGCTGCCGCGGCCCAGCGTCACGCGCGCACGCCGGAGCAGATGGCCGTGGGCGCCAGCCTGCTCGGGCTGTTGGCAGTGTGCGCGGGCCTGGCCATGTCCTGGTATCAGGACACGCCGGCCGGGCCGTCCATCGTGGTCAGCGCCGCGGCGTTGTTTCTGGCCAGCTTCGCCTTGCCCAAGCGCAGCGGATGACGGCGCATCGCGCGTAGCCCGGATGCAATCCGGGAAAGCTGCGCCACGTTGTTCCCGGGTTGCATCCGGGCTACGGCTCATCTTTCTCCCCAGCCCTTTCCGGTTAGTGGCGAGAGCCCCGGGCAGCGTGAAATCGCTGCCGCAAACCTGTATGATTGCGCGTTTTTTGCACAACTCGAGACGCACTGTAATGAAGTCGTTCGTTTTTCGTGGTTTGCCGCTTTTTCTGGTTCTGCTTCTGGCTGGCTGCCAGAGCAGCCAGCAGCAAAGCCTTCCGCCAGTCGACGAGCTGGTCGTCGCCTTCCGTCAGCTCGACCTGAGCCTGGCCGAGGAGCGCCTGGACGACGCCAGCCGCCAGCTCGGCGTCCTGCAACAGCAGGCCCGCGGCGATACGCGCCTGGAGCAGTACCAGCGCCAGCTGGCCGAGGCCTATATGGAGCAGGGCCGCGAAGCGCTGCAGCAAGGCGATCTGGATCGTGCCGCGCAGGCGCTGGGCCAGGCGCGCAGCCTGATGCCGCAGGCGCCTGCCCTGAGCCACGATCTCAATCAGGCCATCGACAGCGCCCGTGCCGCGCGCCAAGCCGCTGCCGCACAGCAGGCGCGCGAGGCCGCAGCCAGAGCGGATGCCGAACGCGAGGCGCAATTGCGTCAGCAGCGCACGGCCAGCGAGCGTCAGGCCAGTGCCGGCGTTGCCAGCCCGGTCGCCAGCCAACCGGCGCCCGCCGTGCAGAGCACGCCCAAGGCCCGGGTGATCGACCCCAGCGCGGCGAGCAGCGCGGTGGCCATGCCGATGCTGGACAATCAGGACAACGAGAATCTGCGCCGCCTGCTCGACAGCGTGGCCGCGGATGTCGTGACCTTTCGCTGCGCCGTGCGCATCGAAGTGCGCGAGGCCAAGGACTATCCCTGGGTCGCCGCGCTGCTGTCGGCGCGGATCAAGAAGCTCGACCCGAGTTTCCGCCCGCAACTGAGCCAGAAGATCGTGCCCCAGCAGACGCCGCGCCTGCTGCTGAGCCCGCAACGCAGCTGAGAAAAGGCTGCGCGCCGGGCGCTTATCCGTAATGCGATTTTGTAATAACCATAGGCCAACAAAGATTTTCTCGGCCTAAACAACGCCGGGTAGACTAGCGCCCCTTTGCGCCCATCCGGCGCCCAACGGCGAGCTCGACTACCGTGAAGCTCGCCCCTGAACATACCCAAAAGGTCGTTCGCGTGATCCAGTTTCAATCCGTCCACAAGGCCTACCGCGTCGCGGGCCGCGAGATTCCGGCGCTGCAGCCCACCACGCTACAGATCGGCAGCGGTCAGGTGTTCGGCATCATTGGCCACTCCGGCGCCGGCAAGAGCACCCTGCTACGCCTGATCAACCGCCTGGAGGAGCCCTCCGGCGGGCGCATCGAGATCGACGGCGTCGACGTCACCGCCCTCGATGCCAATGGCCTGCGCCGCTTCCGTCAGCAGGTCGGGATGATCTTCCAGCACTTCAACCTGCTGTCGTCGAAGACCGTTGCTGACAACATCGCCATGCCGCTGCGCCTGGCCAGCGAACTGAGCCGTGCCGAAATCGACGCCCGCGTCGCCGAGCTGCTGGCCCGCGTCGGCCTGCAGGATCACGCCAACAAATACCCGGCGCAGCTCTCCGGTGGGCAGAAGCAGCGCGTCGGCATCGCCCGTGCGCTGAGCACGCGACCGAAGATCCTGCTGTGCGATGAGGCTACCAGCGCCCTCGACCCGCAGACCACCACCGCCGTGCTGCAACTGCTGGCCGAGATCAACCGCGAGCTTGGCCTGACCATCGTGCTGATCACCCACGAGATGGACGTGATCCGCCGCGTCTGCGACCGCGTGGCGGTGATGGACGCCGGTATCATCGTCGAGGAAGGCCCGGTGGCCGAGGTGTTCCTGCACCCGCAGCACCCGACCACCAAGCGTTTCGTGCAGGAGTCCGAGCATGTCGACGAAGCCGAACAGCGCGATGACTTCGCTCATGTCGAAGGCCGCATCCTGCGCCTGACCTTCCAGGGCGAGGCCACCTACGCACCGCTGCTGGGCACCGTGGCCCGCGAAACCGGGGTGGACTACAGCATCCTCGCCGGGCGCATCGACCGCATCAAGGACACCCCCTACGGCCAGCTCACCCTGGCCCTGACCGGTGGCGACATCGACGCCGCGCTGGCGCGCTTCGGCGCCGCTGACGTGCATCTGGAGGTACTGCGCTGATGCTCGAACAACTGCTGCCCAACGTGTTCTGGCCGGAAATCTGGCAGGCCAGTCTCGACACCCTGAATATGCTGCTCGGCTCGATGCTGTTCACCGTGCTGCTCGGCCTGCCACTCGGCGTGCTGCTGTTTCTCACCGGCCCGCGTCAGCTGTTCGAACAGAAGGCGCTGTACGGTTCGCTGTCGCTGGTGGTGAACATCCTGCGCTCGGTGCCCTTCGTCATCCTCTTGATCCTGATGATCCCCTTCACCGAGCTGCTGGTCGGCACCTCGCTGGGCGTGGCCGGCGCCATCCCGCCGCTGGTGGTGGGTGCCACGCCGTTCTTCGCGCGCCTGGTGGAAACCGCCCTGCGCGAGGTCGAGCGCGGCATCATCGAAGCGACCCAGGCCATGGGCGCCAGCACCTGGCAGATCATCACCCGTGCGCTGCTGCCCGAGGCCCTGCCCGGCCTGCTGGCGGCGGCCACCGTCACCGCGATTACGCTGGTCTCCTATACCGCCATGAGCGGCCTGATCGGCGGCGGCGGCCTCGGCGACCTGGCCGTGCGCTACGGTTACCAGCGCTACCAGCCGGACGTGATGGCCGTGACCGTCATCCTGCTGCTGATCCTGGTGCAGGTGCTGCAGATGGTCGGTGATCGGCTGGTGGTACATTTTTCCCGTAAATAAAAGCGGCGACCCGCTACCCGTGGGACCCGCGCCAACCTTCCCAAAAGGAACCTTGAAATGAAGAAACTGCTGACTGCCCTGGCCGCCTTCGCGGCCTTCTCGGCTCAGGCCGAAACCCTCAACATCGCCGCTACCCCGGTACCGCACGCGGAGATCCTGGAAGTGGTCAAGCCGCTGCTGGCCAAAGAAGGCGTGGAGCTGAAGGTGCGCGTTTTCACCGATTACGTGCAGCCCAACCTGCAGGTGCAACAGAAGAACCTCGACGCCAACTTCTTCCAGCACCAGCCGTACCTGGATGAGTTCAACGCCAGCCGCAAGACTGAGCTGGTCAGCGTGGTAGGTGTACACGTCGAGCCCTTCGGCGCCTACTCCAGCAAGATCAAGAATCTGAGCGAGCTGCCGCAGGGCGCCACCGTGGCCATCCCCAACGACGCCACCAACGGCGGCCGTGCCCTGCTGCTGCTGCAGCAAGCCGGGGTGATCAAGCTCAAGCCGGAAGCCGGCATCCTCGCCACGCCCAAGGACATCGCCGAGAACCCCAAGGCGATCAAGGTGCGTGAACTGGAAGCGGCCACCCTGCCGCGCGTGCTGAGCCAGGTCGACGTTGCCCTGATCAACACCAACTATGCCCTGGAAGCCAAGCTGAACCCGACCCAGGACGCCCTGGCCATCGAAGGTAGCGACTCGCCGTACGTCAACCTGCTGGTCGCCCGTCCGGACAACAAGGACAGCGACGCCATGCAGAAACTGGCCAAGGCGCTGCACAGCGCCGAGGTCAAGCAGTTCATCGAAGAGAAGTACAAAGGTGCCGTCGTCCCGGCGTTCTGATTGCCGCTGACGCGCTGGGCTGCACCCGATGCCGCGCCGCTGCAAAGCTGCGCGGCATTTTTATGCGTGAAATGCGTTGGTGAGCGGTAGGGGGCGCCGTGCGCACCGGGGGCAATGTGGTCACCGCCCCGGATTACATCCGCGCTACGACACCGGCAGGCGCTCGACGACGCTTGCAGTCGCGACTGAAGCCCCTCCCACCGAGCGCACTAACCTGCCTTTGGCTTTTCCGGCCGCGTCCAGATAAACAACGCGCCGCAACTCATGCCGGCAGCAGCGAACAGCACGGAAGGCAGGTGATCGACGGTCAGCAGCAGGATGGTCAGCGCGAGCAGCATGCTGGCACTCGCCACCCATTTGGTACGCCTGGCGATCAGGCCGCCGTTTTTCCAGTCACGCAGCAGTGGGCCGAACACCCGATGATTCTCCAGCCAGGCGGCCAGGCGCGGCGAACTGCGCGACGCCGCCCAGGCCGCCAGCAGGACGAACTCGGTGGTGGGCAGCCCCGGCAGGATCACCCCAAGCATGGCCATGCCAATGCTCAGATAGGCCAGTAGCAACCATAACCAGCGCTGCCAGACCGCCCGCGCCAGCCTGATTTCAGGCAAAACAGCGCTCCAGGTGTACGGTGAAGCGCTCGAAGGCGGCGATGGCCGCGGCCTCGGCCAGACGCTCCTGCTCGGTATCTAGCTCGACGCTATCGAGCACCGCGGTGAAGGCTTTCCAGCCCTGCGCACGGCCGCCCTCGGGCTCGCCGAGATGGCGTGCGCCAAAGGTCTCGCTCAGCCCCAGTGCCGGCATGCGCTTGAGCAGGAAGGCCGCGCCGAGCTTGGAGCCCTCGGAGACGAACAGCCAGGCCAGTGCCTCGCCGAGCCCCATTTGCCGATTGCGCACGCTGTCATCGCCTTCGGGCAGCGCCCGGTTCAGGTCGGCCAGGTCCAGTACGGTGGCCTCCACGCGGCAGCGTTGCGGCAGGTCCGGTACCAGCTCGATCAGTGTGGGATCGTTGTAGAGGTTCTGCAGATCGCGTTGGAACAGGTACTGGGCCGCGACGAAATGTGCGAAACGCTCCGGGCTGGCGAAGGGGTCATGGCTTTTCACCAGGTTGTCGAGACGGCTGTGCGGCTCGTGGGTGATGGCGTTGAGACGCTGCGAGCGCAGTGGATGGGAGAGTTGCGCAGATGCAGTCATGACGTAGCCCCTGAGGTAGTTCTGTTAAGAAGACGAATCAGCCGATTTCATTCAGTAATCCGCACCGACGAAGTACCCTGCCAGTCGCTGCAGATCGGCGGCATCGAGTTGGCCGGCCAGTTGGCGCAACTGCAGCCAGGCACGCAGGTAGCCATGGCGCGCCTCGGCCAGGTCGCGGCGGGCGCCGTGCAACTGCTGCTCGGCGTCGAGCACATCGAGATTGACCCGTTCGCCACCAGCCACACTCTTGCGCGTCGCCTGCACCAGCGTCTCGGCAGCGCTCACGGCCAGACGATAGGCACGCACCCGTGCTGCCGCGCTGTTGCACAGGTTGAACTGCTGACGCAGACGGGTGAGCAGCTCGGCAGTTTGCGCGTCCAGCTCGAAGCCGGCCTGCACATGCGCGGCGCTGGCCTGGCGGGTTGCCGCACTCACTCCGCCACCGGCGAACAGCGGCACGCTGAGCTGGATGCCGATGCTGTCGGTGTCGTACTGCTGGTTGTAGGCGCTTTCCGAATCGGAGCTGGTCAGGCGGCTGCTGGCCACCAGGCTCAGGGTCGGCAGATGGCCGGCGCGCTGTTTCTCGATGCCCTGGGCCGCCACCTCGACGGCACGGCGCTGCGCCGCCAGTTCGGCGTTGCCGGCCACGGCCAGGTCGCGCCAGGCCTCGAAGCGCGCCGGCTGCGGCGGCTGAATCATGAAATCATCAAGCAACGGCTGCAGGTCGCTGTGCGCCAAAGGCTCGCCGACGATGGCCTCCAGCGCGCGCAGGGCAATGTCCAGATCGTCCTGAGCCTGGATCAGCTCGGCCTCAGCCAGAGCCAGGCGCGCCTCGGTTTCCAGCTCGTCGGTGCGGGTGCCCTCGCCGGCTCGCACCAAGCGTTGATTGAGGTGCAGGCGCTCGACCAGGGCGCGACGCTGGGCGCGCGCCAGGGCGATGCGTTCGTCACTCAGCAGCGCCTGGCTGTAGGCCTCGAACAGGCGTACCGCCAGCTCCTGGCTGCGCCCGCGAAAGCGCTCGTCGGCCAGCAACGCACGCGCCACACCCTGGCGGTAGTCGGCCCAGGCGGCGTAGTCGAACAGCGGCTGTTGCAGGCTGAGCACCGAGGCATAGCTGCGGTAATCGCGGTCGACGCGCTGCTCGCCCGCCGTCACCTGCGAGTCGTTGCGCTGGTTGCTGTAGCTCCACGACAGCCGTGGCAGCAGCCCCGCGCGGCCGATGGCCTGGCTCTCCAGCCCGGCGTCGCGCTCGGCGATGGCGGCCTGGAAGGTCGGGTCATGACGCAGCGCCAGGGCGTAGGCATCGAGCAGGCCGAGTGCGTACACAGGCGATGCCAGGCACAGGAACAGGCCGAAACAGAGCGCGCGCATGGTCAGTCTTCCGCCAGAGCCAGGTGAGTGCGATCGAGCAACGGCTTGAACAGGTAGTTGAGCAGCGAGCGCTCGCCGGTGCTGATAAAGGCTTCCACCGGCATGCCAGGCCGAATGCGCAGGCCGGCCAATTGCTGCAGAGCCTCCTCGCCCACACGAATGCGGATGGCGTAATACGGCTCGCCGCTGCGCTCATCCTGCAGGCGGTCGGCGGAAACCAGCTCCAGGGTGCCGGCGACGCGCGGCGTGGTGCGCTGCTCGAAGGCGGTGAACAGCAACTCGACCGGCAGGCCAGGGTGTACCTTGTCCACCAGCGCCGGGCTCAGGCGGCCCTCGACCAGCAGCGGCTGATCCTGCGGGACGATCTCCAGCAGCGCCTGCCCGGGTGCGACCACGCCGCCCTCGGTGAATACGCTGAGCCCGACCACCAGGCCGCTGGCCGGCGCACGCAGCAGGGTGCGCTGTAACTCGGCATCGACCCCGGCCAGGCGATGGTGCAGCTCTTCGCTGCGGATCTGCGTCTCGGCCAACTGGCTACGCACCTGTTCCTGGAACTGCTCGCGACGCTGTGCGGCGCGCAGACGCAGTTCGGCAATCTGCCGCTGCAACTGGCCGATACGACCGGCGTCATCGGCCAGCAGACCGATCAGCTCGGCACGCTGGCGCTCGACATCGAGCAGGCGATTGCGCGGGATGTAGTTGTCCGCCGCCAGCTCGCGCAGGCCCAGCAATTGCTCGTCGAGCACGCGTAACTGGGCTCGCTTGCTGCTGTGCAGCGCACGCAGTCCACCCAGTTGCGCCTCGTTGCCGGCCAGGTTCTGCGCCAGGCCATCGAGCTCCAGGGCCAGGGCCTGACGTCGGCTGGCGAACAGTTGCCGCTGCAGCTCCAGACTGGCGACCGCCAGGGGATCATCCGGGCGTGCCAGCAGCCAGGGGTCGAAAGCGATGCTCGCCGCGCCGTCACGCTCGGCAGCCAGCCGCGCAGCGCTGGCGCGACTGCCGATCAGTTGCGCGCGCAGGGCCTCGGCCTGCGCCTGCAACGCCTGGTCATCCAGCTCCAGCAAGGGCTGGCCGGCCTGCACCGAATCGCCATCACGGACGAGGATGCGGCGCACCGTGCCACCCGTGGGGTGCTGCAGCGCCTGGCGATTGCCGCTGACCATCACCGTGCCGCTCACCGGCACGCCCTTGTCCAGCGGCGCCAGTGCAGCCCAGGCGAGAAAGCCGCCAAAGCCGGCCAGCAGCAGCCACCAGCCGAGTCGCGTCGGCGCCCGGGCATCGACGGCGTGCAGAGGCTGAAGCGGTGCAGGCGCGCTCATTGCTGAGCTCCCGGCATGGCGCCGTAACTCATGCTCAGGCTCGGCGCGACACGCCGTACCGGCGCGCTCTGCGCTGCCGGGCGGGCGGCCTGCTGCAACTCCTGCAGCACCCGGGTGGCCGGACCGAAGGCCTGCATTTGACCGCCACGCAGCACCAGCAACTGATCGGCGCCCTTGAGCAGCGCCGGGCGATGGCTGACCAGCACCAGGGTGCGGCCCTGTTCGCGCAGGCGCTCGAGTGCGGCCAGCAGCGCCTGCTCGCCGGCCTCGTCGAGGTTGGCATCGGGCTCGTCGAGCACGATCAGTGCCGGCAGACCGTAGACCGCGCGGGCCAGGCCGATGCGTTGCTTCTGCCCGCCGGAGAGCCCGGCGCCGCCCTCGCCCAGGCGCGTGTCGTAGCCCTGCGGCAGGCGCAGGATCAGTTCGTGCACACCGGCCATCTGCGCGGCGGCGATGACCTTGTCTGCCTCGACCTCGGCGAAGCGGGCGATATTCTCGGCGATGCTGCCGGCGAACAGTTGCACGTCCTGTGGCAGGTAGCCGAGGTGCGGGCCGAGCGCGTCCTTGTCCCACTGCTGCAGATCGGCACCGTCCAGACGGACCTTGCCCGCCAGCGGGGTCTGCGCCGCCACCAGCAGGCGCGCCAGGCTGGACTTGCCGCAACCGGACGGCCCCAGCACCACCAGGCGCTGGCCCGCTTCCAGGGCGAAGCTGACACCGGCCAGCACGGGCGTGCGCGAGCCCGGTGCGCAGGCTGACAGTTGCTCCACGCGCAATACGCCGCGTGGCGCTGGCAGGCTCATGCCGCTGGCACGCGGCGGTTGCGCCCGCAGCAGGTCGCACAGGCGCTGGTAGGCCTGCTGCGCACCGCTCCACTGCTTCCAGGCATTGATCAGTTGATCCAGCGGGGCGAGCACGCGCCCGGCGAGGATGGAGCCGGCGATCATCATGCCGGCGGTGATCTGCCCGTCCACCGCCAGCAACGCGCCGAGACCGAGCATCAGCGACTGCAACGCCAGGCGCACGGCCTTGGACGCCGCGCTGAACGCCGCGCCCTGCTCGCTGGCGCGGTTCTGCAGCTGCAGGAAGCGGCCGTGCTCGCCCTGCCAGCGCTGACGCAGGCGCGCCAGCATGCCCATGGCCTCGGTCGCCTCGACGTTGCGCAGATGCGATCCAGCCGCCTGGGTCGCCTGGATGGCCAATTGCCCGGCCTCGGCCAGCGGCGCGCGGGTCAACCACTGGTTGGCCCAGGTCAGCGTCAGCAGCAACGCCGCGCCGCCCAGCGCCAGCCAGCCGAGCCAGGGGTGGAAGAGAAACAGCACAGCCAGGTAGAGGGGGAACCAGGGCGCATCGAACAAGGCGAACAGGGCATTGCCGGTGGCGAACTGGCGCAGGCTGGTCAGGTCGTTCAGCGGCTGGGCGCTGCTGCCACGACCAAGGCGCAGGCTGGCATCGAAGGTGGCGTCGTAGATGCGTCCACCAAGCTGCTGGTCGATCTGCGCGCCAAGGCGAATCACCACCAGGCTGCGCACCCACTCCAGCAGCCCCATGAAGGCGTACAGGCCAAGCACCATCAGGGTCAGCATGGCCAGGGTCATGTGGTTGCCCGAAGCCAGCACGCGGTCGTAGACCTGCAGCATGTACAGCGCCGGGGCCAGCATTAGCAGGTTGATCACCGCGCTGAAGGCGCCGACGCTGACGAAGCCGCGCCGGCAAGCCGCCAGTGCAGCGAGGATTTCGTTGGAAGGTTGCATGCTGTCGCGCCCCAGAAGCACCGCCTGCGGCGATTGACGCGGCGGGCAGCACTTGTCGAGAATTCGTGCGACCACCGTGGCGCGAGTTGTTCAGGCCGGCACCACGGCGTTCGTTGCCGGCGGCCGGGAGAGCGATCTCCCCGCCGCCTTTTTCATCACCGCTCGGTCAAGCCGCCAGGGCCAGATCGTCGGCCAACTCCGGCACGCCGATCAGTTCGACCGAGCCGGTGCTCAACGGACCAGCAGCCAGAGCGGCGGCGACCACGTCGAAGGTGTCGGCAGTGGAGACGCCGTAGTCGTCGAGGATGTCGTTCAACTGCGCCTCGAGCTCACCGGTGTTGCCGGACATCAGGGCGTAGATGGTGTCGTGCACATCGCTACCGCTCAGGCCCAGACCATCGAAGGTCACCTGGTCGTCGAACAGGTTGTAGCCACTGGCGTCCTTGTACAGATAACCACCCAGGTTGACGCTATCCAAGTCGCCGGACAGTACGTGCGTGGTGATGTTGTAGCTCAGCGTGCCTTCGGCAACGAAAGCACCGGTGCTCTCATAGCCGGAGATGGCGTACTGCGTGCCGCTCAGGTAGCCCGGATAGAAACCACCGGTGTTGCTGCCCTCGTTGACGTTGCCACTGGTGTGGTTGTTGTCGGCGAAGGTCAGCTCCCAGGCCGAGAGGTAGCTGCTGATCGAGTTGCTGGCATAGGTGGCGCTGTAGGAAATGGACAGACTCATGGGTTGATCTCCTATCGGTGTCATTCACGGCCCGCCAACGAGCCGCGATTCGCTCGGGATGAGCAAATTCTCAGAACTGGTACTCGACGCTGCCGGTCAGGGTTCTGCCGCGACTGAGGGTGAAGGCGTATACGTCCCCCAGCGGCACCAGGTAGGCGCGGTCGAAGGCATTCTCCAGGGACAGGCTGAGCCGGGTCTGGGGCGTGGCCTGATAGCCGGCGAAGAAGTCGTAGACGACATAGGACGCCCAGTCCGCAGGGTAAATGGCTTCGAGGTTGCGCTCGGCGTAGGACTCGGTGTAGCCCTCGCTGTAACGAATACGCGTACCAACATCCAACTTGCGATCCAGCCAGCGGGTGCCCAGCACCAACGAACCGCGATCCATCGGCATGTACTCGGAGCTGCCCATCAGGCCGCCACAGCTGACCAGCGAGTTGGCATAGTCGTCCGGGATCGAGCCGATACCGACGCCCGGGATGATGCCGAATCGCTCGGCCCCACCCAGATAGGCATTGTTCGAGCAGTACTCGTTCTTGCCGATCATGTGGGTGAAGGTGAAGTCGGCGTAGAAGCGTCCGTTGTCGTAGTTGGCCTGGTACTCGACGCCGCGAAAGCGTGTCGAGGTCAGGTCGTTGACATGCGCCACCGTGCCCAGTGTCGGCCCCGTACCGAACCCCGGCACCTGCCGGTTGATCGCCATATAGGTGAAGTTGTCCACCCGCGTATCGAAGTAGGCGACCTTGATGCCCAGACTGTCGTCCGCCTGTAGCAACCCCTGACGAAAGACGTTGAAACCAACTTCCCAGGCGCTGGAACGCTCAGGCTCGAGATAGGGGTTGGGGTACATCCACTCGCCACCGCCGCCATGCGGCCGCCCGTAGATGAGCGTTTCGGTCACGGCTGGCGGGCGCCAGCCCTTGCCGTAACTGGCGAAGAACTGCAGCCAATCCACCCCCGGCTTGATCGCCAGGCCAAAGGTCGGCGAAAAGCGCCCTTGCTCACGATCCACGTCGAAGGTCAGCGCTTCCTGGGTAAAGGTCGCAGGCGGCCTGAAGCGGCGAATGGTCATACCGGTTTCGCCCTGCAGCCGATAGCGGTCGTAACGTAGACCGGCACTGGCCGTCAGCCAGTCGTCATAGTGCAGGCGCAGTTCGCCGAACACACTGGCCATGCCACGCTTACCAGACGGCGTCATGCCTTCGACGTAGGGAAAGGAGACGGCTGCGCTTTCGGTTCGTTGATCCGAACTGGGCCTGACCTTGTCCTGGAATAGCTCCGCACCGTAGTTGAAATCCAGGCTACTGAGCTGACCGAGCGCGAAGGTCGAGGTGTTCTCCAGTTGCAGACCGACGGTGCGGGTACGGTATTCGATCTGGTAGGCCGGCGAACTGCCACGCGCCAGATTGTCCTGCTCGTTGCGGTTCTCGACGAAGTACAGCTTGCCTTTGAAATCGATCAGTGGATTTTCCGGGTCGTAGCTGTAGTCGAGGGCAAGGTTCTGCGAAGTCACCTCGCTGCTGCCGAGCTTCTCCCAGAGACGGTCACCACTGACGCTCATCAGGTTGGCATCGTCATAGGAGACTTCGGTGCGCAGATAGCTCATCTGCACACGCTGCGTCTCGTCGAGATTCAGGCCGAGCTTGGCGAGGAACGAGCGCATCTCGTTGGCTGAATAATCGACCGTGGAGTTCTTCAGCCGCTCGGTTGCGTCATTGGCCGTACCCGCCTGGGTACGGATTTCGCCGATACGGCCGTTGGAGCCCGGCTCGTAGTTGCCCAGATTGCGTTCACTGCCCGCCAACAGGACATCCCAGGCATCGTTGCCAAAAGCGAACACGCCGCTGCCGATGAAGTGAGTACCGTTGCCCAGGCCGCCCAGGCCACTGGTCGCCCGAAGCCGGCCACCAACCTCCTTGCCATCGCGTAGAAAATCGCTCGCCTCCACGGTACGGAACTCGGCCACGCCACCGATCACCCCCGCGCCACCCAACCCGGAACTGGCACCCTTGCTGATCACCACGCCGGACAACAGCTCGGGGTCGATATACATGGTGCCGTTGCGTTGCTGATGCCCACTCTGCTGGTAGTTCTGACGCATGCCATCGATGTTCATGTTGACCCGACCGTAGTCCTGCAACCCGCGGATGTTCACCGACAGCCCCGGATCCTGCTGGCTCACAGCGGTATACACACCCGCCGACTGCTCGAGCAGGTCGGCAGCATGGTGCGGTGGTGTACGGTCGATCTGCTCCCGATCAATCACCGCTACTGAGCGCGGTTGCAGGTAGGTCTCCTGGCGTTCGCTGAGCCATTGGCCCTGCACAGTGGTGGACTGCAGTTGCAGCGCCTGCTCGTCGGCGCGAGCACTACGGGTCAGGGTGACTTGCTGCGCGTCGTCGAAGCGGTAGTCCACCGGCGCCGTGCCGAGCAAACGGCGAAGACCTTCATCGAGGGAATAACGACCTTTCAACGCGGCGCTGGCAAAACCCTGTAGCCGCGCGCTGTCGAAGAAGACCTGCACGCCAGCCTGCTCGGCGAAGGCCAGAGCAGCGCGATCCAGGGGCTGAGCGGGAATATCGAACTCCACCACCTGGCGCTGCACGGGCGTTCTGTCGCCTGCCGGTGCAGCAGCGACGATGGTGCTGCCCAAGGCGAAGGCCACACCCAGCGCAACACCGCCGAGCAGCGGCGCAGGGCTACAACGACGAAGAGTGAGTGGTACTGCGCAACGACGATAACTCACGACTGACTCCAGGCTGATTTTATTGATAATGAAAATCACTAACAACAAAGACGCCTGACAAACAGAAAGTCAGTAAGTCGATAAGAAACTTTTTTCGAAGGTCGTGAAAAAGCTCAGTAGATCAGGCTGACGCCCATCAGCTCGTGATGCTGTAGTTGCATCTCACGTGTCAACGTCGTCAACGCAGCGTCGAGTGCATCGAGGCGGAAAACGCCGCTGACCTCACGCTGCATCAGCTCATCGCGACCGATGAGGATGTACCCAGGACGATAGCGTTTGAGCTCCTCGATCACCTGGCCCAGCGGCTGACGGTCGAACACCAGAAGCCCTCGCTGCCAACTGGTTGCACGTTGCACATCGAACCTTGTGTCATGCATCCCGGCAGCGTCATAACGCAGGCTGCTGCCCTCCTCCAGGCGTCGCTGCTGCTGCGCAGCATTGACCTGTACTGCATGCTCGAGAACGCCGACCAGCGCGCCGCCGCGCGCTTCATGCTGCACCAGGAAACGGGTACCCAGAGCCTGCGCAGTGCCACCCGCAGCCTCGACGACGAAGGGCCGACCGGCTTGCGGCGCCACTTTGAAGATCGCAGCTCCCGCAAGCAGTTCCACTCGGCGCTGGTCGGCGGAATAGTCGAGGCGAATGGCACTGGCGCTGTCGAGGATGACTTCGCTGCCATCGGACAAGGTCAGGCTGCGCACCTCACCACTGGCCGTATGGTGGTCAGCCAGAAATGGCAACAGCATGCGCTCGCCCTGGCTAAGCCCCAGACCACCAAGCAACAGCGTCAGGCAGGCCGCCGTGCCCCAGCGGCGCAGCCGAGCGTTTCGCCTGGGACGGCGCGATACATTCGCCGCGACAGCAGCTACGCGGTGCGCTGTTGGTTTCTCGGCCGGCAAACGACCCAGCGCCGCCCAGGTGCGCTGAGCGAAAACCAGCGCCTCGGCATGGCGGGCGTCGGCCAGCAGCCATTGCTGCAACGCCTCTTGCTGACGATCATCGAGCGAACCGCCGGCGAGCATTACAGCCCATTCGGCAGCCGCCTCGCGGATACTCCGCTGCTGCGGATCTTGGCTAATCACGCTCACTCTCGATTCTCGTTATAGGTCGTTGCGGCTTGGGTGGCACACGCCCGTCTTCAGTAATGACGCGCGACGAGGGATTTTACCGTAATGCTCACTCATGCCTGCTCGCCAGCCTCGACCAGACGCTCCATCACGTGCGCCAGGGCACGGGCCAGATGCTTCTGCACCGAACTGTCGGAAATGCCTAGCTGACGCGCCACCTGAGCATGCGTCAGGCCTTCAAGACGGTTGAGGCGGAAGATTTCCTGGGTGCGTGGCGGTAACTCGGCAATCGCCCGTTGCAGGCGTTCGAGCCCCTGGCGCGCTGCGGTGATATCGTCCAGCGAACTGCCCCCGGCCTCGACCTCATGCAGCACATCCTCGCCAAGCAGATCGGTCTTGCGCCGAATCTGCTGACGCTGATGATCGATCAACAAGTTGCTGGCCGTGCGAAAGAGATAAGCCGGCGAATTGTCGATGCGCCCGCCATCACGCTGTTCGGCCAGGCGCAGAAAGCTCTCCTGCGTAAGGTCCGCAGCCAACTGCGGGTCGCGACTCTTACTCAGCAGAAAGTTATGAAGGGCCTTGGCGTGCTTCTGGAACAGGCCTTTGAGATCCAAGTCCGACAATCGTGCATCCCTGGTCTTGGGCGAGAGGAAAGCGGCATCTTATTTTTATTGAGAACCATTTTCAATTCTATGATCCCAGGCAGCTCAACAGACAATCCAGCGCCGGCTGCCGCTGCGCACGACGCACCAGGACAACCAGTTCACGGTTGAAGGTCAGCTCGCCCAGCTCGATCACCCGCAGTCGCGTCGGCCGCTGCAGCCACAGGCCGGCGCGTGGCACCAGGGCCACGCCCATGCCGTTTTCCACCAGGCGCACGATGGCGTCCAGCTCATCCAGCTCCAGCGTCTCGTGTACGTTCAGGCGCTGCTCGCGCAAAAAACGGCTGACCTGACGACCGCCGAACGAGGCGCGGTCGTAGCGCACGAAGGGCTGCTCCGCGAGCAGCCGCAGCGGGTCGTCGCCCGGCACGTCCAGCGGCGCGATCAGCACGAAAGGCTCCTGCGCCAGCGGCACTTCGAGGATTTCCTTGGGTAAGGCGAACGGCGGCTTGATCAACAGGGCCAGGTCCAGCTCGCCGGCATCCAATTGGCTGAACAGCTGTAGGGAAACGCCCGGCACCAGCTTCAGCTCGACGAGCGGTGCCAGCTGGCGAAAACGCGGTAAAGCCTCGGCCAGCAGACCAGTCTGCAAGGTAGCGATGGCACCGACGCGCAACTCGCCCTGCCATTGATCGGCAGCCTGTGGCAGCGCCATCTGCGCATACAGCGCGAGCATCTGCTCGGCCAGCGGCAGGGCGTGGCGGCCCGCGGCGTTGAGCACAGCGGCGCGGCCACTGCGGTCGAACAGGCGTACACCCAGGTGTTGCTCCAATACGCGCATCTGCGCGCTGACCGCCGACTGGGTCAACCCCACCTGCTGGCCGGCAGCGGCGAAGGTGCCCAGGCGAGCGACGGTGACGAAGGTTTTCAGCTCGCGCAGCATCGGCGCCTCGAATGATCAAAATTATTTGAGCTTGTTAGCAACAATATTCGCTTTCCCACAATTTCGCTGTTGATAGGCTGGAGAAAAAACTCGACAGAGGTATTACGTGATGGCCCTTGCTCCCTTTCACTTGGCGATTCCCGTCTACGACCTGGCTGCCGCTCGGCATTTCTACGGCGAGGTATTCGGCTGCGCCGAGGGTCGCAGCAGCGAGCACTGGGTCGATTTCGATTTCTTCGGCCACCAGTTGGTGATCCACGAGGCGCCGAAGATGGCCTATCAGGAAGCGGCCGTAAGCAACCCGGTGGATGGCCATGACGTGCCGGTGCCGCACTTCGGTGTGGTGCTCGGCTGGGCCGACTGGGAGGCGCTGGCCGAGCGCCTGCGTAGCCGCGAGACGCAGTTCGTCATCGAGCCCTACGTGCGCTTCAAGGGCCAGGTCGGCGAGCAGGCGACCATGTTCCTTCTCGATCCCTGTGGCAACGCTCTGGAGTTCAAGGCGTTCAAGGACATCGGCCAGCTGTTCGCCAAATGAGGGCGCGGCAGCGCTAGATCGCCGAGGCCTCGAACAGCCGTTCGGGCAGCAGCTCGCGCAGCGCGTCGTTGGCCTGCAGCAGCTGCGGCAACAACTGCTGCACCAGCGCCGGCTCGAGATGAGCACAGACATCGGCCTGGCGTGACAGCGCCAGGCCACCGAGTACGCGCACGGCGATGGCCAGGTTGTCGTCGGCTGCGGCCGCCTCGGTGAGCTTGCACAGGTAGCCGGTGGAGAAGCTGCGCAGGCTCTGCACGATCAGCTCGATATCGACGATATGCCGCGCGATCTGCAGCACGTGGTCGGCATCGTTGATGCCGTAGATCAGCATCTTCACCTGCCTTGGCGACAGGCATTCGGCGTAACGCGCGGCGGTGGCGAAGGCGCCGATCAGGCACAGCTGGCGCGCCACCTGCAGATGCAACTCGTCCGGCAAGGCTAGGTAGGTTGGCAGGATCAGTTGCGGATCGAGGTGAGTGGTGACCTGGGCGAGAAAGTCGATGGGCAGCTCGAGAATCAGCTCGCGCAGTTGCGCCGGCGCCATGTGCGGCGACAGCTGCGCGGCCTGCTCGGGCCCGAGTTTCTGCACCAGCGCCGCCTTCACGGCTACGGGCGCCATGCTCTGCGAGGCCAGCAACAGGCGCTGCGCCATGCTCAGGGAGGGGGCTTTGGCCATCGGGTGCTCCTTGTCGTGACCGGGGCCTGCAGCATCTCGTAGTGGCCGTGATGGCACAGCCATCTTTGCGCCGGTCACGCCGGCTCATCGCGGACCGCCCTGGGTAGAGAGCAAACGCCGCTCAATCCAGCGGGTGGTCGATCTGCGCGCGTAGCAGTTCGGCGAAGGCGCCAGCCTCTACCGGGCGGCTGATCAGGAAACCCTGGATCTCATCGCAATTCTGGCTCTTGAGAAAATCCATCTGCGCCTGGGTTTCCACGCCCTCGGCCACCACCTTCAGTTCCAGGCTGTGGGCCATGGCGATGATGGCGCGGGTGATCGCCGCATCCTCGCCGACGGGCGACAGGTCGCGGATGAAGGTCTGGTCGATCTTCACGTAATGCACCGGGAAGCGCTTGAGGTAACTGAGCGAGGAATAGCCGGTGCCAAAGTCGTCGATGGCCAGCTTGACCCCCAGTTCGCGCAGCTGGCGGAAGGTGACGATGACGCTGTCGACGTTGTCCAGCAGCTGGCTTTCGGTCAGCTCCAGTTCCAGATATTGCGGCGCCAGGCCGGTTTCTTCGAGCACCTGACGCACCAGGCTGGTGAGGTTGCCCTGGCGCAGCTGATGCACCGAGATGTTCACCGACACACGGATTTTCGCCAGCCCCTGACGCTGCCATTCACACGCCTGCTGGCAGGCCTGACGCAGCACGAACTCGCCAATCGGTGCGATCAGCCCGGTTTCCTCGGCCAGACCGATGAACTCGCTCGGCGGCACCATGCCCTGTTGCGGATGGCGCCAGCGCACCAGCGCCTCGGCAGCATTGAGCTGGTCGTCGGCGAGGTTCAGTTTGGGCTGGTAGAACACCTCCAGCTGGCCTTCGTCGATGGCCTTGCGCAGCTGGTTCTCCAGCTGCAGGCGCTCCAGGGTGCAGGCCTGCAGGTTATCGGTGAAGAACTGGAAGGTGTTGCCACCCAGGTGCTTGGCATGTTGCACGGCCATGTTGGCCTGGCTGATCAGTGCGCTGATCTCGCGGGCGTAGTCCGGCAGCAGACTGATGCCCAGCGAGGCACTGATCACCAGCTCGTGCCCGCCGACGGTCATCGGCACGCGCAACTTGGCCAGCAGCCGACTGGCAACCCGCGCCAGGCTGGAAAGGCTGCCATAGGCATCGAGGATGATGGCAAATTCATCAGCCGACAGCCGCGCGATGCAGTCGGCCTCGGGTACAGTCTGGGTCAGGCGGCGGCTTATCTGGCGCAGCAACTGGTCCGCCACCTCATGCCCGAGGCTGTCGTTGAGCAGCTTGAAGCGGTCCAGATCGATGTGCACCAGGGCGATGCTGCGACCGCTCTGCCGCGCGCGCTGGCTGGCCTCATGCAGGCGCTCCTTGAACAGGCTGCGGTTGGCCATGCCGGTGAGTTCGTCGTAGTGCGACAGGTAGCGCAGACGTTCCTCGGCCTCGCGCCGCGCCGTCAGGTCGGCGAAGAAACCGACGATATGGCTGGGCCGCCCGCTGGTATCACGCACCAGATTGAGCTGCAGCCATTGCGGGTAGAGCTCGCCGCTCTTGCGCGTCTCGATCAGTTCGCCCTGCCAGGTGCCGTTGCCGTCCAGCTCCTGGCGGATCATCTGGTATTGCCGGCTCATCTCACGACTGCCGAACAGGCTGGTCACCCTGCGCCCGACCACTTCCTCGCTGCTATAGCCGGTCACCGCGCTGAAGGCGCGGTTGACCGCCAGCACGCGGTAGTCGGGGTCGAGAATGAAGATGCCTTCGCTGGCCGCCTCGAACACGGTGGCGGCCAGAAGTTGCTGCTGCTCCTGCTGACGCCGCGCGCTGACGTCACGTCGCGTGCCGAGCATGCGTCGCACACGACCGGCGGCGTCGCGCTCGACGGCGCGGCCACGGTCTTCGACCCAGACCCAGTGGCCATCGACATGGCGCACGCGGTACTCGATCTGATAATCCTCGCTGCGCCCCTTGAGATGCTGGACCAGCGCCCGGCGCAGCCGTGGCAGATCGTCCGGGTGCAGACGCGGGGTCAGGTCGCGCAGCATCACCTGCACCTGCTCCGGCTCCAGGCCGAACAGCTCGCGCAGGTGCGAATGGTGCACCTGGTCGCTGTCCAGATCCCAGTCCCACAGGCCCAGCTCACTGGCCTCCAGAGCCAGGGCCAGACGCGCCTGGCTCTTGCCCAGGGCGTGGGTCGCCTCGTCCAGTTCCAGCGTGCGCTCGGCCACGCGCATTTCCAGCGCGCCATGGGCGCCGCGCAATTCGCGTTCGGCACGACGGCGCTGCTCCACCTCGCGCGCCAGCTCCTCGTTGAGCCCCTCGGCACGCTGCTTGGCATGTTCCAGGTTGCTGATCAGCGCCAGGTTGTGAAAACGCTGCAGCAGGCTGCGCTGCACCAGGCGATTGACCTGCCAGGCCACCACCAGCAGAGCGAGAAACAGAATCACCCCGAGCAAACCCCAGCCGCGTTGCATGCTGTTGTCGGCCAGCAGCAGGAAGGCCGCCGAAGGCACCAGGCAGGGCAAGGCGAAACTCAGAAAGGCGGACAGGCTGACGGCATAGGCGACGCTGGCCGAAAGAATCGCCGCGGCGATCAGGCCATAGACCAGCGCCTGCTGATAGAACACATCGGCCGGCACCAGGACGATCACGGCGAAGGCGAGGGTCAGGCCGGAGGCACCGGCACCGAAGAGGAAGATACGCCGCCAGTAGGGCTCGGCCTGACGGCTGGGCAGCGCCTGGTTGAAGGCATTCACCTGGGTCAGGCGCAGCAGCACCAGCAACACCACCCAGCCCAGCCAGGCCGCAAGCAATGGCGCACTCTGCTGACTCCACAGCAAGAGGCTGCAGGCCAGCCCGACCAGCAGCATGAGCAAAGTGGGCAGACGCGAGCCCTGAAACAACAGTCGGGTACGCTCGACGGCAATATCCGTGGCGAACTGACGTTCAGCCTGATGCGGGTCCAGCGTCACCTCTTGAACTACGGCGCTAGTCGTGGCGGTCATAGGCGATGTTCTTGTAATGGTTGCCTAAGGGTGTGCGAGAGAACTATCGGCGCCCTCAACCCTGACGTCGAGGGAGAATACCCGAGACAGACGCTGTGCCCAACAAAGATGTGGGCAATTTCACAGCTTGGCGCCCAACTTTTGGTGAGCCCCTATCAGCCATGATGGCCTTTGGCCGCCAGACGCGTACCTCTGCGCCCTGACCTGCCGGTCGTCGGTTAGATCCAGCCGGTTTCGCCTCACCCAGCCGACGGTTTGCCCTCCCCTGCCGCGCCCCCTAGAATGCCGCGATGCAAAACGACCCCGAACTCCTCCTCGCTTCGCTCAACGACGCCCAGGTCCAGGCCGTGGCCGCTCCGCTCGGCCGCCAGCTGGTGCTGGCCGGCGCCGGCTCGGGCAAGACCCGCGTGCTGGTGCACCGCATCGCCTTCCTGATCCAGGCGATGGGCGCCTCGCCTCATTCGATCCTGTCGGTGACCTTTACCAACAAGGCAGCCGCCGAGATGCGCCACCGCATCGAACAGATGCTCGGCCACAACCCGGCCGGCATGTGGGTCGGCACCTTCCACGGCCTGGCCCATCGCCTGCTGCGGGCGCACTGGCAGGAAGCCGGGCTGGCCGAGAACTTCCAGATTCTCGACTCCGACGATCAGCAGCGCCTGATCAAGCGGGTGATTCGCGAGCTGGGCCTGGACGAACAGCGCTGGCCGGCCAAGCAGGCGCAGTGGTTCATCAACGGGCAGAAAGATGAGGGCTTCCGCCCGCAGCACATCCAGGCCGGCGGTGACCTGTTCCTCGCCACCATGCGCGGCATCTACGAGGCCTACGAGGCGGCCTGCGCACGCACCGGGGTGATCGACTTCTCCGAGCTGCTGCTGCGCGCCCTCGACCTGTGGCGCGACAAGCCGGGCCTGCTCGAGCATTACCAGCGGCGCTTCCGTCATATCCTGGTGGACGAGTTCCAGGACACCAACGCCGTGCAGTACGCCTGGCTGCGCCTGCTGGCCAAGGGCGGCGACAGCCTGATGGTGGTGGGCGACGACGACCAGTCGATCTACGGCTGGCGCGGCGCGCGCATCGAGAACATCCAGCAGTTCTCCAGCGACTTCCCCGACACCCAGGTGATCCGCCTGGAGCAGAACTACCGCTCCACCGCCGGCATCCTCAAGGCCGCCAACGCCCTGATCGCCAACAACAACGGGCGCCTCGGCAAGGAGCTGTGGACCGACGGCGGTGACGGCGAGCCGCTGGCCCTGTACGCGGCCTTCAACGAACACGACGAAGCGCGCTACGTAGTCGAAACCATCGAGGACGCCCTGCGCAAGGACGGCCTCAAGCGCAGCGAGATCGCCATTCTCTATCGCTCCAACGCCCAGTCACGGGTGTTGGAAGAGGCGCTGCTGCGCGAGCGCATCCCCTACCGCATCTACGGCGGCCAGCGCTTCTTCGAGCGCGCCGAGATCAAGAACGCCATGGCCTATCTGCGTCTGCTCGACGGGCGCGGCAACGACGCGGCGCTGGAGCGCATCGTCAACGTGCCGGCGCGCGGCATCGGCGAGAAGACCATCGAGAGCATCCGCGAGTACGCCCGCGCCCACGACGTACACATGTGGGAGGCGATCCGCCTGATGCTGGCCAACAAGGCCCTGCCAGGCCGGGCTGCCAGCGCGCTGGGCGGCTTTATCGAGCTGATCGAAGGCCTGGCCGAGAAGGTCATGGCCATGCCCCTCCACCAGATGACCCAGGTGGTCATCGAGCAGAGCGGCCTGCTCGCCTATCACGAGGCGGAAAAGGGCGAGAAGGGCCAGGCCCGGGTGGAGAACCTGGAGGAACTGGTCAGCGCCGCGCGCGCCTTCGAGAATGACGAAGACGACGAGCTGACCCCGCTGCAAGCCTTCCTCACCCACGCCTCGCTGGAGGCCGGGGACACCCAGGCCGCCGAGAACGAGGACAGCATTCAACTGATGACCCTGCACAGCGCCAAGGGCCTGGAATTCCCGCTGGTATTCCTGGTTGGCATGGAAGAGGGTCTGTTTCCACACAAGATGAGCCTGGAAGAACCGGGCCGACTGGAAGAAGAACGCCGCCTGGCCTATGTCGGCATTACCCGTGCCATGCAGAAGCTGGTGATCAGCTACGCCGAAACCCGGCGTCTCTACGGTAGCGAGACCTATAACAAGGTGTCGCGCTTCGTCCGCGAAATCCCCGCACCGCTGATTCAGGAAGTACGCCTCAGCAATAGCGTCAGCCGTCCGGTAAGCACCAGCTCGATGAGCGGTGGCAGCCTGTTCGCCGGCAGCGCCGTGCCGCAGACGCCCTTCAACCTGGGCCAGCGCGTACGCCACAGTCTGTTCGGCGAGGGCACCATCCTCAATTTCGAGGGGGCCGGCGCACAGGCACGGGTGCAGGTAAATTTTGAAAACGAAGGCAGCAAGTGGCTGATGCTGGCGTACGCCAAGCTGGAAGCCGTGTGAAGAGCCTATGCACGATCAGCTGCGCGTTGGCCCTACTGCGTTAATAACAGGCTTGGAATGCTCATGTACAAAAGTACAGTCGCCCGCGACTCCGACCGTTCCTCGCCTATTTTTGCCTTGTAGGACTCTAGCTCGCATGCTCGTGAATAGGCTCTGAGTACCTACCGTATCTGGAGATAATCGATGAATCGCCGCAATCTGTTCGGCGCCGCTCTGGCGCTGATCGCCGCCATCGGCCTGGTTGGCTGCAAAGAAGAAAAGGCTGCCAGCGAGCAAGCCGCCGCCAAGCCGGCCGAAACCATCCACTGGAAGATGGTCACCTCCTGGCCGAAGAACTTCCCGGGCCTGGGCACCGCCGCCGAGCGTCTGGCCGAGCGCATCAACGCCATGAGCGCCGGGCGCCTGACCGTCAAGGTCTACGCCGCTGGTGAGCTGGTTCCCGCCCTGGAAGTGTTCGATGCCGTCTCCCGCGGCACCGCCGAGATGGGCCACGGTACCCCGTACTACTGGAAGGGCAAGGTCCCGGCTGCGCAGTTCTTCAGCAGCGTGCCGTTCGGCCTCTCCACCCTGGAAATGAACGCCTGGCTCAGCCACGGCGGTGGCCAGGCGTTGTGGGACGAAACCTACGCGCCCTATGGTGTGAAGCCGCTGTCCGCCGGCAACACCACCATGCAGATGGGCGGTTGGTTCAACAAGGAAATCAACAGCCTGGACGACATCAAAGGCCTGAAGATCCGCATGCCGGGCCTCGGCGGCGAAGTCTGGAGCCGTTTGGGTGCGATTACCGTCAACCTGCCGGGCGGCGAGATTTTCACCTCCCTGCAGACCGGTGCCATCGATGCCACCGACTGGGTCGGCCCCTATAACGACCTGGCCTTCGGCCTGCACAAGGCTGCCAAGTACAACTACTTCCCGGGCTGGCAGGAGCCGCAGGCGGTGGTCGAGGCCATGGTCAACCAGAAGGCCTTCGACGCGTTGCCAGCCGACCTGCAAGCCATCGTCGTCGAAGCCGCGCGCGCCGCGACCCTGGACATGATGGACGACTACGTGTTCAACAACGCCAAGGCGCTGCAGAGCCTGAAGAGCGAAGGCGTGCAGTTCAAGCGCCTGCCGGACGAGGTGCTGCAAGCCATGCGCGAGCAATCCAACCTGGTGCTCGAGTCCCTGGCTGCCGAGAACGATCTCAACGGCCGCATCTGGGCCTCGCAGAAGGCCTTCCTCGAAGAGGCCAGCGCCATGCAGGCGCTGACCGAGAAAGAGCTGTACAACTGGCGTTAAGCTGCTGCCGCTCCCACAAGGCTTTTTGCCCTTGTGGGAGCGAATTCATTCGCGATGGGGTTGGCGCCGTACCAGCAGGATCGCGAATGAATTCGCTCCTACAAAAATATCTGGAAGCCATCCCATGCGCTTTTCCACCCTGCTTCTCCTGCCCCTGCTCGCCGTTGGCCTGATCGGCTGCAAGGACGACTCCGCGCCGGCCGAGCAAGCCGCCGCACCCGCCCAGACCTTCCACTGGAAGATGGTCACCACCTGGCCGAAGAACGCGCCCGGCACCGGCACCGCCGCCGAACGCCTGGCCGAACGCGTCAACGCCATGAGTGGCGGGCGCCTGACCATCAAGGTCTACGCCGCTGGCGAGCTGGTACCGGCGCTGGAAGTGTTCGACGCTGTCTCCCGCGGCACCGCCGAGCTGGGCCACGGCACGCCCTACTACTGGAAGGGCAAGGTGCCAGCGGCGCAGTTCTTCGGTGCGGTGCCTTTCGGTTTGTCCACCCTGGAAATGAACGCCTGGCTCAGCAAGGGCGGTGGTCAGGCGCTGTGGGACGAAGCCTACGCGCCCTTCGGCCTCAAGCCGCTGACCGCCGGCAACAGCACCATGCAGATGGGTGGCTGGTTCAACAAGGAAATCAACAGCCTGGATGACATCAAGGGCCTGAAGATCCGCATGCCGGGCCTCGGCGGCGAAGTGTGGAGCCGCCTTGGTGCGACCACCGTGGTGATGCCTGGCGGCGAGATCTTCACCGCCTTGCAGACCGGTGCCATCGATGCGACAGACTGGGTCAGCCCCTACAACGACCTGGCCTTCGGCCTGCACAAGGCAGCCAGGTACTACTACTACCCGGGCTGGCAGGAGCCGCAGTCGGTGCTCGAGCTGCTGATCAACCAGAAGGCTTACGACGCCCTGCCGGCCGACCTGCAGGCCATCGTCACCGAGGCAGCCCGCGCAGCGACCCAGGACATGATGGACGACTACGTCTTCCACAACGCCCTGGCGCTGGACGAGCTGAAGAAGAGCGGCACGCTGCTCAAGCGCTTCCCCGACGAGGTACTGCAGGCCATGCAGCACGAGACCGAACAGGTGCTCGGCGACCTGGCGGCGCAGAGCGAACTCAATGGTCGTATCTGGGCCTCGATGCAGGCCTTCCAGGCGCTGGCCACCTCGATGCATGCGCTGTCGGAAAAGGAGCTGTACGACTGGCGCTGAGCCTAGCGCACAGCGATTAAATCTATATGCGGAGCCCTCGGGTTCCGTTTGTCGTTCCGGGCGCCACCTCGTCTGCTGGCGACCATACTTCAGGGATGAAGAAAAAGCCGACCGACCCTGCCCACATCCTCGATACCGCCCTGCAACTGGCCGACATCTGCGGCTGGGAGCGCCTGCATCTGTTCGAGGTGGCCGCGGCGCTGGAGATCGGCCTGGACGATATCGCCCGCCATTACCGCGACAAGGATGACCTGGTGGAGGCCTGGTTCGACCGCGCCGACCAGGCCATGCTCGGTTACGCTCGAAATCCCGATTTGCACCATCTGAACGCCGAGCAGCGCCTGGAAGGCTGCCTACAGGCCTGGCTCGACAGCCTGGCCGCCCATCGCGCAGTGACCGGGCAGATGCTGCTGTACAAGCTCGAACCCGGGCACATTCATCTGCAGGTGCTCGGCCTGATGCGCATCAGTCGCACCGTGCAGTGGTGGCGCGAAGCGGCCGGGCGGCAGAGCCTGCATTTGCACCGTATCGCCGAAGAAACCCTGCTCACCAATGCCTATCTGCGCAGCTTCGTGCACTGGTTGCGCCATCCCGAAGAAGACGCAGCAACCTTCCGCGCCTTTCTGCGTGGCCAGTTGCGCTGCGGTCCGCTGCCTCTGCTGCTGCAACGCCCGTAGCCCGGATGAAATCCGGGCCGTGGTTGCGGGCCTTCCCGGATTGCATCCGGGCCACTCGAACATATTCAGGGTGCTCGCCCTGCAGGCAAAAGCAGGAAACATTCTGTCACTGGTCATGCCAACCCATGACGGGCAAGATGCCGACCAAGCTTTTCCACAAGAGAGAAAACCGTGATGCAGCGTTTCCTCAGTATCGCCATGGTGCTGTGCCTGGCACTGACCTTCAGCTTCGAAGCCCACGCCAAGCGTTTTGGCGGTGGCAAATCCTTCGGCTCCGCTCCCAGCCACCAGACTCGTCAGGCCACGCCGCCAGCTCAACAGGCTGCCCCGACTCCCGGCCGCCAGCAGCCTGCCGCTGCCGCCAGCGGCGCTTCGCGCTGGCTCGGCCCGCTGGCCGGTCTGGCCGCTGGTGGCCTGCTGGCCTCTATGTTCATGGGTGACGGCTTCGAAGGCCTGCAGATCATGGACTTCCTGATCTTCGGCCTGATCGCCTTCCTGATCTTCCGCTTCCTCGCCGCTCGTCGCGCTCGCCAGCAGCCGCAAATGGCCGCTGCCGGTGCGCCCTACCAGCGTGAAATGCCGCATGTCGACAACGCTCCGGCAGCCGGCAGCAATATCTTCGGCGCTCGCCTGGCCTCGGCTGCTCCGGTGATCAACGCCCCGGCCTGGTTCAACGAGCAGAGCTTCCTGGCCGCCGGTCGTGAGCACTTCATGAACCTGCAGCAGCACTGGGACGCGAACGAAATGGACAAGATCGCCGAGTTCGTCACCCCGCAACTGCTGGACTTCCTCAAGCGCGAGCGCGCCGAGCTGGGTGACGGCTTCCAGTCCACCTACATCGACGACCTTCAGGTTCAGCTCGATGGCGTCGACGACAACGCCGAGAAGACCATCGCCACCCTGACCTTCAGCGGTGTGTCGAAGACCTCGCGCTTCGACCAGGGCGAACCGTTCAGCGAAAGCTGGCGCCTGGAACGCGCCCAGGGCGACAACCAGCCCTGGCTGATCGCCGGCATTCGCCAGAACTGATTCTGAGCAACGCATGAAAAACCCCGGGCAAGCCCGGGGTTTTTCGTTTCCCCAGTCATCGCGGCTAAAGCCGCTCCTACGATCAGCCCCGTGGGAGGCACTTCAGCGGCGACCGCCCCATCACGACAGCTCAGTAGCGGCCCGGCGCATGCCGATATGCGGGATGTCGTCTTCCAGATAGACCTCGGTCACCGCCACGAAGCCATGACGCCCGTAGTAGCCCTGCAGGTGCGCCTGCGCCGAGAGATACACCGCAACGCCAGGCCAGTGCCGGCTGCACTCGGCCAGAGCCTGCTCCATCAGTCGGTGGCCCAGGCCGCTGCCACGCGCCCGCTCGGCGATCACCACCCTTCCGATCACCACCTCGCCGCCCATGCGCTGCGGGTCGAGCAAACGCAGATAGCCCACCAATCCTGACTCGTCACGCGCCAGCAGATGGCAGGTATCGCCGACCAGATCCTGGCCATCGGTTTCCAGATAGGGGCAGTTCTGCTCGACCACGAACACCTGTGTGCGCAGCGCCAGCAGTTCATAGAGGGTGGCGGTATCGAGTTCGCTGTGGTGCAGGCAGTGCCAGGTGACGGACGACATGGTAGGGCTCCGCAAAAGCAGCATTATCCGATGACGGCGACATGTTTACACTCGGTGCGCCAGCTACTGTATAAAGCCGATCCGCAAACGAGGAGCCGACGCCGTGGAAGAAGTCATCGAACAGCTGCGCGAACTCAACGAACCCGTCCCGGTGCCGCTGGAGCTGCCGGACGAGGAAACCCTGGTGGAAATCCAGGAGCAGATCCTCATCCACCTGCCCTTCGAGCTGCGCGAATTCCTGCTCAAGGTCAGCGACGTGGTCTATGGCCGCCTGGAGCCGGTGACCGCCAGCGACCCGCATTCGCACACCTACCTGCCGGAAGTCGCCTCGGTAGCGTGGGACCTCGGCCTGCCACGCGATCTGGTGCCGCTGTGCCAGGACGGTCGCGACTACTACGCCGTGGACGTCGAAGGCCAGGTCTGGCTATGGGACGGCGACGAAGGCGAACTGACCGACGAAAGCTGGGACTCGGTCTGGCACTGGTGCCGCGACGTCTGGCTGGAGAGCTGAGCAGCGTCGCCGCTAAAGCGCCTCCCACCATCTGTAGCCGACCCTCGGCACCGTGGGAGGGGCTTGAGCCGCTAGCCTCGTCAAGTGAGTTACGCAAACATCGCACTCACCTCTCGCCCTGCTCCAGCGCCAGCAGGTTGAGCAAAAAGCGCGCAAAGTAGAACAGATCCTGCTCCATCGCCTGCCGCGCGGCTTTGGCATCGCCGGCCTCGATGGCAGCGAAGGCGTCTTCATGAAAGTCATTGAGCCGCAGCGAAAGGTCGGCTTCAGTGAACAGGCGATTGAGGCATGGCCCGATCTGCAGCCACAGCGACTCGATCGAACGCAGCAACACCGGATTGCCGCAGGCGCCGTATAGGTGCAGGTGAAACTGACTGTTGGCGTTGAGGTAAGCCTGCACCTGGCGCTGCTCGATGGCACTGTCCATGCTCTTGACGCAATCACGCAGCGTGGCGAGGTCATCGGCTGCCAGGCGCGGGGTTGCCAGTTCGACGGCCAGCCCCTCCAGCGCCAGGCGTACCTGGAAAATATTCTCGTAGCGTTCGCGAGTCATCGACGGCACGCGCACCGAGCGCTGCTGCTCGCCTTCCAGCGCACCCTCGGCCACCAGCCGTTGCAAGGCTGCACGCACCGGCATCGGGCTGGTGCCCCACTCGGCCGCCAGGTCGCGGATCTTCAAGGCCTGCCCCGGCTGGAAGCGGCCGGCCAGCAGGCCCTCACGAATACGTTGGTACAACTGTTCCTGCAGATTGTCGCTCATGGTTTCAACGTCCTTGTGGCGGCGCAGGCAGTTGGGACAGGGTCAGTAGGCAGTCGCGCATGGCGTTCTCCAATGGAGTGAGTGATGGATATAGCGTTTCATCGATATTCTGTGATCACAGAACTGGCAAAATATTAACTCATTTTGCGTATATGCGGATAACTTGTAATTTCTGTGATCACAAAATACCATGTGTAGAAATTCGAACGAGGTGTTCAAGATGACTGCCAGTGGTATTGCCCCAACCGCCGTGGAAACCTTCGCTGCCCGTGAGCGCGCGCGCTTTCTCGAGCGCAATCCGAAGTCGGTGGCCCTGGCCGAACGCGCCCGTCACTCGCTATACGGCGGCGTGCCGATGCACTGGATGGCCGACTGGTCGACGCCGGTACCGCTGTTCGTCGAACGCGCCAAGGGCGCGCGCTTCTTCGATGTGGACGGTCACGAATACGTCGACTTCTGCCTGGGCGACACCGGCACCATGTTCGGCCACTCGCCCGACCCGGTCGCGCGCGCCCTCGCCGAGCAGGCCAATAACGGTCTGACTACCATGCTGCCCGGCGAGGACGCAGTGGTCTGCGGCGAGCTGCTGGCCCAGCGCTTCGGTCTACCTTTCTGGCAGGTGACCGCCACGGCAACAGATTCCAATCGCTATGTGCTGCGCTGGGCCCGCGCGATCACCCAGCGCAAGACCCTGCTGGTGTTCGACGGCTGCTACCACGGCACTGTCGACGACGTGATGGTGCGCCATCGCGATGGCCAGACCGTGCACCGGTCCGGCCTGGTCGGCCAGGCCTACGACCTGACCGAGCACAGCCGCGCCATCCCCTTCAACGACGTCGCTGCGCTGGAAGCGGCGCTGGCTCAGGGCGATGTCTGCGCCCTGCTCTGCGAGCCGGCAATGACCAATATCGGCATGGTGCTGCCCGATCCGGGGTTCCTGCAGAAGTGCCGCGAGCTGACGCGCAAGCACGGCAGTCTGCTGATCATCGACGAGACGCACACCATCTCCACCGATATCGGCGGCTGCACGCGCCTGTGGGGCCTGGATCCGGACTTCTTCGTGGTCGGCAAGCCCATCGCTGGTGGCGTACCGTGTGGCGTCTTCGGTTGCAGCGCGGCGATGGCCGAAGCGATGACCAAGGCTCGCCAACGCGCCAGCGAGGCAAGCCACGGTCACGGCCACAGCGGCATGGGCACCACCCTGTCGGCCAACGCCCTGGCCATGCACTGCATGCGCGCCAACCTGGAACAGGTGATGACCCAGGCCGCCTATGACCACATGCTGCCGCTGGCCGCACGCCTGGCCGAAGGCTTGCGCCAGCTGATCGACAAGCACGGCCTCAATTGGTCGGTGAACGAGCTGGGCGCGCGTTGTGAATTCCAGTTCTGCCCCGCCCCGCCGCGCACTGGCGCCGAGGCCGAAGCGGCATTCCATGACGAGTTGCAGATGGCCCTGCACCTGTACCTGATCAATCGCGGCATCCTGATCACGCCGTTCCACAACATGACCCTGTGCTGCCCGAGCACCACGGCCGAGAATGTGGACAAGCTGATCGCCATGCTCGATCAGGCCCTCACCGAGCTGCTGGCCATCCCCGGTGCACGTGAGTAATACAGCCCGTAGGGTGGATGGCGCTTTATCCATCCACCACGCACGGTGAAAGGTGGATGAAAAAGCGTCATCCACCCTACGCCCCTCCCACAAGATGAGCTGCGCCCCACGACCTTTTGCGAGAACCACCATGCAATTCGCCAATCCCCAGGAAGCCCGCGATTTCCTCGCCAAGCACCCCGAGGTGCGCAGCATCGAGCTGATGCTGATCGACGCCAATGGCATCCCGCGCGGCAAGCTGCTGCATCGCG
>JAEYXX010000074.1 GCA_023431055.1 Pseudomonadota bacterium
GATACAGGTTGCGTCGCTCATCGCCGCCCAGGCGCGCCTTTTTCAGCAGCGCCAGAGCTTCGTCCATACGCTGGCGCAGGGTCGCCAGCTCCTCGGCGGTGGCTACACTGGCGGCATCCGGTGCTGCCTGTGCCGCCAGGCCGTCGAGTACCTTGCGTTCCTGCTGGCGCTCGCGCAGCAGACAGAACAGGCGCCAGCCGAGCCACAGGGCGAACAGCAGGATGATCAGCGTCCAGCGCGTCCAGGCCGGCTGCAATGCATTGAGCAGGGGGCCGACGAACCAGATGATCAGGCTCAGGGCGATCAGCCCGAGCACGGGGATGACCCAGCGGGTGATGAATCCGAACAGCGCCTTCACTCCACACCCTCCGCCAGCACGGTGATTTCTACCCGGCGATTCTTCGCCCTTCCTTCGGCCGTGGCATTGGATGCCAGCGGTTCGGTGTCGCTCAGGCCTTCGGCGCTGAAGCGCTCGGCCTGGCCGGTGCGCGCTGCGAGAATCTGCAGCACCTCCTCGGCACGGGCACGCGACAGTGCCCAGTTGGAGGGGAAGCGCAGCGTGGCGATAGGCTGGTTGTCGCTGTGGCCGGTGATGCGCACCTGGCCCTTGACCTTGGCAACCGCCTCGGCGATGCGCAGCAGCAACGGCTGGAAGTCGTCACGGATGCTGGCGCTGCCGGAGCTGAACAGCTCGTCGCCGCGGATGGTCACCACCGAACGGTCGACGCCATCCTCGACCGCCACGCGGTTGGCGCGGATGTCTTCGGCAAGGAAGGTGGCCAGGCGCGGGCGCTCCACTACACGCGGTTTCACCACGGCTGGTTCGATGCTCTGCACCGGCACCTCGCCCAGGGCGTGGATCTGGCGGAATACCGGTTCGGCGTCGGCCGCCAGGATCATCCGCAGCGTCATCAGCAGCATCAGCAACAACGCCAGCGCTACGGCCAGGCCGACCCAGGGCGGCAGCAGTCGTGACAGACGATCCGGCGCCACGCTGACCCCGCGCCAGTGCGGCGACAGCTCGTGTTCGCGCTCGCCTCGCACGCTGCGCAGGGTCGCGGCGGTGCGCTCGCGCAGCGCCTCCAGCTGGCTGCGACCGTCATGCATGACCCGATAGCGACCCTCGAAGCCGAGACTGGTGCACAGGTACAGCAGCTCCAGCAGATCGAGCCGTTCGCGCGGGCTTTGCAGGCAGTGTTCGAGCAGCTGGAACACCTTCTCGCCGCCCCAGGCTTCGTTGTGCACGGTGATCAGCAGGCTTTGCTTGCCCCACTCGCTGGTGCTGCCCCAGGGGGTGCTCAACACTGCCTCGTCGAGGGCGGTGCACAGCGCATAGCGCGCCAGCAGCACGTCGTTGCGCGGCACACCGGCGGCCTCGGCGCGCTGTTCGAACTGGCGCAGGTAACCCAGCAGCTGCGCGCGCAGGCTGGCCGGCGCGGGATGGGCCAGGGTGCTGCGCAGCCGGGTGAGCATGCTGAGCAGCGGCCCGGCGGCCTGCTCCAGCGGGTTCATGCCGCGGGCCTGGCCTGCCGGTAGTGGCGCTGCCGGCATCTGCAGCGGCGCTGCCGGGGCCTCAGCGGGTGCCTGCGGAGCACGGCCACCGGGGCGCGGCATGAACTGGGTGCGATCGTTGTTCGCCGGTTGAGGTGCTGGCGGCTTGTTCAGCCAGTCGTCTTGATCGGTCATGGATTAGCCCCGTATCGCCCAGAAGGACAGGTTCAGGCCGGGGTATTCGCCCGCCACGTGGAAAGCGAAGCCGCCGGAATGCGCCAGCTGCTTCCAGTGTTCGCTGCCACGGTCGAGCTCGTAGTAGGTCGAGCCGGCGTGGAACGGAATCTGCCGCGGGGCCACCGGCAGCGGCAGCAGGTTGATACCCGGCAACTGCAGGTTGACCAAATCGCGAATGTGCTCCACCGAGCCGATCTTGCTCTGCTGGCCGAAGCGCCCGCGCAGGGTCTCGGCGGGCATGTCGGCGCGGACCACGAGGATGAAGCTGGCGCTGTCCAGCAGGCTGCGGTCGGCCAGCATGGCGACGTGCACGCCGTAGGCCTTCTCGACGATGGGAATGGCTACGGCCTTGCTGTCGATCAGCATCGACAGGGCTTCACGCAGTGCCTGCATCACCGGGGTGAAGCTGGCCTGCAGGTCATCGTGGATGTAGGGCGGGAACTCCAGCGGCCGGCGCCCGGCGTTGGAGAAGGTGGCGAACTCGCCGGCCAGCGCCAGCAATTCGCTGTACAGGCGCTCCGGGTGCAAGGGTTGCAACTGGGCCAGATGGGCGAACAGCGGCTGCGCGCGGTTGACCAGCAGCAGCAGCATGAAATCGGCGATTTCCGAAGCGCCGCCGGCGCTGGAGGCCACCACGCGCCCGGCCAGGGCTTCGCCGCGCTGATGCAGCAAGCCCAGCAGCTCGCCGCGAAAGGCAGCCAGTGGCGCGCTGGCTGCTACGTCGAGCAGCGGCGGGATGTACTGTTCGTCCAGCACCAGGGCGCGGTCGGCGCGTTTCTCGCGCACGCGCGCTACGCCCAGTACGGCGTATTCCTGCAGGCCATCGGCGGCCGTCAGCAGGCGCAGGGCGCGTTCGCCAACCATCACCGGTACGCGGCTTTCGAAAGCCGCATTGTCGTCGCGCACTTCGCGGACCTGGCCGCGATAGCGCGCGCCGCCCAGCGCTTCACCCGCTTCGACGGTGTCGCGCACACCCGCCCGGCGCAGCGGCAGGGCCAGGTAGACGACTCCGTCGCGCAGGTCGTCGGGGATATCCAGTGGCTCCGGCGCCACGTCATCCTGCGGGATGTTGAAGGGTGTGCCGTCGGGCAACAGGCCGCGAGCGCTGACGATGGCCAGCTTGCCCTGTGCCAGCAGGCCGATATCCAGCTGCAGCTCGGCGAAACCCCAGCCGGCGGCTGACAGTGGGCGGCTGCGGGCATCGATCAGAGCCTCCAGGTAGCGATCATGTTGCTGGAAATGCTGGGTGCCGATGAACATGCCTTCGGACCAGATCACACGGTTGTTCCAGGACATACAGGCTCCTGTTAGCGAGAGTCGAGGCGGGACGGCGCGGCGAGCTCAGCGGCGCTGGCGGCGTGGGTCCCGAGGTCGATGCGGTAATGGCTGCGGGTGCCCTGCTTCGGCTCCAGCACCACGCGCCACTGCGCCCGGTCAATTTCGCGGTAGCCGACCAGCAGGCCGAGATGACGCGTTTCCGGGGCGAGCGTGCGTTTCAGTTCCCGGGTCTGGCCGGGATGGACCAGCCATTCGTCCTCGGCCACCAGCTCGCCGCCCAGAGTCGCTGCCGCGCGTTCGGCGAGGCTGAAGTAGTCGGTCCGGCTGAATGCGGCGGCGCTGCGCAGCTCCAGCAGGCGCACACGCACCGGGGCGCTGTAGCCTTCGACGGTAGGGTTCAGCTCATCGCCTGCCTGCAGCTGCAGCACGACGCTGGTCGATTCTTGCGTGGCGGCGCTGCCGTCCATCGCATCCTTGCTGCAGCCGCTGCCCAGCCCTGCCAGCACCAGGCCCAGCAGAGCGGGCCGAAGAAGTCGTTGTCGCACGTTGTTCATCCTTGCCCACGCCGTCAGGGGCGTCGTTGACGGGCGATATGTTGCTCATAGGCCCGGCCGAACTCGCGGCCGAACAGGTCCTGAAAATCGTCTTCGGCTTCGCGCGACAAGGTCGCGTACAGCTCCACGAACTGCTGCCAGCACTGAGCCTGGCGCGAGCCCGGCAGCAGGCTGGCGAGCCCGCCCCCCTTGCCCATGCGTGCTTCCAGTGCCTGCGGTTCGAAACGCGCCAGCAGGTGACGGATGGCGGCCTGCACACCCGCCATGACGGCCAGTTGATGGGCGCGCAGGTCCTCGAAACCGTCCTGCACGGCCTGATCCGCCGGCATGAACGCCGAGTTGCCGCCACGCAGCAACAGGAGCAGGGCTTCTTCGGCGTTGGGCGCGAACTTCAGCGGGTTGTTTTCCACCGGCTGCACCATGGTCTGCTGCAGGCGGAACTCGCCCTTGAGGCTGCTGCGCGCCCGCAGTACATCGATCAGGCCCTCGACCATCAGGCGATAACTGCGCCCGATGCTTTCCATCTGCGCGGCGGCCTGCTGGCCATCCAGGCGCAGCTGATCCAGCCCGGCCCCACGCAGGAAGGCCTGTAGCAGTGCATCGTCCGGCTGTGCAGTCTGCGGCTGGATGTCTGGAGCCTGAGTGACCGGCGCAGCAACCGGAGCAGCAGGTGCGGGACTCGGCACCGGCGCAGCTGCCGGCTGGAAGGGTTCCGGCGGTGGGGCATGTTCCGGCAAGGGTGCAGCTGGAGCGGCTGCCGGCCCGATGTCATCGAACAGGTTCCAGTCATCCGGGATCAGGCCCGGGGCGCTGGGGGTGGGTTGGGGTTCGATGGGCGGGGCAGGAGCCTTGAATTCCGGCGGTCGGAAGTCATGCTGCTGCGCGGGCACATGGTCGGCGACGGGGGCCGGCGCAGCAGCTGTGCTCGGGCCGAGAAAATCGAACAGATCGGGCAATGTCTCGTGCGGAGCGACGCTTTGCAGGTGGGCGCTGGCCGAGGCATCGAAGGGGTTGGCCGGTGCCTCGAAAGGGTTGCTCGGAGCGGCCTGCTGGTTGGCCATCAGCGCTTCGAAACTGCTTGCGGACGCTGCACTGGAAAACGGCGCGGAGCCTTCTGCAATGGAACTTTCCAGCGCTACTTCAATTTCGTATTCACCGATTCGAATAACTTCGCCATGCTGCAGAAGTTCGCTGTTGCCGCGTTGCATGCGAATACCGGCCTTGACCAGCTCGACACCATTGGTGCTGTTGTCGGTGATGTAGTAGCGACCGTCCTTGTTTTGTACAAGGCAATGTTTCGAGGAAACCAGGCGCGCCGGGTCAGGTAATACCCAATCATTATCCGGACCGCGGCCAATTGCCATCGCGCCATATTCCAAGGTTTTCTCGGGACATTGGCCGGGGGTGATCTTGTGATAGCTGGTAATGGTCAAGCGCAGCGCCATGTGGCCTCCCTGCCCGGCTCCTGGTAACACCTTGAAAGCCGTGAAAGCCTTTATTCATGAGCCTTTCAGGCCGGTGTGAGCCATGGTGAAACGTCCCTCAACGGTGCTCTGCAGCGCGGAAGCACGCGATGTTAACTATTGTTCCCAGATTCCAGTATGTGTTCAAGCTCGCAACTTGGTGAAACTTTGCCCAAGTTCACAAAGGCCCTGGACGGTCGCCATAGTACCTTGACTTTGTATATTTTTAAGTTAAAAAATGCGCGACACAATCGACATTGCGTAGTGGCCAATTAACATCGATCGTTAGTTGGCGAAGTGCCATCCAGGATGAAGTTATGGCATTTATGTGGCGCAGTTCAAATCGATAAGGAGATCGAATCCGTGGAGACTTCGCTGTTGCTCGCCGCCGTTTCGGATACTTCGCCCTGTGGTGAAGATCTGGAATACGACAGCGACTTTCTCCAGCTCGAGCGCGATGCGTTGGGGCGTCCCGAGCGCAGCATGGGCGATGCCATTCAGCCTGCCGAGCCGCCCGAATGGCGCCAGTTGGAACAGGCCTGTCACGCCCTTCTGCAGCGCAGCAAGGATTTGCGCATCACCCATTACCTGCTGCAGAGCCGCCTGGCTTTGCGCGGCGTCGAAGGCCTGGCCGACAGCCTGGAACTGATCCTAGAGCTGCTCTCGCGCTACTGGCCCGAGATCCACCCGCAGCTCGATGCCGACGACGACAACGACCCCACCGTTCGCATCAACACCCTCTCCGGCCTCACCTGCGAGACCAACCTCGGCCTGCTTCGCAATGCCGTGCTGGTGCGTTCGCGGGTGTTCGGCAATATCACCCTGCGCGCAGCCCTGAACGCCGCCGGTCTGCACCCGGCCAGCAACGAAAGCCTCAGCGTCGAAGAACTTGGCGGCGCGCTGCAGGACGCTGACAGCGACTCCCTGCAGCTCACTCGCGATGCTGTCGGCCGCGCTTTGCACAGCCTGGACGCGATCGAGCGACTGGTCAGCGAACAGGTCGGTTCCGCCCAGGGCGTGGACCTCTCGGCGCTGCAGCAACCGCTCAAGCTGGCCCTGCAGGTGCTTGGCGGCAGCACTGCCGCGGCCGGCGCAGAGGTCCATCCAGATGACGCCGAAGCCCTCGGCGAAGCGCCGATGCAACCAGCGTCAGCACCTGCCGCGGTACGTGTCAGCGGCGAAATCGCCAATCGCGACGACGTGCTCAGGAGCCTGGAGCGAATTCTTACCTATTACGCCCGTCACGAGCCTTCCAGCCCGTTGCCGGTGCTGCTCAACCGGGCTCGCAGCCTGGTCAACGCCGACTTCGCGACCATCGTGCGCAACCTCATACCCGATGGCATGAGCCAGTTCGAAAACCTGCGCGGCCCCGACGAGTACTAGGCCGGCTGGCCCAGGTATGCGGGATCACGCTTTACCGTAGACGGCCGGTGGCCGACACGCCGCGTCGCGTCAGGCGACCAGGAGAGAAAGCATGGCGAACAGCAGTTCTCAGAAATTCATCGCGCGCAACCGCGCGCCCCGTGTGCAGATCGAATACGACGTCGAGCTCTACGGCGCCGAGAAAAAGGTCCAGCTGCCCTTCGTCATGGGCGTCATGTCCGATCTCACCGGCAAGCCGGCCGAGCCGCTGCCGGCGGTGGCCGATCGCAAGTTCCTGGAAATCGACGTCGACAACTTCGACTCGCGCCTCAAGGCGATGAAGCCGCGTGTGGCATTCAACGTACCCAATGAGCTAACCGGCGAAGGCAACCTGAGCATCGACATGACCTTCCAGAGCATGGACGACTTCAGCCCGGCCGCCGTGGCGCGCCAGGTCGACGCCCTCAACCAGTTGCTGGAGGCCCGTACCCAGCTGGCCAACCTGCTGACCTACATGGACGGCAAGACCGGCGCCGAGGACGTGATCATGAAGGCGATCAAGGACCCTGCATTGCTGCAGGCCCTGGCCAGCGCGCCGAAACCCCAGGACAACGAGCCTCAGGCCTGATTCGGAAGACCACCATGAGCGAACAGTTGCAACACGACCAGGCCGCACTGGCCAGCACCGAGCAGACCAGCGAATTTGCCTCGCTGCTGATGCAGGAATTCAAACCCAAGACCGAACGTGCCAAGGAAGCAGTAGAGACTGCCGTGCGTACCCTGGCCGAGCAGGCGCTGGCGCAAACCGATCTGATCTCCAACGATGCGATCAAGTCGATCGAGTCGATCATCGCCGCCATCGACGCCAAGCTCACCGCGCAGGTCAACCAGATCATCCACCACAGCGACTTCCAGCAGGTGGAAAGCGCCTGGCGTGGTCTGCACTACCTGGTGAACAACACCGAGAGCGACGAGCAGCTGAAGATTCGCGTGCTCAACATCTCCAAGCCGGAGCTGCACAAGACCCTGAAGAAATTCAAGGGCACCGCCTGGGACCAGAGCCCGGTGTTCAAGAAGCTCTACGAAGAGGAATACGGCCAGTTCGGTGGTGAGCCCTACGGCTGCCTGGTCGGCGATTACTACTTCGACCAGTCGCCGCCCGATGTCGAGTTGCTCGGTGAGCTTTCCAAGGTCTGCGCGGCAATGCACGCGCCGTTCATTTCCGCGGCCTCGCCGACAGTGATGGGCATGGGCTCCTGGCAGGAACTGTCCAACCCGCGCGACCTGACCAAGATCTTCACCACCCCGGAATACGCCGGCTGGCGCTCGCTGCGCGAGTCCGAGGATTCGCGTTACATCGGCCTGACCATGCCGCGCTTCCTGGCACGCCTGCCCTATGGCGCCAAGACCGATCCGGTGGAGGCCTTCGCCTTCGAGGAAAACACCGACGGCGCTGACAGCAGCAAGTACACCTGGGCCAATGCCGCCTACGCCATGGCGGTGAACATCAACCGCTCGTTCAAGCTCTACGGCTGGTGCTCGCGCATCCGTGGCGTGGAATCCGGCGGCGAAGTGCCGAACCTGCCGGCGCACACCTTCCCCACCGACGATGGTGGCGTGGACATGAAGTGCCCAACCGAGATCGCTATCTCCGACCGCCGCGAGGCCGAGCTGGCTAAGAACGGCTTCATGCCGCTGCTGCACAAGAAGAACACCGACTTCGCCGCCTTCATCGGTGCGCAGTCGCTGCAGAAACCGGCCGAGTACGACGACCCGGACGCCACCGCCAACGCCAACCTGGCCGCACGCCTGCCGTACCTGTTCGCCACCTGCCGCTTCGCGCATTACCTCAAGTGCATCGTTCGCGACAAGATCGGCTCGTTCAAGGAGCGCGACGAGATGCAGCTGTGGCTGCAGGACTGGATCCTCAAGTACGTCGACGGTGACCCCGCTCACTCCACCGAGACCACCAAGGCGCAGCACCCACTCGCTGCTGCAGAAGTCGTGGTGGAAGAGGTGGAGGGCAACCCGGGTTACTACAACTCGAAGTTCTACCTGCGTCCGCACTACCAGCTCGAAGGGCTGACCGTGTCGCTGCGGCTGGTTTCCAAGCTGCCATCGGCCAAGGGCGCCTGAGCCCCGGCAGGCAAGCCGGCCTCACGCGGCGTCGCCGCGTGAGGCCGCTGCCTGATACATGGAAAGCCCCGGGCTTTTCGCAATCTCTGACCCCCGTGGCGATGACCACACCCAGGAGAAAACATGGCTGTCGATATCTTCATCAAGATCGGTGACATCAAGGGCGAGTCCCAGGACAAGACCCACAAGGACGAAATCGAAGTGCTCAACTGGAGCTGGGGCATGTCCCAGTCCGGCAACATGCATACCGGCACCGGCGGTGGCGCCGGCAAGGTCAGCATCCAGGACCTGTCGCTGACCAAGTACGTCGACAAGGCCAGCCCCAACCTGATGATGCATTGCTCCAGTGGCAAGCACGTGCCCAAGGTCACCCTGACCGTGCGCAAGGCTGGCGGCGACGCCCAGGTGGAATACCTGATCATCAACCTCGAGGAAGTGCTGATTTCCTCGCTGAGCACCGGCGGCTCGGGCAGCGACGACCGCCTGATCGAGAACATCACCCTGAACTTCGCCAAGGTCACGGTCGATTATCAGCCGCAGAAAGCCGACGGCACCAAGGACGGCGGCCCGATCAAGTACGGCTGGAACATCCGCTCCAACGTCAAGATCTGATGCGGATTCGCCCTCGGTGCCATGTGCCGGGGGCGGGCGGAACAGGGAGACTCAGTTGTGGCAAAGCCTTCGTTTATCAATTTGTGGAAAGCCTATGAGGAGTTGTTGGTCGAATATCCTCAAGGCAATCCGTGCGATGGCCCCTGGGCCAACCAATGTGCCATTCGCATGAGTGTGGCGCTTAACAGCGAACGGACCCTGCAAGTCAACACTTCGACTTACAGTGAGCCTCGCTGTGCACACGGGCATGCCCGAGGAGCAGAGTCACTGGCCAATTGGTTATGGAAAAGGCCTCAGTTAGGCCCTCCCAAGGTATACGGCAACAGTGCCGCAGAAAGGACCAGCCTGCTCGGTAAGACCGGTATTATTTTTTACAAGGATTTTTACCGTCAGCCTAACGATCCGGAAAACCGCCCCACCGGTGACCATATCGACCTGTGGAATCGTGGCCAGACCCAAACCGGTGACTATTTCTATCGGGCCAAGGCAGTCTGGTTCTGGGAGCTGACGTGATGTACAGAGTTTCTTTTGCAGTACTGCTGGGCACGGTGCTATTTACGGTCAATGCCTGCGCCACACAACCTCATCCATCATCACCGTCCGCAACCGAGCCGACCATGCCAACCCATGCGACGTTCGCAGGACAGCCAATCAGTCTCAGCGATAGCGAGGGACGCTGCGCCTTGACCTATGGCAACCGGCCGGCACTGATAATGGATATGCAATGGCCTTGTCGGTTCAGCGAAGATCTGCAGAAGAACCTGCGAGTGGAATACTTCGAGCAAACACCGATCCTAATGGTCGAGCGAAGTGAACATCTCCCTGCCCCCAGCAAAGGCTGCAAGACCGACAGACAGCCTGTACGCCTGCATCATGACCGACTTGAGCCAGCCATGGTGGGCAGGATCGCCGCATGTGGACCTGCGCAATGGGACCAGAAAGCATTTATCGGGATGTTCGACTGGTGACGGCCATGAACCTGCATGAACCTGCTTTGAGCAATGCTTTTGCCCGAATGGTCATGATTACGGGCGCTCTGTTCAGTCTCACTGCCTGTGCACAATCTGGCGGGCAAGCGACCGCCCCCTCGAAAGCGCTGACCCAAGCTACATTGGGTGATCAATCCGTGCATCTGCTTGAGGTAGAAGGCCAGTGCGTGTTGGTAAAGCCGGACAATAGCCAGTTGCAAATGGGCATGGAATGGCCTTGCCAGTTCACGCCAGACAAGCAGGGCAACGTCCAGACCGAAGTGTTCAAAACGGTCCCCATCGTGCTGGTCGAGCATAGCCAGGCCAATCCCGCCCCCGATATCGAATGCGTCAAGAAATCCCAGGCAGTTCGCTTGCGTAACGACAAGCTGGAGATATCAAGAGTCAATAAAAGCGCGATGTGCCACATCGGCCAACAGGATCAGAAAATGTTCGTCGGTTTGTTCCGGTGGTGAACATGATCAGGACTCCTCATATCGCGCTGCTTGCCGCCCTTTTGCCGATCTTGGCACAGGCTGGCAAGGCTGCCGATAGCGCCCTGCCGATGCATACCACATTGCTGGGTCAGCGCTATGTGCTGGAGAACGCCGGGCAGGCCTGCGTATTGCGCAAGCCAGACCAGAGCGTACTGCCGCTGGACATTGCTTCGCCCTGTCATTTCAGCGTCGGCAAGGATGGCCAGGCGCATGTCGAGACCTTCCAGAACGTGCCGATCGTCATGGTGCTGCATGTCGCCCCCGTGGCGGACAGCAAGCTGGAGTGCCGTTCGCAATACAAGGCCATTCGACTGATCGAGGGCCAGCTGGAGCCATCGGTGCTGGCTCGGAGTGCCAGTTGCCTGCGCGGTGTCGGTGACCAGAAGAACTACACCGCGATGTTCGACTGGTAAACCTGCGCATGACCAGTCCCATGACCCCGCGCGAGCGCCTGCAGCCATCGCTGCTCGACCGCCTGACCGACGATGACCCGAGCAATCCGCAGGAAAGCGCGGAGCGCCGCGTGCTGTCGCTGAACCAGCTCAAGGCCTCGGTGCTGCGAGACCTGACCTGGCTGTTCAACACCATTGCCCTGCTCGATGCCGACACCACTCGGCACACGCCAGCCGGCACCTCGGTGATCAACTATGGGCTGCCGGCACTGGCCGGCAGCAGTGTTTCCGGGATCGACATCGCCGCTCTGGAGAGCCTGATCCAGCGCGCCATCATCACCTTCGAGCCGCGCATCCTCGCCCATAGCGTGCGGGTGCGGGCGCATGTCGGGCACGAACAGATGAACCACAACGCGCTGAGTTTCGAGATCCAGGGTGACCTGTGGGCCCAGCCGGCGCCCCTGCCTTTGCTGCTGCGCACCGAGCTGGATCTGGAGTCCGGCCATGTGCAGGTACTGCCCGCCGCGCAGCGGAGACGCTCATGAACCCGCGTTTGCTGGAACTGTACAACCAGGAGCTGCAACACATCCGGGACGGCGCGGCCGAGTTCGCCCGTGAGTACCCGAAGATCGCCAGCCGCCTCAGCCTGTCTGGTCTGGAGTGCACCGACCCCTACGTCGAGCGCCTGCTGGAGGGCTTCGCCTGGCTGACCGCGCGCGTGCAGCTCAAGCTCGACGCCGAGTACCCGGTGTTCACTCACAACCTGCTGGAAGTCGCCTACCCGCACTACCTGGCGCCGACGCCGTCGATGACCGTGGTACAGCTGCACATCGATGCCAATGAGGGCGCGCTCAATGGCAGTTTCAACCTGCCACGCGACAGCGTGCTGCGCGCCACCCTCGGCAAGGACAGCCAAACCCCGTGCGAATACCGCACCGCACACCCGGTGACCCTGTGGCCGCTGCAGGTGGCGGAAGCCGAATACATCAGCAACCCTGCCGCCGCGCTGGGGCGTCTGGCCGCCAGCGAGCCGCGTGCCAAGGCCGCACTGCGCATCACCCTGCGCAGCGGCGCCGAAATCCCCTTCGCCAGCCTGGATCTGGACAACCTGCCGCTGTACCTCAACGGCCTCGACGAGTTGCCGTTTCGTCTCTACGAGCAACTGCTGGGCAACCGCGTCGCGGTGTTCGCCCGCCAGCCGGGGCGCGACTGGGTCGAACGGCTGCCGGCCGACGCCTTGCGCCCGTGCGGCTTCGATGATGCCGAGGCGGCGCTGCCGGTAGTGCCGCAGGCCTTCCAGGGCTATCGCCTGCTGCAGGAGTACTTCGCCCTGCCGCAACGTTTTCTGTTCGTCGACTTCTGCAATCTGCGCCGCGCCGTGCGCCAGTGCAGTGGCAATGAGCTGGAGCTGATCGTGCTGTTCGATCGCCTCGACAGCCACCTGCAGAACCAGGTCGACGCCAGCCAGTTCCTGCCGTTCTGCACCCCGGCGATCAACCTGTTCCCACGGCGCCTGGATCGCATCCACCTGAGCGACAAGGTGCACGAGCACCACGCCATTGCCGACCGCACGCGGCCCATGGACTTCGAGATCCATTCGCTGCGCAGCGTCAGCGGCCATGGCAGCGGCCCGGAGCAGACCTTCCTGCCCTTCTATGCCGTGCGTGACCCGGCGCGCTATGTGCGCGATCAGGCCTACTACATGGTGCGCCGCGAGCCGCGCGTACTGTCGGCGCAGCAGCGCCGCAACGGCACGCGATCCAGCTATGTCGGCAGCGAAACCTTCATCAGCCTGGTGGACAGCCACCAGGCGCCGTATCGCCATGACCTGCGCCAGCTCGGCCTCAGCGCCCTGTGCACCAACCGCGACCTGCCGCTGTTCATGACCGTTGGCAGCGGCAAGAGCGACTTCACCCTGGCCGACAGCGCGCCGGTGCAGAGCGTGCGCTGCGTGGCCGGGCCGAGTCGGCCGCGTGCCAGCGCGGCACATGACAACCAGGCCTGGCGCTTGATCAGCCAGCTGTCACTGAACTACCTGTCACTGGCCGAGCAGGGCCAGGGCGCTGCAGCCCTGCGCGAGATGCTGCGCCTGTATGGCGATGTGCAGAATCCGGCGTTGCACCTGCAGATCGAAGGCCTGCGCGAAGTCAGCGCCAAACCCTGTACGCGGCGCCTGCCGATGCCCGGGCCGATCGTCTTCGGGCGAGGCCTGGAAATCACCCTGGAGTTCGACGAGAACGCCTTCCGCGGTACCGGGGTGTTTCTCCTCGGCGCGGTGTTCGAGCGTTTCCTGGCGCGCTACGTATCCCTCAACAGCTTTACCGAGACGGTGCTGCGCAGCACCGAGCGCGGCGAGATCATGCGATGGAAAGCCCGGCCCGGCCGTCGTCCGAACCTCTAGACACGCTTGTGCAGATGCAGGCGCAGCCCTGGGAGTACGACTTCTTCCAGGCCCTGCGACGCATCGAGAACGAGCACCCGCAGCTGCCGCGCCTGGGCCGTTCCCGGCGCCTGGCAGACGATCCGCTGCGCCTCGGGCAGCGCCAGGAAGGCACCTTCGCCCCCGCCACCCTGGCCGCCGTGACCCCGGCCAGCGACCAGCGCCCGGCGCGCCTGGAGCAGTATTTCTTCGGCCTCGGCGGGCCCAATGGACCGTTGCCGCTGCACCTGACCGAGTACGTGCGCGAGCGCCAGCGCAACCACGCCGACAGCACCAGCAAGCACTTCCTCGACCTGTTCCACCATCGCCTGCTGAGCCTGTTCTATCGCGCCTGGGCCGAAGCGCGGCCGACCGTCAGCCACGACCGCCCGGATGACGACTACTGGTCCGCTCGCCTGGCCGCCTTCAGTGGCCGCGGTATGCCCGGCCTGCGCCATCAGGGCCTGCTGCCCGACGCTGCGAAGTTGCACTACAGCGGCCACCTGGCCGCGCAAACACGCTACCCGGACGGCCTCAAGGCAATCCTCGCCGACTACTTCGGCGTGCCGGTACAGATCGAGGAATACGCCGGCAGCTGGCTCAGGCTGCCCGAGCGCACGCGCCTGGGTGTCGAGTCGAGCCAGCTGGGCATGGACTTCTGTATCGGCAGCCAGGTCTGGGACCGCCAGCACAGCTTCCGCATCGTCTTCGGCCCGCTCAGCCGCGAGCAGTACAACGCCATGCTGCCCGATGGCGAGTCGTTCGCCGCGCTGGTGGCCTGGGTCGCCGAATACCAGGGCGACGAGCTGGACTGGCAACTGAATCTCGTATTGCAGCGCGAGGAAGTCCCCGCGCTGCGTCTCAACGGCCAGGCTCGCCTGGGCTACACCACCTGGCTTGGTCAGCCACAGCACGACGCCAGGGATCTGGTGCTGGCCCGCCATCACGCCGCAGCAACTTCGCCGGCGGATCAATCAAGGAGAACTCCACATGGGTGAAATCAGTCGTACCGCGCTGTTCGGCAAGCTCAACAGCGTCGGCTACAAGGCCATCGAGGCCGCCACCGTGTTCTGCAAGCTGCGCGGCAATCCCTACGTCGAGTTGGCGCACTGGTTGCACCAGCTCCTGCAACTGCAGGACTCCGACCTGCACCGCATCATCCGCCAGTTCAGCCTGGAGCCGGCGCGCCTGGCGCGTGACCTGACCGACGCACTCGACCGCCTGCCGCGCGGCTCGACCTCGATCACCGACCTGTCCTCGCACGTCGAGGAAGCGGTCGAGCGTGGCTGGGTCTACGGCAGCCTGATGTTCGGCGAGCACCAGGTGCGCACCGGCTACCTGATCATCGGCATCCTCAAGACGCCGAGCCTGCGCCAGGTGCTGCTGGGCCTGTCGGGCGAGTTCGCCAAGATCAAGGTGGAGACCCTCAGCGAGCGCTTCGACGAATACGTCGGCGATTCGCCGGAGAACAACCTGGCCGCCAACGACGGTTTCGCCGCCGCTGCACCGGGCGAGGCCAGTGGCGCCATGGCGCCAGCGGCGATGGGCAAGCAGGAGGCGCTCAAGCGTTTCACCATCGACCTCACCGAGCAGGCGCGCAAGGGTGAGCTCGACCCCATCGTCGGCCGCGACGAGGAGATCCGCCAACTGGTCGATATCCTCATGCGCCGCCGGCAGAACAACCCGATCCTCACTGGCGAGGCCGGCGTCGGCAAGACCGCCGTGGTCGAAGGCTTCGCCCTGCGTATCGCCGCCGGTGATGTGCCGCCTTCGCTCAAGGATGTCGAGCTGCGCAGCCTCGACGTCGGCCTGCTGCAGGCCGGCGCCAGCATGAAAGGCGAGTTCGAGCAGCGCCTGCGCCAGGTCATCGAAGACGTGCAGGCCTCGCCCAAGCCGATCATCCTGTTTATCGACGAAGCCCACACCCTGGTCGGCGCTGGTGGTGCGGCCGGTACTGGCGACGCGGCCAACCTGCTCAAGCCGGCGCTGGCGCGCGGCAGCCTACGCACCGTCGCCGCCACTACTTGGGCCGAGTACAAGAAGCATATCGAGAAGGACCCGGCGCTGACCCGCCGCTTCCAGGTGGTGCAGGTGCCCGAGCCGTCCGAGGACAAGGCGCTGTTGATGATGCGCGGCGTGGCCTCGACCATGGAGAAGCACCACCAGGTGCAGATTCTCGACGAGGCCCTGGACGCTGCGGTCAAGCTCTCGCACCGCTACATCCCGGCGCGCCAGCTGCCGGACAAGTCGGTCAGCCTGCTCGACACCGCCTGCGCCCGCGTGGCCATCAGCCTGCACGCCGTGCCGGCCGAGGTGGACGACAGCCGCCGGCGTATCGAAGCGTTGGAAACCGAACTGCAGATCATCGCCCGCGAGCATGCCATCGGCATCGACGTCAGTCTGCGTCAGGCCAACAGCGAGAGCCTGCTGGCCACCGAACGCGAGCGCCTGGCCGAGCTGGAAAGCCGCTGGGCCGAAGAGAAGCAGCTGGTCGATGAACTGCTGGCCACCCGCGCCAGCCTGCGCGAAAGCGCCGGCGTGGTCGATCAGGACAGTGGCACCGATCACCAGGCCCTGCGCGCCCAGTTGGTCGACCTGCAGCAGCGCCTGAGCCAGTTGCAGGGCGAAGCCCCGCTGATTCTGCCGACCGTCGATTACCAGGCCGTGGCCTCGGTGGTGGCCGACTGGACCGGCATTCCGGTCGGGCGCATGGCGCGCAACGAGATCGAGACCGTGCTGCGCCTGCCCGAGCTGCTCGGCCAGCGCGTGATCGGCCAGGACCACGCCATGGAGATGATCGCCAGGCGCATCCAGACCAGCCGCGCCGGCATCGACAACCCGTCCAAGCCCATCGGCGTGTTCATGCTCGCCGGCACCTCGGGCGTGGGCAAGACCGAAACCGCGCTGGCCCTGGCCGAGGCGCTGTACGGCGGCGAGCAGAACCTGATCACCATCAACATGAGCGAGTACCAGGAGGCGCATACCGTGTCCTCGCTCAAGGGCGCGCCCCCGGGTTACGTCGGCTATGGCGAGGGCGGCGTGCTGACCGAGGCCGTGCGCCGGCGGCCGTATTCGGTGGTGCTGCTCGACGAGGTCGAGAAGGCGCACAGCGACGTGCACGAGCTGTTCTTCCAGGTCTTCGACAAGGGCTGGATGGAGGACGGCGAGGGCCGCAGGATCGACTTCCGCAACACCCTGATCCTGCTCACCACCAACG
>JAEYXX010000083.1 GCA_023431055.1 Pseudomonadota bacterium
GGCGATCTGATCAACGCTGAAATTTTCCAAGCTGGTCAACTGGTGGATGTCACCGGTCAGTCCAAAGGTAAAGGCTTCGCCGGTACCATCAAGCGTTGGAACTTCCGCGGCCAGGACAACACTCACGGTAACTCCGTTTCTCACCGTGTACCGGGTTCCATTGGTCAGTGCCAGACCCCGGGTCGTGTATTCAAGGGCAAAAAGATGTCCGGTCATATGGGCGCTGAGCGCGTGACCGTACAGTCCCTGGAAGTCGTTCGCGTAGACGCCGAGCGTAACCTGCTGCTGGTCAAGGGTGCCGTTCCGGGCGCTACTGGCGGCGACGTTATCGTTCGTCCGGCTGTCAAGGCGTAAGGGGAGAATCTGAGATGCAATTGAATGTAAATGGCGCTCAGGCGATCGAAGTGTCCGATGCGACCTTCGGTGGCGAGTTCAACGAGACCCTGGTTCACCAAGCAGTCGTGGCCTACATGGCTGGCGGCCGTCAGGGCACCAAAGGCCAGAAGTCCCGTGCCGATGTCGCTGGTGGCGGTAAGCGCCCATGGCGTCAGAAGGGCACTGGTCGTGCTCGTGCCGGTACCACTCGTGGCCCGATCTGGCGTGGCGGTGGTGTGACCTTCGCAGCGTCCACCCGTAACCATGATCAGAAGCTGAACAAGAAGATGTATCGCGCTGCGATCCGTTCGATTCTTGCTGAGCTGGTGCGTAGCGATCGTCTGGTAGTGGTTGAAGACTTCGCTGTCGAAGCTCCGAAAACCAAGGCTCTGCTGAGCAAGCTGAATGGCCTGGGTCTGAACGATGTGCTGATCGTATCCGATGCGGTCGATCAGAACCTGTACCTGGCTGCCCGCAACCTGCCGCACGTCGACGTACGTGACGTCCAGGGTTCCGATCCGGTCAGCCTGATCGCGTACGAAAAAGTGCTGGTCACTGTTTCGGCCGTGAAGAAATTCGAGGAGCTGCTGGGATGAACCAGGAACGCGTATTCAAAGTGCTGCTTGGCCCGCACATCTCCGAGAAGGCCACGGTTCTGGCTGACAAGCAAGGTCAGTTCGTTTTCAAAGTCGCTACCGATGCGACCAAGCTGGAAATCAAGAAGGCCGTCGAAAGCCTGTTCAGCGTGAAGGTTGAGCGCGTGACTACCCAGAATGTTCTGGGCAAGAGCAAGCGCACCGCTCGCGGTCTGGGCAAGCGTAACGACTGGAAGAAGGCAGTTATCTCCCTTCAGCCGGGCCAAGATCTCGATTTCACCAGCAGTGCTGAGTAAGGAAGGGGTGCATCATGGCAATCGTTAAATGCAAACCGACTTCCGCTGGCCGCCGTTTTGTGGTCAAGGTGGTCAATCAGGAGCTGCACAAAGGCGCTCCGTACGCTCCGCTGCTCGAGAAGAAGTCGAAGTCCGGTGGTCGTAACAACAACGGCCGTATCACCACGCGTCATATCGGTGGTGGCCACAAGCAGCATTACCGTCTGGTCGACTTCCGTCGCAACGACAAGGATGGCATCCCTGCCACCGTCGAGCGCGTGGAATACGATCCGAACCGTACTGCTCACATCGCTCTGCTGAAGTATGCCGACGGTGAGCGTCGCTACATCATCGCCCCGAAAGGCGTTGTAGCTGGCGATCAGCTGGTAGCCGGCAACATGGCGCCGATCAAGCCGGGCAACAGCCTGCAGTTGCGCAACATTCCGGTGGGTTCGACCGTTCACGGTATCGAACTGAAGCCGGGCAAAGGCGCGCAGATCGCTCGTTCCGCTGGTGCTTCCGCTCAGCTGGTGGCGCGTGAAGGTGCTTATGTGACTCTGCGTCTGCGCTCCGGTGAAATGCGCAAAGTCCTGGCTGAGTGCCGCGCGACCTTGGGCGAAGTCTCGAACTCCGAGCACAGCCTGCGTTCGCTGGGTAAGGCTGGTGCCAAGCGCTGGCGTGGCGTTCGTCCGACCGTTCGTGGTGTTGCCATGAACCCGGTTGATCACCCGCACGGTGGTGGTGAAGGTCGTACCTCCGGTGGTCGTCATCCGGTGTCGCCATGGGGCTTCCCGACCAAGGGCGCGAAGACCCGTGCTAACAAGCGCACCGACAACATGATCGTCCGTCGTCGCAAGTAAATAGAGGGATACGACAGTGCCACGTTCTCTGAAAAAAGGTCCTTTTATCGATCTTCACCTACTGAAGAAGGTCGAAGCGGCGGTGGAAAAGAACGATCGCAAGCCGGTTAAAACCTGGTCGCGTCGTTCCATGATCCTGCCGCAGATGGTCGGTCTGACCATCGCTGTGCATAACGGTCGTCAGCATGTCCCGGTTCTCGTGAACGAAGACATGGTCGGCCACAAACTGGGCGAATTTGCCGGCACCCGTACCTATCGTGGTCACGTTGCCGACAAGAAAGGCAAGCGTTAAGGGGTTTGGAAATGGAAGTAGCCGCTAAGTTGTCGGGCGCTCGCATCTCCGCCCAGAAAGCTCGCCTGGTCGCCGACCAGATCCGCGGGAAGAAGGTGGGCGAAGCGCTCAACCTGCTGGCTTTCAGCAGCAAGAAAGCCGCCGAGATCATGAAGAAAGTGCTGGAGTCGGCCGTTGCCAACGCCGAGCACAACGAAGGTGCAGACGTTGATGACCTGAAGGTCAGCACCGTTTTCGTCAACGAAGGGCGTTCGCTTAAGCGCATCATGCCGCGTGCCAAAGGCCGTGCTGATCGCATCGTCAAGCGGTCTTGCCATATCACTGTCAAGGTTGCGGACAAGTAACGGAGTCGATCAGATGGGTCAGAAAGTACATCCCGTTGGCATCCGCCTGGGAATCGTCAAGGATCACACTTCGGTCTGGTACGCAGATGGTCGCAATTACGCCGACTACCTGAACGCCGACCTGAAGGTTCGTGCATACCTGCAAGACAAACTAAAAAGCGCGTCCGTTAGCCGTATCGACATCGCTCGTCCGGCTCAAACCGCACGCATCACCATCCACACCGCTCGTCCCGGCATCGTGATCGGCAAGAAAGGTGAAGATGTTGAGAAGCTGCGTCAGGACCTGACCAAGCAAATGGGTGTGCCGGTGCACATCAACATCGAAGAGATCCGCAAGCCGGAGCTCGACGGTATGCTGGTTGCGCAGAGCGTAGCTCAGCAGCTGGAGCGTCGCGTTATGTTCCGTCGCGCCATGAAGCGCGCTGTACAGAACGCCATGCGCATTGGTGCCAAAGGCATCAAGATCCAGGTGAGCGGTCGTCTTGGCGGCGCTGAAATTGCCCGTACCGAGTGGTATCGCGAAGGTCGTGTGCCTCTGCACACCCTGCGTGCCGATATCGATTACGCCACCTACGAAGCGCACACCACTTACGGTGTGATCGGCGTCAAGGTTTGGATCTTCAAGGGTGAGGTCATTGGTGGCCGCACTGAAGAGCTTAAGCCGCAAGCGCCCGCTCCTCGTAAAGCTGCTAAGAAATAAGGAGTACGCATCATGTTGCAACCAAAGCGTACGAAGTTCCGCAAGCAGATGACCGGCCACAACCGTGGTCTGGCTCAGCGCGGTAGCAAGGTCAGCTTCGGCGAATTTGCGCTGAAGTCTGTCGCCCGCGGTCGTCTCACCGCTCGTCAGATCGAGTCCGCTCGTCGTGCTCTGACCCGTCACGTTAAGCGTGGCGGCAAGATCTGGATCCGCGTCTTCCCGGACAAGCCGGTTACCAAGAAGCCTCTCGAAGTGCGTATGGGTAAAGGTAAGGGTGGCGTTGAATACTGGGTAGCCCAGATCCAGCCAGGCAAGGTCCTGTACGAGATCGAAGGCGTATCCGAAGAGCTGGCGCGCGAGGCATTCGCCCTGGCTGCTGCAAAGCTGCCGCTCGCCACCACCTTTGTTAAGCGGACGGTGATGTGATGAAAGCGACCGAACTTCGTGAAAAAAGCGCACAACAGCTGAACGAGCAACTGCTCGAGCTGCTGCGCGACCAGTTCAATCTGCGTATGCAGAAGGCGACTGGCCAGCTGGGGCAGTCTCACCTGCTCTCGCAAGTGAAGCGCGACATCGCTCGCGTCAAGACTGTCCTCAGCCAGCAGGCAGGTAAGTGATCATGGCCGAAGTTGAAAAAACAGTCCGTACGCTGACCGGTCGTGTTGTCAGCGACAAGATGGACAAGACCATCACCGTTCTGATCGAGCGTCGCGTCAAGCACCCGATCTACGGTAAATACGTCAAGCGTTCGACCAAACTGCACGCTCACGACGAAAGCAACCAGTGCAAGATCGGCGACAAGGTTTCCATTCGCGAAACCCGTCCGCAGTCCAAGACCAAGTCCTGGGCTCTGGTTGAAGTCGTTGAACGCGCCGTTGACGTCTAAGGGCTAGGGGTCGGAGAAATTTTATGATTCAGACTCAATCCATGCTCGATGTGGCTGACAACAGTGGTGCACGTCGCGTTATGTGCATCAAGGTGCTGGGCGGCTCGCATCGTCGCTACGCCGGCATCGGCGACATCATCAAGGTCACCGTCAAGGAAGCAATTCCGCGCGGCAAAGTGAAGAAAGGTCAGGTCATGACCGCAGTGGTCGTTCGTACCCGTCACGGCGTTCGCCGTGCCGACGGTTCGATCATCCGCTTCGACGGCAACGCTGCTGTTCTGCTGAACAACAAGCAAGAGCCGATCGGTACCCGTATCTTCGGGCCAGTGACCCGTGAACTGCGTTCCGAGAAGTTCATGAAGATCGTCTCGCTCGCCCCTGAAGTGCTTTAAGGAGATCCGACATGCAAAAGATTCGTCGTGACGACGAGATCATCGTGATCGCCGGCAAAGACAAAGGTAAGCGCGGTAAGGTGCTCAAGGTTCTCGCTGACGACCGTCTGGTCGTCGGTGGCATCAACCTGGTCAAGCGTCATACCAAGCCGAACCCGATGTCGGGCGTTCAAGGCGGTATCGTCGAGAAAGAAGCGCCACTGCACGCTTCCAACGTTGCCATCTTCAACAGCGAAACCAACAAGGCTGACCGCGTTGGTTTCAAAGTCGAAGACGGCAAGAAAATTCGTGTCTTCAAGTCCACCCAGAAGCCGGTTGGCGCTTGAGAATCCGTAGGTAAATACCATGGCACGACTGAAAGAGATTTACCGGAAGGAAATCGCGCCCAAGCTGAAGGAAGAACTGAAGCTGGCGAACGTGATGGAAGTTCCGCGCATCACCAAGATCACCCTGAACATGGGCCTGGGCGAAGCGATCGGTGACAAGAAAGTCATCGAGAACGCCGTTGCCGACCTCGAGAAGATCACTGGTCAGAAAGTCGTTGTGACTCATGCCCGCAAGTCGATCGCAGGTTTCAAGGTTCGTGAAGGTTGGCCGATTGGCGTCAAGGTCACTCTGCGTCGCGAGCGTATGTACGAGTTCCTGGATCGTCTGCTGTCCATCTCCCTGCCGCGCGTGCGTGACTTCCGCGGCCTGAATGCCAAGTCCTTCGATGGCCGTGGCAACTACAGCATGGGCGTGAAAGAGCAGATCATCTTCCCGGAAATCGATTACGACAAAATCGATGCGCTGCGTGGTCTGGACATCACCCTGACTACCACTGCCCGTAACGATGATGAAGGCCGCGCTCTGCTGCGTGCTTTCAACTTCCCGTTCCGCAACTGATCGGAGTCCTGGACAATGGCCAAGACAAGCATGAAGAACCGCGAGCTGAAGCGTCAGCAAACGGTTGCCAAGTACGC
>JAEYXX010000107.1 GCA_023431055.1 Pseudomonadota bacterium
TAGGCGAGGCAGGCAAGACAAGGCGAAAACAGCCGAAAAAGCGCAGTTTACGTGCTGTAAATGAGCATTTTGAGGCTGTTTTTAACGCAGTATTGCCAACGCAGGTAGTTTTTCAACAGCCTGCTAAGCGCGTTTGCCGACCTCTGCCTGCTGCACCGTCCAACCGGCCACCTGCTCGCTCAGGCTAAGACCCAGGCCCGGACGGGTCGGTACCTGCATGCGTCCGTCGCGAATTTCCAGGCGCTCGTTGAACAGCGGCTCCAGCCACTCGAAATGCTCGACCCAAGGCTCGCGCGTATGACTGGCGGCCAGGTGCACGTGCAGCTCCATGGCGAAGTGCGGTGCCAGGGTCATGCCGGCCTGCTCGGCCAGGGTCTGCACGCGCAGGTATGGGGTGATGCCGCCGACACGCGGCGCATCGGGCATGAGGAAATCGGCGCCACGCTGGCGGATGAACTCCCAATGCTCGGCCGGGCTGGTGAGCATCTCGCCGGTGGCGATTGGCGTATCGAACAGACGCACGAGCTCGGCGTGGCCTTCAGCGTCGTAGCAGTCCAGCGGCTCCTCGATCCAGATCAGGTCGAAGGGCTCCAGACGACGGCACATGCGCCGTGCGGTCGGGCGGTCCCATTGCTGGTTGGCGTCGACCATCAGCGGGAAGCTCTCGCCCAGATGCTCACGCACCGTGCTGACGCGGTGAATATCCAGCGCCCAGTCAGGCTGGCCGACCTTGAGCTTGATACCGCCGATACCCTTCTCGCGGGAGATATCGGTGTTCTTCAGCAACTGGTCGAGCGGCGTATGCAGGAAGCCGCCAGAGGTGTTGTAGCAGCGTACCGAATCACGATGACTACCGAGCAAACGTGCCAGCGACAAGCCACTGCGGCGCGCCTTGAGATCCCACAGGGCGACGTCGAAGGCGCCGATGGCCTGGCTCGCCAGGCCGCTGCGACCGACCGATGCGCCGGCCCAGCACAGCTTGTCCCACAGCTTGGCGATATCGCTGGGATTTTCGCCGATCAGGTTCGGCGCCACTTCCAGCGCATGGGCGAACTGGCCGGGGCCACCAGCACGCTTGGAGTAACTGAAACCGAGGCCACGATGGCCATCGCGGGTCTCGATCTCGGCAATCAGGATGGCGATCTCGGTCATCGGCTTCTGCCGGCCGGTGAGCACCTTGGCATCGCTGATCGGGTTAGCCAGCGGCAGGGCTACCGAACGCAGGCTCAGCCAGGCAATGCGGTCGTCATCGGCGCGTGGGGTGGCGTTATCAGTCATGACTTCTTCCTCGTGATGAACTCGGCACCCTGTGGGCCGCCGAAAATGGACAACCCGAGTCAGATTAAGATGATTGCGCAATCATTCAAGCATCGAAATGATCTGCTGCCCCTGACTGATCCGGCACCGCGACAACTCGTCTAGACATTTCACAAATCTGCAACATTCGCCTACTACGCTGAGCGTGTCCCGCCACGCCTGGCTTCCGAGGCACCTCGTCATGTTCCTGCAAAAATCCCTGCGCGCGCAGATTCTCGCCCTGCTCGGCGGCAGTCTGGCGCTGATTCTGATCACCGCGCTGGCCTGCTTCAGCTTTCTTTCCAGCGGCATGCAGTCCTATCGTGGCCTGCTCGATGGGCCATTGGAGTCCTCGCGACTGATCGACGCGGCCAACGTCGAATTCAAGATTCAGGTGCAGGAGTGGAAGAACGTCCTGCTGCGCGGCAAGGACAACGCCAACCTGCAACGTTACTGGAGCCAGTTCGAAGCGCAGGAGCGCAAGGTGCAGGACATCCTCGGCCAACTGGCTCAGGTCGCCACCGCTGATCCGGCGCTGAAGGCGCAGGTCGAGCGCTTGCGCAGCGAGCACCAGGCCCTCGGTGGAAACTACCGCAAGGGCCGCGATGCCTTCGTGGCTGCCGGTGCCGACGCCACGGCAGGCGATCAGGCCGTAAAAGGTATCGACCGCGCAGCCAGCGAGCAGATGAGTGCACTGGTCGAGCAGTTGCGCCAGAACAGCCTGAGCCAGGCCGAACAGATCAACACCAGTGCCGCGCGCACCATTTTCGCTAGCACCGTGTTGATGCTGGTCGCCGCGCTCATCATCGCCCTGTTCAGCCTGTGGCTGGTCAACCGCAACCTGATCATTCCCATCCGCCATCTGATCGGCCATGTCGATCAGCTCAGCCAGGGTCGCTTCGGCCAACGCGTGGAAAGCACCCGCCAGGATGAGCTGGGCCTGATGGCGCGCGCCGCGAACACCCTGCGCGATTTTCTCGCCAGCACCAGCGAGCGCCTGCACCAGAGTACGCAGAACCTCGACAGCGCCAGCAGCGAACTCAACGCCATCGCCTCACGCATGACCGAGGGCGTCAGCGAGCAGTTCGAGCGCACCGATCAGGTCGCCACGGCCATGCACGAGATGTCCGCCACCGCCCAGGAAGTGGCACGGCATGCCGCCGATGCCGCGCACGCGGCCAACGATGCCGACGACTCGGCACGCCAGGGCAGCACGGTGATGCAGTCGACCATCGCCACCATCACCGACATCCGCGGCGAGATTGCCAACACCGCGGAAGTGATCCGTCGCCTGGAAAGCGACAGCGGGCGTATTGGCAAGGTGCTGGAAGTGATTCGCGGCATCGCCGAGCAGACCAACCTGCTGGCGCTCAACGCGGCCATCGAAGCGGCTCGGGCCGGCGAGCAGGGCCGCGGTTTCGCCGTGGTCGCCGACGAGGTGCGCCACCTCGCCCAGCGTACCGCCGAGTCCACCGCCGAGATCAACCAGATCATCGATACCGTGCAGAGCGGCGCGCTGAATGCCGTGCGCGCCATCGAGAGCGGCCAGCAGCGCAGCGAACAAGGCGTTACCCAGGTCACCGAGGCCGGCGCCATGCTGCAGCGTATCACCGAGGCGGTGGAAGCCATTCGCGACATGAACCAGCAGATCGCCACGGCAGCCGAGGAACAGACCTCGGTGGCCGAGGACATCTCGCGTAACCTCACCGAGCTGACCGCCATTGCCAGTGCCAATCAGGACAACGTCGAACGCACGCAGATGGCCAGCCGCAACCTGCATGACATGTCCGGGCAACTGGGTGAAGTGACCCGTCGCCTGGGCGCCTGAGCCCCCTCGTGATCCGGCACTCAAGGTGCCGGACGGTCCTTGCGACAACGTTGGCCGAGACTTTTGACAGCGGCGATAACTGGCACTAATGTGCCTCTCTTGCCTATTCCCAGGCTCTTCCCCGCTTGCCAAGGAAACGGAATATGTTGCTCCGTCGCATGCTCATCATGCTCGGCGTGGTACTCGTCGTGGTGCTCGCCCTCGCCGCCTACAAAGGCTTCTCCATCTACCAGCAGATCCAGATGTTCTCGGCGCCGCAGCCGGCCATCAGCGTGTCCGCCGCGCATGCCGAGGAACAGCCGTGGCAGGGTCGTCTACCGGCCATCGGTACGCTCAAGGCATTCCAGGGCGTGGACCTGGCCGCAGAGGTCGACGGCATCGTCCGCGAGGTGATGTTCGAGTCGGGGCAGAAGGTCGCCCAGGGCCAACCGCTGATCCAGCTCGACAGCGAAGTGGAGCGCGCCAGCCTGGCTACTGCCGAAGCCGAGCGCAGCCTGGCCCAGGTCGAGTTCGAGCGCGGGCGCAGCCTGGTCAGCCGGCAGAACATCTCCAAGAGCGAGTTCGACCGTCTGTCCTCGACACTGCAGAAGGCCAGCGCCAGCGTCGCGCAGTTCAAGGCGCAGCTGGAGAAGAAGCGCATCAGCGCACCGTTCGCCGGCACCATCGGCATTCGCCAGGTCGACACTGGCGACTACCTCTCGCCGGGCGCCACCATCGCCACCCTGCAGGACCTATCGCGCCTGCACGTCGACTTCTTCCTGCCCGAGCAGCGCGCGCCACAGCTGCAGGTCGGCCAGCCGGTACGGCTGAGCGTCGCCGCCTACCCCGGCGAGCAGTTCGAAGGCCGCATCGCCGCGATCAACCCCAAGGTGGAGAACGAAACCCGCAACCTGCAGGTGCGCGCCACCCTGAGCAACCCGGACGAGAAACTGCTGCCGGGCATGTTCGCCAACCTGGAAGTGCTGCTGCCGGATGACCAGCCGCAGATCGTCGTACCGGAAACCGCCATCACCTACACCCTCTACGGCAACTCGGTGTACGTGGTGAAGGAAAAGCAGGACGACGACGGCAAGACGATCAAGGATGCAGACGGCAAGGCTCAGTTGATGGTCGAACGGCGCTTCGTCGAGACCGGCGAGCGGCGTACCGGCCGCGTGGTGATCCTCAAGGGCCTGCAGGCCGGCGAGCAGGTGGTCACCTCCGGCCAGCTCAAACTGGATAACGGTGCCCACGTCGCCATCGTTGCCGACCCGGCGCTGCAGCTCAAAGCAAACGAACCGGCCGCCACCGCGCAATAACGTTAGCGTCCAGTAAGGCTGCTCAACCAAGCGTCGACCAAGCGCGACCAGTCCACTCACCATCGGGGGAGTAAGGTCAGGAAGAGGAGAAACGGGCAATCATCTGCTGATTCCGCCCCACTCCCCCCGCCTCTCCCCGATAAATGGGAGAGGGGCGCAAAACGCGCGCAACTGCTGATAGACAGGCCGCCGCAGGGCGGCCAAGGAAATATCCATGGCTTTTACCGATCCTTTCATCCGCCGCCCGGTGCTGGCCACCGTGGTCAGCCTGCTGATCGTCCTGCTCGGTTTCCAGGCGTTCAGCAAGCTGGTCATTCGCCAATACCCGCAGATGGAAAACGCCCTGATCACGGTGACCACCGCCTACCCCGGTGCCAACGCCGAAACCATTCAGGGCTACATCACCCAACCGCTGCAGCAGAGCCTGGCCAGCGCCGAAGGCATCGACTACATGACCTCGTCGAGCCAGCAGAACCTGTCGACCATCTCCATCTATGCGCGCATCGGCGCCAACAGCGACCGTCTGTTCACCGAGTTGCTGGCCAAAGCCAACGAGGTGAAGAACCAGCTGCCGCAGGACGCCGAAGACCCGGTGCTGTCCAAGGAGGCGGCCGACGCCTCGGCGCTGATGTACGTCAGTTTTTACAGCGACGAGCTGTCCAACCCGCAGATCACCGACTACCTGTCACGGGTGATCCAGCCGAAGCTGGCCACCCTGCCCGGCATGGCCGAGGCGCAGATTCTCGGCAACCAGGTGTTCGCCATGCGCCTGTGGCTGGACCCGGTGAAGATGGCTGCCTACGGCGTCACCGCTGGCGACCTCAACAGCGCCGTGCGCAAGTACAACTTCCTCTCCGCCGCCGGCGAGGTGAAGGGGCAGTACGTGGTCACCAGCATCAACGCCAGCACCGACCTGAAATCGGTCGATGCCTTCGGCGCGATTCCGTTGAAGACTGTCGGCGACACCCGCGTGCTGGTACGTGACATCGCCCGCGTGGAAATGGGCGCGGCCAACTACGACTCGATCAGCTCCTTCGACGGCATTCCCTCGGTGTACATCGCCATCAAGGGCACGCCGAGCGCCAACCCGCTGGATGTGATCAAGGAGGTGCGCAACGCCCTGCCGGAGCTGGAGGCGCAGTTGCCGCCGAACCTCAAGGTGGCCATCGCCTACGACGCCACGCTGTTCATCCAGGCATCCATCGACGAAGTGGTGAAGACCCTGGCCGAAGCGGTGCTGATCGTCATCGTCGTGGTCTTCCTGTTCCTCGGCGCCTTCCGTTCGGTACTGATCCCGGTGATCACCATTCCGCTGTCGATGATCGGCGTCTTGTTCTTCATGCAGCTGATGGGCTACTCCATCAACCTGCTGACCCTGCTGGCGATGGT
>JAEYXX010000110.1 GCA_023431055.1 Pseudomonadota bacterium
TAGGCGAGGCAGGCAAGACAAGGCGAAAACAGCCGAAAAAGCGCAGTTTACGTGCTGTAAATGAGCATTTTGAGGCTGTTTTTAACGCAGTATTGCCAACGCAGGTAGTTTTTCAACAGCCTGCTAACAGGGTGGCATGCACCCTGTCAGGGGCTTGACAGGTTGGTTATGATACGGACTTTGCCCGAGGCGGCCTACCCGTGCCGCGCCAGTATTGTTAAGGACACCATGAGCAAGCCCACCGTCGAAAAAGCTGCCAACTTCCTGCGCCCCATCGTCCAGGCCGATCTGGACAGCGGCAAGCACGCCAAGATCGTGACCCGCTTTCCGCCGGAGCCCAACGGCTACCTGCACATTGGCCACGCCAAGAGCATCTGCCTGAACTTCGGCCTGGCCGAAGAGTTCGGCGGCCAGTGCAACCTGCGTTTCGACGACACCAACCCGGCCAAGGAAGATCAGGAATACATCGACGCGATCAAGGCCGACGTCGAGTGGCTGGGCTTCAAGTGGGCGGGTGAGGAGCGCTATGCCTCCAACTACTTCGATCAACTGCATGCCTGGGCTGTCGAGCTGATCAAGGCCGGCAAGGCCTTCGTCTGCGATCTGAACGCCGAGCAAATGCGCGAGTATCGCGGCAACCTGACCGAGCCGGGCAAGAACAGCCCGTTCCGTGATCGCTCCGTCGAGGAAAACCTCGACCTGTTCGCCCGCATGAAGGCCGGTGAGTTCCCCGACGGCGCCCGTTCGCTGCGCGCGAAGATCGACATGGCTTCGCCGAACATCAACCTGCGCGATCCGATTCTCTACCGCATCCGCCACGCCCATCACCACCAGACCGGTGACAAGTGGTGCATTTACCCGAGCTACGACTTCACCCATGGTCAGTCGGATGCCATCGAGGGCATCACCCACTCCATCTGCACCCTGGAGTTCGAGGATCACCGCCCGCTGTACGAGTGGTTCCTGGAGAACCTGCCGGTGCCGGCGCAGCCGCGTCAGTACGAATTCGCCCGCCTGAACCTGAACTACACCATCACCAGCAAGCGCAAGCTCAAGCAACTGGTGGACGAAGGTCACGTCAAGGGTTGGGATGACCCGCGCATGTCGACGCTGTCCGGCTACCGTCGTCGCGGCTACACCCCAGCCTCGATCCGCGCGTTCTGCGACATGATCGGCGTCAACCGCGCCGGTGGCCTGGTGGACATCGGCATGCTCGAGTTCGCCATTCGTGACGATCTGGACGCCAACGCCGCGCGCGCCATGTGCGTGCTCAAGCCGCTGAAGGTGGTGATCACCAACTACCCCGAGGGCAAGGTCGAGAACCTCGAGCTGCCACGCCATCCCAAGCAGGACATGGGCGTGCGCGTGCTGCCGTTCTCCCGTGAGATCTACATCGACGCCAGCGACTTCGAGGAAACCCCGCCGGAGGGCTTCAAGCGCCTGATCCCCGGTGGCGAAGTGCGCCTGCGCGGCAGCTACGTGATTCGTGCTGACGAAGCCATCAAGGATGCCGCCGGCAATATCGTCGAACTGCGCTGCAGCTATGACGAGAACACCCTGGGCAAGAACCCGGAAGGGCGCAAGGTCAAGGGCGTGATCCATTGGGTGCCGGCCGCCGAAAGCGTCGCGTGCGAGGTGCGCCTGTACGACCGTCTGTTCAAGTCGCCCAATCCAGAGAAGAGCGAAGAGGGCGGCAGCTTCCTCGACAACATCAACCCCGAATCGCTGGTGGTGCTCACCGGTTGCCGCGCCGAACCCTCGCTGGCCAAGGCTGGCGCTGACGACCGCTTCCAGTTCGAGCGTGAAGGCTACTTCTGCCTGGACAAGGATTCGACCGCCGACGCGCTGGTGTTCAACCGTACCGTCACGCTGCGCGATTCGTGGGGTCAGTAATGGCACTGTCGATCTACAACACGCTGAGCAAGGTCAAGGAACCGTTCAAGCCGCTGATCGGTAACAGCGTGCGCATGTACGTGTGCGGCATGACCGTCTATGACTTCTGCCATATCGGTCACGCCCGGGTGATGGTCGCCTTCGACGTGGTCACCCGCTGGCTGCGTCAGCGCGGTTACGATGTGACCTACGTGCGCAACATCACCGACATCGACGACAAGATCATCAAGCGCGCCAATGACAACGGCGAGCCGTTCGAGGCGCTGGTCGAGCGCATGATCGCGGCGATGCACGAGGACGAAGGTCGTCTGAACGTACTGCGCCCGGATATCGAGCCGCGCGCCACCGGCCATATCGCCGGCATGCACGAGATGATCCAGACCCTGATCGACAAGGGCTTCGCCTACGCGCCGGGTAATGGCGACGTGTACTACCGCGTCGGCAAGTTCGTTGGTTACGGCAAGCTGTCGCGCAAGAAGATCGAAGACCTGAAGATCGGTGCGCGCATCGAAGTCGACGAGATCAAGGAAGACCCGCTGGACTTCGTCCTGTGGAAAGCCGCCAAGCCGGGTGAGCCGAGCTGGGAATCGCCTTGGGGCGCAGGACGTCCGGGCTGGCACATCGAATGCTCGGTGATGTCCACCTGCTGCCTGGGCGAGACCTTCGACATCCACGGTGGCGGCCCGGACCTGGTGTTCCCGCACCACGAGAACGAGATCGCGCAGAGCGAGGCGGCCACCGGCAAGCAGTACGCCAATGCCTGGATGCATGCCGGCGCGGTGCGTGTGGATGGCGAGAAAATGTCCAAGAGCCTGGGCAACTTCTTCACCATTCGCGAGGTGCTGGAGAAGTACCACCCGGAGGTGGTGCGCTACCTGCTGGTGTCCAGCCACTACCGCAGCCCGATCAACTATTCGGAAGAGAGCCTCAAGGAAGCCAAGGGCGCCCTGGAGCGCTTCTACAACGGCCTCAAGGGGCTGCCGGAAGCCGCGCCTGCCGGTGGCGAGGCGTATGTGGAGCGTTTCGGCGCGGCGATGGACGACGACTTCAACTCGCCGGAAGCCTGCGCCGTGCTGTTCGAGATGATTCGCGAGGTCAACCGCCTGCGTGAGTCGGACGTTCAAGCCGCCGCCGGCCTGGCTGCCCAGCTCAAGCAGCTGGCCGGCGTGCTCGGCGTGTTGCAACTGGAGCCGGATGCCTTCCTGCAGGCCGGCGCCGCCGGCAAGGTGGACGCCGCCGAAGTCGAAGCCCTGATCGCCGCGCGTCTGCAGGCTCGCGCCGACAAGAACTGGGCGGAAAGCGACCGCATCCGCGACCAGCTCACCGCCATGGGCGTGGTGCTGGAAGATGGCAAGGGCGGCACGACCTGGCGCCTCGCCGAGTAAGGGTTATGCTCAACGACAAAGGCCGCTGGAAAGCGGCCTTTGTCGTTATACGCACCGATGCTTGGTGCGCACGGCGCACTCTACGGTTTGGGCGTCCCCGGTCGGGTGCGTTCGGTTTGGTGCGCCGCGTAGCCCGGATGCAATCCGGGGGCGGTTTTATGGCCTGCATCCTTCCCGGATTTCATCCGGGCTATGGTTCGAGGGTCTCCAATATCTGCAGAGCCAGGCGCACCCGCTCGGCATTGGGGTAATTGCGGTTGGCGAGTATCACCAGCCCGGTATCGCGCGCCGGTAGCAGCAGGATGTAGGCGCCGAAGCCATTGGTCGAGCCGGTCTTGTTCAGCAACTGGTCGCCCTCGGGCGGCCTGGGTACGCTGAACCGTTCCACAGGGTGTGGTTGCAGCGCCATTTCGGCGGAATTGCCGGCCTGCAGTTTCTCCAGGCTGATGGGGTAGGCGTAGCGCTCCCATCCCAGCCCCTGGGTCATGTCGCCGACCTGATAATAGCCACGATGAGTAGAGCTGACGGCCTGGCGCAGTGGCGCGGGCAGTTCGTTCGGGTGCAGGTTGGCCTCGATGAAGCGCAGCATGTCGGCAGCAGTGGATTTCAAACCATAGGCTTCGGCGTCCATTGCGCCTGGGGTTACCCGCACGGCCTTGTCGTCTCGATAGCCCCAGGCATAACGCGCCATCTGCTTGGCCGGTATCTGCACGTAGCTTTCCTGCATACCCAGTTGTGGCAGCAGATCCCGCTCCATCAGCTGCTGGAATGGCTCGGCCAGGCTGGCCGCTGCCAGATGCCCGAACAGGCCGATGCTGGGGTTGGAGTACAGCCGCTGCGTACCCGGCGGGTAGACCGCCTGCCAGTTGCGGTAGTAATCGAGCATCTGCCGTTCGTTGCTGACCGTGTCCGGGAACTGCAGTGGCAGGCCGCCCGGCGTGTAGGTGGCCAGATCCAGCAGGCTGATGTGATCGAAGGCGCTGCCTTGCAGGGCTGGCAGGTATTGGCTGGCATTGTCGCTGAGGTTCAGCGTGCCGCGCGCCTCGGCGTAGGCGCCGAGGGTGGCGGTGAACAGTTTGCTGATCGAGCCCAGTTCGAACAGGGTGTGGCGATCCACGGCCTGGCCGCTTTCACGGGAAGCCACGCCGTATTCGAAGAAATGCTGCTGGCCCTTGTGGCTGATGGCGATGGCCATGCCGGGAATGGCATAGGCCTGCATCATCGATTTTGCTGCGGCGTCCACCTGTGTTTCCAGTGAAGGCGATGCCGGCGCCTGGCTGGCGGCCAGCAGAGTCAGGGCGGCGAACAGGGGGCGATACAGGTGGCGCATACTGAGTTCCTTTCGTGGCTGGCGATGCCGGCCCGCTCGGAGTTCGGGCAGGATGGCAAATGTATGGCTTGGGCCGGTTCTGCGAATAAAGGTTCAGGGCCTTACGCCCTGTTCGCGCAGGCGCTTGTACAGGGTGTTTCGGCTCAGACCAAGGTGTCGGGCGAGGTGGGAGATATTACCGCCACATGCCTGGTACTGGCTGGCCAGATCGTCGTGCTCGGGACCCGCTGGCGGCGGCGCGCCCATTGGCAGGTCAAGGAAGAAGTCGTCAGGCAGATGCTCGGCACGGATGGGCTGGTCGTCGGCCATGGCCAGGGCCACGCGCAGGACGCTACTGAGCTGACGCAGATTGCCCGGCCAGGGGTGATGCTGGAACAGCTCCAGTACCTCGCGGCTGATGCCGGCCCGTTGCTGGGGTTCACGATGTTGTTCCCAGAGTCTCTGGAACAGCGCCTGTTTGTCGCTGCGTTCGCGCAGCGGCGGCAGCTCCAGGTTCAGGCCGCTGATGCGGTAGTAGAGGTCGGCGCGGAACTGCCCGCTGTCGACGTCCTGGCGCAGCGGGCGGTTGGTGGCGGAGATCAGGCGTACGTCTACCGGATGCAGCTCGCTGCTGCCCAGTGGCTGCACGCAGCGCTCCTGCAGCACGCGCAGCAGGCGCGCCTGCACACGCAGCGGCATGTCGCCGATCTCGTCGAGAAACAGCGTGCCTTTGTGCGCCTTGCGGATCAGCCCGATGTGGCCCTTGTGGCTGGCGCCGGTAAAGGCACCTTTTTCGTAGCCGAACAGCTCCGACTCCACCAGCTCCGCCGGAATGGCCGCGCAATTGACCGCGATGAAGGGCTGGCTGGCGCGTGAGCTGGCGCTGTGCAGGGCCCTGACGAAGACCTCCTTGCCGGCGCCGGTCTCACCCTGCACCAGGATCGGGATGTCCTTCTCCAGCAACCGTTCGGCCTGGCGGATGGCCTTGTCCATGCGTGCATCGCCAAGGCTCAGGGTGCGAAGTGATGGCGCCTCGGATACAGGCGTGAGGGGTTGCGGACGGAAATCGCGGGCCTGGATAGGCGCCGGCCGGGCAGGGCGGCGCACCCGCGCGTGAAAACGAAAGTGGCCGCTGGTGCGCAGGTTGAACGGCTGGCCGTCCGGCTGGTTGAGCAGTTGCTGCAGCGGCACGTCGAACAGCTGCTCGATGGCGCCGTAGGTCAGCGACTGGCCAAGCAGGTTGTCGGCGCGGCGGTTGGCCGAGACCACATGGCCGCGCTCGTCGAACACCACCAGGCCGGCCCAGGGGCTGTCGAGGTTGTCCAGGCTGGTGTTGAAACTGAGCAGGTGGTACTGGTCGGCGAACAGCTTGAGAATCAGGCGGTTCTCCACCGACTGGCTCATCATCTTGACCATGCCCAGGGTGTGCGCTGGCGGCAGGTAGCTGTCGCTGGATACGTCGAGCACGGCGATCATGCGCCTTTGCTCATCGAAGATCGGCGAGGCCGAGCCGGTCATGAAACGGTTGGCCTTGAGGAAGTGCTCGTCGTGCTGGATATGCACGGCCTGGCCGCAACTGAGCGCGGTGCCGATGGCGTTGGTGCCGGTGTAGCGCTCCAGCCAGCTGGCCCCGGCGACGAAGCCGGCAGCCTGGCGCGGTTCGATGAAACGCTGGTCGCCCCAGGATTGCAGCAGCCGGCCCTGCTCGTCGGCCAGCATGATCAGGCAGTTGGAGTTGGAAAGGATGGTGCCGTAGTAGGGCAGCACTTCCTGGTGGGTGGTCTGCACCAGCGCCTGGCGGCTTTCCAGCAGGGCCGAAAGTTCGCCGGCAGGCGGTGGGTCGAAGTGAGGCGTGCTCTGGTGGGTCAGGCCGTAGTCACGGCAGCGCGACCAGGACTCCTGGATGATGGCGTCGTGCGCCGGGGCACGGGCAGCTTCTGTCATGGGGCGATCTCTTCTTGTCGGTTCGCGATCTGCGCCGCGATCGGTCCAGTTTCGTTCATGACTGTTCAATGTCAACGAACGAATTGTTCAGTTGTTCACATCTGACTGTTCAAAAGTGTTCAGTCGAACATCGTTCAACAACCCGCTTTCGCGCTTTTTTCTCTTGAATATCAGTTGGATATTCCGATTTATGGCGGTCTGGCACGCTTGTCGCTATCGATGTTCGCAATCGAATGGCACGACAAGAAAAAGGACAGGCCATGTCGCTCAAGCTCGAACACGTCACCCGTATCGTCGACGGCCAGGTGCATATCGACGATGCCTGCCTCAGTTTCGAACCCGGCTCCTTCAACGTCCTGCTCGGCCGTACCCTGGCCGGCAAGACCAGTCTGATGCGCCTGATGGCCGGGCTGGATCGGCCCAACAGCGGCCGAGTGCTGATGAACGGCGCTGATGTCACCGGCGTGCCGGTGCGCCAGCGCAACGTGTCGATGGTCTATCAGCAGTTCATCAACTACCCGACCCTGACGGTGTTCGAGAACATCGCCTCGCCGCTGCGCCAGGCCGGTGTGGCCAAGGAGCAGATCGTCGAGAAGGTCGAGGCCACGGCGCGCATGTTGCGCATCGAGAAACTGCTGTCGCGTTATCCGCTGGAACTCTCCGGTGGCCAGCAGCAGCGCACGGCCATGGCGCGGGCGCTGGTCAAGGATGCCTCGCTGATCCTGTTCGACGAACCGCTGGTCAACCTCGACTACAAGCTGCGCGAAGAGCTGCGCCAGGAAATGCGCGAGCTGTTCCAGGCGCGTCATACCATCGCCGTCTATGCCACTACCGAGCCCAACGAGGCGCTGGCCCTGGGCGGCACCACCACCATCCTGCATGAGGGGCGGGTAGTGCAGAGCGGCAAGACCGCCGAGGTCTATCACCGTCCGCAGCAGGTGCTGGCCGCCGAGCTGTTCTCGGAGCCGGCGATCAACCTGCTGCCGGGGCGCATCAGTGGCACGGAGGTGAGCTTCGCCGATTGCGTGCACTTTCCGCTCAATCCCGACCTGCGCGGCATCGCCGAGGGCGAGTACCGCTTTGGCGTGCGCCCCAGTCATATCGGCCTGGTGCCATCCAACGACGATGATCTGGAACTGGCCGTGACCGTCGAGCTGGCCGAGATCAGCGGTTCGGAAACCTTCCTCCACGTGCGCAACCAGCAGTTCGTGCTGGTGCTGCACCTGCCGGGCGTGCACGAGTACGCGGTGGATACGCCGATCCTGATCTACATCCCCACCCACAAGCTGTTCGTCTTCGCCGCCGATGGGCAATTGGTGCAGGCGCCCAGTCGCCGCCAGGGGAGGGCCGCCTGATGGCCGAGATTCGTTTGCACAACCTGGCGCACAGCTACAGCGGCACGCCGAAAGCGCCGGAAGACTACGCGATTCGCGAGATGAACCACGTCTGGCAGCAGGGCGGCGCCTATGCGCTGCTGGGGCCGTCGGGCTGCGGCAAGTCGACGTTGCTCAACATCATCTCTGGCCTGCTCAGCCCGTCGCAGGGCGAGGTGCAGTTCGACGGCAAGGCGGTCAATACGCTGTCGCCGCAAGAGCGCAACATCGCCCAGGTTTTCCAGTTTCCGGTGGTCTACGACACCATGACGGTGTTCGACAACCTGGCCTTTCCGCTGCGCAACCAGGGCATGGACGAGGCGCGGGTGATGAGCAAGGTGCACGAGATTGCCGAGGTGCTGGAACTGCATCCGCTGCTGCACAAGAAGGCGCGCAACCTCACCGCCGACGAGAAGCAGAAGGTCTCCATGGGCCGTGGCCTGGTGCGTGACGACGTCTCGGCGATTCTCTTCGACGAGCCGCTGACGGTGATCGACCCGCACCTGAAGTGGAAGCTGCGGCGCAAGCTCAAGCAGATCCACGAGCAGTTCAACATCACCATGGTCTACGTCACCCACGATCAGCTTGAGGCCTCCACCTTCGCCGACAAGATCGCGGTGATGTATGGCGGGCAGATCGTCCAGTTCGGCACGCCGCGCGAGCTGTTCGAGCGCCCCGGGCACACCTTCGTCGGCTACTTCATTGGCAGCCCCGGCATGAACCTGATCGAGGTGCAGCGCTGCCAGGGCGGGGTGCGGTTCGCCGGGACGGTCCTGCCGCTGTCCGACGCGCTCAACCAGCGCCTGGCCGAACTGGACGGCAAGCGCCTGCAGGTGGGTATTCGCCCCGAGTTCGTGCACATCTGGGACGGCGCCTATGAAGACGCGCTGTGCGCCCGCGTGCTGCACGTCGAGGACCTCGGCACCTACAAGATCCTCACCTTCGACCTTGACGGTCAGGTGCTCAAGGCGCGCCTACAGGAAGACCAGCCGGTGCCGCGCGAGCAGGTCTACCTGAGCTTCCCGGCGCAGTGGCTGATGCTCTATGCCGACGACTACCTGGTGGAGGTGACGCCATGAAGGTGCAGAACAACAAGGCCTGGTGGCTGGTGTTGCCGGTATTCCTGCTGGTGGCGTTCAGCGCCATCGTGCCGATGATGACGGTGGTCAACTACTCGGTGCAGGACATCTTCGACCCGGCCACCCGCTACTTCGTCGGCGTCGACTGGTACAAGCAGGTGCTGCAGGACCCGCGTCTACACGACTCGCTGCTGCGCCAGTTCATCTTCTCCGCCTGCGTGTTGCTGATCGAGATTCCCTTAGGCATCGCCATCGCCCTGTGCATGCCGACGCGCGGGCGCTGGGCGTCGCTGTGCCTGATCCTGATGGCCATCCCGCTGCTGATCCCGTGGAACGTCGTCGGCACCATCTGGCAGATCTTCGGCCGCGCCGACATCGGCCTGATGGGCTGGACGCTGAACAAGCTGGGCATCAGCTACAACTACGCCGCCAACACCATGGATGCCTGGGTGACGGTGCTGATCATGGACGTCTGGCACTGGACCTCGCTGGTGGCGCTGCTGTGCTATTCCGGCCTGCGCGCCATTCCCGATGTCTACTACCAGGCAGCGCGTATAGACCGCGCGTCGAACTGGGCGGTGTTCCGCCACATCCAGCTGCCCAAGCTGAAAAGCGTGCTGCTGATCGCGGTGATGCTGCGCTTCATGGACAGTTTCATGATCTACACCGAGCCGTTCGTGCTCACCGGCGGCGGGCCGGGCAACGCCACCACCTTCCTCAGCCAGACCCTGACGCAAATGGCCATCGGCCAGTTCGATCTGGGTCCGGCCGCGGCGTTCTCGCTGGTGTACTTCCTGATCATCCTGCTGGTGTCCTGGCTGTTCTACACCGCCATGACCCATGACGACAAAACCCGCTGAGGCCGACCATGATGCTGCGCAAACGTCTGGCACTGCTGATCTACTTCCTGTTCCTGCTGGTGCCGATCTACTGGCTGCTGAACATGTCGTTCAAGAGCAACACCGAGATTCTCGGCGGGCTCAGTCTGTGGCCGCAGAACTTCACCCTGGACAACTACCGGGTGATCTTCACCGACCGCAGCTGGTACGAGGGCTACCTCAATTCGCTGTACTACGTCAGCCTCAACACCCTGATCTCGCTCAGCGTGGCACTGCCGGCGGCCTATGCCTTCTCGCGCTATCGTTTTCTCGGCGACAAGCACCTGTTCTTCTGGCTGCTGACCAACCGCATGGCGCCGCCGGCGGTGTTCCTGTTGCCGTTCTTCCAGCTCTACTCGTCCATCGGCCTGTTCGACACCCATATCGCCGTGGCGCTGGCGCACTGCCTGTTCAACGTGCCGCTGGCGGTGTGGATCCTCGAAGGCTTCATGTCCAGCGTGCCGAAGGAAATCGATGAGACGGCCTACATCGACGGCTACAGCTTTCCGAAATTCTTCGTGAAGATCTTCATCCCGCTGATCCGCTCCGGCATCGGCGTCACTGCCTTCTTCTGCTTCATGTTCTCCTGGGTCGAGCTGCTGCTGGCGCGCACCCTGACCTCGGTAGACGCCAAGCCCATCGCCGCGGTGATGACCCGTACCGTGTCCGCGTCGGGTATCGACTGGGGTGTACTGGCCGCCGCCGGGGTGCTGACCATCATCCCGGGGATGCTGGTGATCTGGTTCGTTCGCAACCATGTGGCCAAGGGCTTCGCCCTCGGTCGCGTGTAAGGGAGGTTCGTCATGAGCTGGATGGCCTGGACTCTACCGACCGCGCTGTTCTTCGGCGGCATCGCCGTGCTGCTGGCCGGCATGACGCTGGTCGAGCTGCGCTGGCCGTGCGTCGAGCGCAAGGGTTTTCTGCCGATCACCACCACCCGGGGTGATCGGTTGTTCATCGGTCTGCTCGGCAGCGCCTATCTGCACCTGCTGGTGATAGGCGTGACCGACTGGAGCGTGTGGATAGCCTCGCTGCTATCGCTGTTGTGGTTGTGCGCAGTCATGCGCTGGGGCTGAGCCGGGCTGCCGCCGGTATGCCTCTCCCCAAATCCTGAGATGGAGGTCTCTATGTTCGACAATAACAACAAGACCCGACATAGCATGGCGTTGGCCGCCTTGCTGGCGTTGTCCGGTTTGAGCGGTGCGGCCTGGGCGGATGCCTATGAAGAGGCCGCGAAGAAATGGATCGCCGAGGAGTTCAACCCCTCGACCCTGACGCCAGAGCAGCAGCTCGAAGAGCTGAAGTGGTTCATCAAGGCTGCCGAGCCGTTTCGCGGCATGAACATCAGCGTGGTGTCGGAAACCATCACCACCCACGAGTACGAGTCCAAGGTGCTGGCCAAAGCGTTCAGCGAAATCACCGGGATCAAGCTCAAGCACGACCTGCTGCAGGAAGGCGACGTGGTCGAGAAGCTGCAGACGCAGATGCAGTCGGACAAGAACATCTACGACGGCTGGGTCAACGACTCCGACCTGATCGGTACCCACGCGCGTTACGGCAAGGCGGTGGCGATCAGCGACATGATCGAGGGCGAGGCCAAGGATTTCACTTCACCGACCCTGGATCTCGAGGACTTCATCGGCATTTCCTTCACCACCGGTCCGGACAAGAAGATCTACCAGCTGCCCGACCAGCAGTTCGCCAACCTCTACTGGTTCCGCGCCGACTGGTTCGAGCGTCCGGAGCTCAAGGCCAAGTTCAAGGAGATCTACGGCTACGAGCTGGGCGTGCCGGTCAACTGGTCGGCCTACGAGGACATCGCCGAGTTCTTCTCGGTGCACGTCAAGGAAATCGACGGTCAGCGCGTCTATGGCCACATGGACTACGGCAAGAAGGACCCGTCGCTGGGCTGGCGTTTCACCGATGCCTGGTTCTCCATGGCCGGTGGCGGCGACAAGGGCCTGCCCAACGGCCTGCCGGTGGACGAGTGGGGCATTCGCGTCGACGGCTGCCGCCCAGTAGGTTCCAGTGTTGCCCGCGGTGGTGATACCAACGGGCCGGCGGCGGTGTTCGCCACGCAGAAATACGTCGACTGGATGCGTCAGTACGCGCCGCCGGAAGCGCAGGGTATGACCTTCTCCGAGGCCGGCCCGGTGCCGGCGCAGGGCGCCATCGCCCAGCAGATCTTCTGGTACACCGCCTTTACCGCCGACATGACCAAGCCGGGCCTGCCGGTGGTCAACGAAGACGGCACGCCGAAATGGCGTATGGCGCCGTCGCCGAAGGGACCGTACTGGGAGGAGGGCATGAAGCTCGGCTATCAGGACACCGGTTCCTGGACCTTCCTCAAGTCGACCCCGGAGAAGCAGCGTCTGGCCGCCTGGCTGTACGCCCAGTTCGTCACCTCCAAGACCGTGTCGTTGAAGAAGACCCTGGTCGGTCTGACGCCGATCCGCGAGTCGGACATCAACTCGCAGGCCATGACCGACGTCGCGCCCAAGCTTGGTGGTCTGGTGGAGTTCTACCGCAGCCCGGCACGCGTGCAGTGGACGCCGACCGGTACCAACGTGCCGGACTATCCGCGTCTGGCTCAGCTGTGGTGGCAGTTCATCGCCGAGGCCGCCAGCGGCGACAAGACCCCGCAGCAGGCGCTCGATGGCCTGGCGGCTGCGCAGGACACCATGCTCGGCCGTCTGGAGCGCTCCGGCGTGCTGGGCGAGTGCGGGCCTAAGCTGAACGAACCGCGTGATCCGCAATACTGGTTCGATCAGCCGGGGGCACCCAAGCCCAAGCTGGCCAACGAGAAACCCAAGGGCGAAACCATCGCCTATGACGAGCTGCTCAAATCCTGGGAGCAGGCGCGCAACTGAAGAAAGAACGCAGTCGCGGCTGAAGCCCCTCCCACGAGGGGCTTCCTTCTCTGTGGGAGCGGCTTTAGCCGCGATAAAAAACGGCACCCTCGGGTGCCGTCGTTCGTCATGCAGCGCTGCTTATTTATGCAGATGCTCGGCGGCGTGCAGGGTGTTTTCCAAGAGGCCTGCGCGAGTCATCGGGCCGACGCCGCCCGGTACCGGGGTGATCCAGCCAGCGCGGGGCAGGGCGGTCTCGTAAACCACGTCGCCGACCAACTTGCCATCTTCCTGGCGGTTGATGCCGACGTCGATGACGATGGCGCCTTCCTTGATCCACTCGCCCTTGACCAGGCCCGGCTTGCCGGCCGCGACCACGACGATATCCGCCTGGCCGACATGGCCCGCCAGATTCTTGGTGAAGCGGTGGGTGACAGTCACGGTACAGCCGGCCAGCAGCAGCTCCATGGCCATCGGCCGGCCGACGATATTGGAGGCGCCGACCACCACCGCATGCAGGCCATAAAGATCGACGCCGGTGCTTTCCAGCAGGGTCATGATGCCTTTCGGTGTGCACGGGCGCAGCAGCGGCATGCGCTGGGCCAGGCGGCCGATGTTGTACGGGTGGAAGCCGTCCACGTCCTTGTCCGGGCGAATGCGCTCGAGCAGTAGCGAGGAGTCCAGATGCTCCGGTAGCGGAAGCTGTACCAGAATGCCGTCGATGGTCGGGTCTTCGTTGAGTTCGTCGATCAGGGCGAGCAGATCGGCCTGGCTGGTCTCGGCCGGCAGGTCGTAGGCGCGGGAGAGGAAGCCGACTTCTTCGCAATCCTTGCGTTTATGTGACACATAGACCTGGGAGGCGGGATCGGTACCGACCAGGATCACGGCCAGGCCTGGCGCACGAAGGCCTTGCTGGCGGCGTTCGGCGACACGTTGGGCAATCTGCTGGCGGAGGCTGGCGGCGATCGCCTTGCCGTCGATCAGTTGTGCGGTCATTGCGCTGGTTAACCATTAATAAGGATGAAAAAAGGACGCGCATTCTCGCATGGG
>JAEYXX010000119.1 GCA_023431055.1 Pseudomonadota bacterium
GGCTAACACTTCCCCTTGCCGGGTGTGTAGAGGACTTTCACCTCCTAGTCGTCCAGCTCACCACCACAGTGAACCGAACAGCGCCAGTCACGGCGCTACGCGCCATGCCTGGCGCACCAACAAAAAGCCCCGGCTCGACCGGGGCTTTTCATTGCGTCACGCCTTACTCGGCCTTGGCTAGATGCACCACCCGCTGCGGGAACGGAATACCGATGCCCGCTTCGGTCAGACGCTCCTTGGCCAGCTCGGTGAAGGCAAAGGTCACCGGCCAGAAGTCGCCGGTCGCGACCCAGACACGCAATGACAGATTCACTGCGCTGTCACCCAGACCGGTGACGAACACCACCGGCGCCGGGTCGAGGTGTACCCGAGGGTCCTTGGCGATATCCAGCAGTACCTCACGCGCGAGCTTGATGTCGCTTGAATAATCGATGCCGATATTGATGTCGGCGCGACGGCGCGGCTCACGCGAGTAGTTGGTGATATGGCCGTTGGAAAGCGCACCGTTGGGTACGATCACAACCTTGTTGTCGCCGGTCTTCAGCGTGGTGTGGAAAATCTGGATGCTGTCGACACTGCCGGATACGCCCTGAGCCTCGATCCAGTCGCCGGCACGGAATGGACGAAACAGCATGATCAGCACGCCGCCCGCGAAATTGGCCAGGCTGCCCTGCAGCGCCAGACCGATGGCCAGGCCTGCCGCACCGATCATGGCGATGAAGGACGTAGTTTCCACCCCGACCATCGAGGCCACGCTGATCAACAACAGAATGCGCAGTACGATGCTGACCAGGCTGCCGATGAAGCTGCTCAGCGCACGATCGACCTTGCGTGCCTCGAGCATGCGCCCGATCCTGGTGGTGAGCCTGCTGATCAGCCACCAACCAATCAGCAGGGTAATCACCGCCAGGGTCAGCTTGCCGCTGTACTCCAGCACCACGGGCAGCCAGGCCTCGGACAGCTTGACCAGTTCGTCGACGTTCATCTCCATAGGGGTGCTCCCGTTTTTCCCGTACATGAAACGAAACCGCCATGGCATGCCATGGCGGTTAGAATGCTATCAACCTAGGCTGCGACGCCTCAGCGCCACAGAGGTTCAATCGCGGAAGTTGTTGTACTGCAGCGGCATGCCGAATTCGTGACCACGCAGCAGGGCGATGGCCTCCTGCAGATCGTCACGCTTCTTGCCAGTGACACGCACCTGCTCGCCCTGGATGGCGGCCTGCACCTTGAGCTTGGCATCCTTGATGTGGGCGACGATCTTCTTCGCCAGCTCCTTGTCGATACCTTCGCGGAAGGTGACTTCCTGCTTCATCACCTTGCCTGAAGCGTAGGGCTCCTTGGTTTCCATGCACTGGCAATCGATCTTGCGCTTGACCAGGCTGCTGCGCACGATGTCGAGCATCTGCTCGAGCATGAACTCGGCTTCGGCGGTCAAGGTCAGCGCCTTGTCCTTGCTCTCGATGCTGCACTTGCCGCGCAGGTCGAAACGGCGGTCGAGTTCCTTGATGGCGTTGTCGACCGCATTGGTCAGTTCGTGTTTGTCCAGTTCGGACACGACGTCGAACGAAGGCATGAGAGGGCTCCTGATGGACGGCGCGATCCTCTTCACGGAGTGAACGCGCCTGACTTGACGATAACTTTGGCGGGCCCATTATAACCAGACTGATATACGCCGTTTGGCGTCCTTCCTCTCTGCCTGTGAGCCCGCACCATGCCCAACCCCCATCTCAGCATCCTGGTGGTGGACGACGCCAAGTTTTCCAGCGCCATGATCGGTCGTGCACTGAGCCAGGCCGGCTACCAGGATGTGCGCTTCGCCAGCAGCGCCAGCGAAGCGCTGCAGCTCCTTGAGCAGCGCCCGGCGAGCGTGCTGCTGGCCGACTGGCTGATGCCCGAGATCGACGGCCTGGAGCTGACCGCACGGGTACGGCAGCTGGACGAGACGGCCGATCACTACACCTACATCATCCTGCTCACCGGCAAGGAAGGTGAAAACGTTCTGGGCGAAGCCTTCGACCGCGGTGTCGATGACTTCATCAGCAAGGCGGCGATGAACGAACAGCTGGTGCCGCGCGTCTACGCCGCCGACCGCCTGTGCAACACCCTGCAGCGCCTGCTGCAGGAGAACCGCATGCTGACGCAGAACATCGCCAGCCTGGAGCGGCGCAACCTGGTCGATCCGCTCACCGGCCTGGGCAACCCGCGCTACCTGCGGCAGAAGCTCGCCGACAGCCTGCGTCAGATCGAATCGCGCGGCGGCGCCGTCTGCTACCTGCTGATCGGCCTGCAGGATGCGAGTCAACTGCGCAACCAGTATGGCAATCGTTTCTTCAACGAACTGCTGCACAGCGCCGCGCGCAGGCTGCAACAACTGGTGCGCCCGCTGGACGTGCTGACCCGCCTGGATGACAACCACTTCGGTCTGATCACCCTGCTCGAAGACCTGCATGAGTGCTCGCCGAGCAGCTTCAAGCGCCTGCACGAAGGCCTGAATCTCAAGGCCTTCAAGACCAGCGAGGGCTTCATTACGCTGAAGGCCGGCATCAGCCTGGTCGGGCTGGACGCCAAGGCGCTGCCCATCGATCCCGAACAACTGATCCAGCACGCACAGAAGCTGCTGGCAGAGTCCTACGCCAGCGGCCGGGTCGCCGCCATGCGTCTGCCCCTGCAGTGACCTGGCACGTCCTCGGCGTCGGCAGCCTCGGCAGCCTGTGGGCCACTCGTCTGGCCCGCGCCGGCCTGCCGGTCAGGCTGATCCTGCGCAATCCGCAACGCCTCGAAGCCTATCGCCAGGCCGGCGGCCTGACGCTGATCGAAGCAGGCCAGCCCAGGCAGTACGCCGTTGCGGCCGAGCTGCCACAGGCGAATATACCGATTCATCGCCTGCTGCTCGCCTGCAAGGCCTATGACGCGCAAGACGCGGTGGCAAGCGTCGTCGGGCGCCTGGCCCCGGGCGCCGAACTGCTGCTGTTGCAAAATGGCCTGGGCAGCCAGGATGAAGTCGCCCAGGCGCTTCCCGGACAGCGCTGCCTGCTCGTCTCCAGTACCGAAGGCGCCTTCCGTCCTGCCGAATTCCAAGTGGTGTTCGCCGGCAATGGCCACAACTGGCTGGGCGACCCGAGCGATCCCCGGCCGCCCACCTGGCTGGACGAGCTGCAGCGCGCCGGCATCCCTCATCAGTGGACCCCGGACATCCTCACACGCCTGTGGCGCAAGCTGGCGCTCAATTGTGCGATCAACCCGCTCACCGTATTGCACGACTGCCGCAACGGCAGACTGGCCGAACATCCGGCCGAGGTCGCCACACTGTGCGCGGAGCTCGGCGAGCTGCTGCAACGCTGTGGCCAACCGGCTGCGGCGGACAATCTGCATGAGGAAGTGCAACGGGTGATTCAGGCCACCGCGGCGAACTACTCGTCAATGCATCAGGACGTAGCCCAGGGGCGGCGCACCGAGATCAGCTATCTGCTCGGCTACGCTTGCACCGCGGCACAGCGCCACCAGCTGCATCTGCCGCACCTGCAGCATCTGCAACAGCGTCTGCTCGGGCATCTGCAAGCGCGCGGCCTGCCTGTGGACTAACGCGCCAGGCCGTGGCAATGACCGCTCTGGCGCGCTAACCTGCCCGTTCCATTCGCCATAGCGACAAGCTCATGAGATTGCGTCAGCGCCTCGAAAACCTGCCGGTTGGCCGTAAACTGCTCGCCGCGCTGCTGGTGCTGCTCGCTGCGGTGATGCTGGTGGCCAACCTGGCTTTCATCAGCGCAGCCTACTGGATCACCCAGGAAAGCATGGCGCCGCAGGCGCTGCATACCCTTGGCCGGCTGATCGCCAGCCCGACACTGAGCAAGGAGGCGCTGCACTCCTCGGCCTCGGCCGAGGCCCTGCTCAAGCGCCTGGACGACTACGCGCCGCTGCGCGCAGCGGTGATCTACGACAGCAAAGGCAACAGCCTGGCGCAACTGCAGCGGGGTGAAAAACTGCAGTTGCCACAACAACTCAACCAACTGCCGAACTGGCGTGAAACGGCCTTTCGCACCAACCTGCTGGTCGACCTACCCCACCCCAGCGGTCGCCCCGGCGCCCTGCTGCTGGTCGCCTCCAGCGAATTGCCCAGCGTCTTCTACACCGGCACCCTGACCGCCAGTCTGGTCATCCTGGCGTTCAGCGTGGTGCTCTGGCTGCTGGTAGCCAAGCAGATCAAACGCCTGGTGACCAAACCCATCCGCCGCCTGGAGGAACTGTCCCGCCAGGTCACCCGCGAAGAGAACTATGCGCTGCGTGCCAATCGCGGCAACCAGGACGAAATCGGCAGCCTGGCCGACGCCTTCAACACCATGCTGATGCGCATGGAAGCGCGCGAACAGCAGCTCAAGCGCGCACGCGACGATGCCCAGCAGGCTTTCGACCAGGCGCAGAGCCTGGCTGAGGAAACCCGCCACTCCAACCGCAAGCTGGAACTGGAGGTACAGGTACGTAGCAAGATCGAGAAGAAGCTCACCGGCTTTCAGAACTACCTCAACAGCATCATCGACTCCATGCCCTCGGCGCTGATCGCCCTCGACGAACAGCTCTACGTGACGCAGTGGAATCAGGAGGCCAGCGCCCTGTCGGGCACGCGTCTGGAAGAGGCGCTGAACCAGCCGGTGTTCCTCGCCTTCCCGCCGCTCAAGCCGTTTCTACCCCAGCTCAAGCGCACCGCCGAGCAGCACCGGGTGGAAAAGATCGAGCGCGTGACCTGGCACAAGGACGAAGAGCCGCACCACTATGCCCTGACCTTCTACCCGTTGATGGGTGGCGCCGGGCGCGGTGCGGTGATCCGTATCGACGACATCACCCAGCGCCTGGCGCTCGAAGAGATGATGGTACAGTCGGAGAAGATGCTCTCGGTCGGCGGCCTGGCCGCAGGCATGGCGCATGAGATCAACAACCCGCTCGGTGCCATCCTGCATAACGTGCAGAACATCCGCCGGCGTCTGTCGCCGGACCTGGAGAAGAATCTCGAACAGGCCGAGCAGGCCGGCATCAGTCTGGATGCCATCCAGCAGTACATGGCCGCGCGCGAGATACCGCGCCTGCTCGATGGCATCCAGCAGGCCGGCCAGCGCGCCGCCAAAATCGTCAGCCACATGCTCAGTTTCAGCCGACGCAGCGACCGCCAGCTCTCGCCCTGCGACCTGCCGGCGCTGATCGACCAGGCACTGGAGATCGCCGGCAATGACTTCGACCTGGCCGACAGCTTCGATTTCAGGACGCTGGAAATCGTGCGCCAGTTCGACCCGCTGCTGGGGCCGGTCGCCGGTACTGCCAACGAACTGGAGCAGGTACTGCTCAACCTGTTGAAGAACGCCGCACAGGCCATCCATCAACGCGACGAGGGAGCCGAGCCCGGCCGCATCATCCTGCGCACCCGGCAAGCCGGCAGCTGGGCGGAGGTGCAGGTGGAAGACAACGGCACAGGCATGAGCGAAGCGGTGCGCAAACGCATCTTCGAGCCCTTCTTCACCACCAAGGAGGTCGGCCAGGGCACCGGACTCGGCCTGGCGGTCTCCTATTTCATCGTCACCAACAACCACAAGGGGCAAATGGAGGTGCACTCCACACCGGGCCAGGGCACCTGCTTCACCCTGCGCCTGCCGCTGGCCTCGCTGCCCGAAAACACAGGACTCTGAGCCATGGGCTTTCGCCTTTCGAAAATCTACACCCGCACCGGCGACAAGGGTGAAACCGGCCTGGCCGACGGCCGCCGAGTCGGCAAGGACCATCCGCGTATCGAAGCCATCGGCGAGCTGGATACGCTCAACAGCCAGCTCGGCCTGCTGCTCGCCGACCTGGAAGAGGCCGCCACCACCTGCGCGGGTCTCAAGGAGATCAGCGAGGTGCTGAGCCCCTGCCAGCACCGCCTGTTCGATCTAGGCGGCGAGCTGGCAATGCCCGAGTACCAGGCGCTGCAATCGATGGAAATCGAACGCCTGGAGGCCGCTATCGACCGCTGGAACGACGAGGTCGGGCCGCTGGAGAACTTCATCCTGCCTGGCGGCTCCAGGCTGATCGCCCAGGCTCACGTCTGCCGCAGCTTCGCCCGCAGCGCGGAGCGCCGTTGCCAGCACCTCAACGCCGTCGAGCCGCTACGCGCCGAGGGCCTGGCCTACGTCAATCGCCTGTCTGACCTGCTGTTCGTCGCCGCGCGCCTGATCGCCAAGCGCCAGGGGGTCGCCGAAGTGCTGTGGAAGGCCGCAGACAAACCGTAGAAGTGGCGCCCTGGGCCAATTCACTCGACCATCGCGGGTTCGGTGCCATCTGCTCTGCGCGGATAAATCCGCTCCTACCGACCGCGCATCCGAGCACGCTCAGTGCAGGGCGCGCTTTTTTGTAGGAGCGAATTCATTCGCGATGATGGAGAGCACGCCTACAGCGCCGGCCAGAACGCGCGGATACCGGCAACGCCCTGGGCGCCAACCTGCCAGGCACGTTCGATATCGGCCGGGCCTACGCCGCCCAGCAGATAAGCCGGCAGGTTGCAATGGGTCAGCATCTCGCTTGCAGCGTCCCAGCCCAGCGGCTGCGCCTCGGGATGAGTCGCAGTCGCCTGCACTGGGGACAGGGTGACGAAGTCCACGCCCATCTGCGCGGCCAGCGCCAGCTCATCGGCATTATGGCAAGACGCCGCCAACCAGCGGTCGCCAGGGAACGGGCGGCCGCTGGCGGCGTACTTGCGCAGCTGTTCGGCCGTCAGGTGCCAGCCAGCCGCGGGAAAATCGCCCAGCCACTCCAGCGGTCCCTTGAGCATCAGTTGCGCCTTGCCGGCACACAGGCCCTGCACGTCGACAGCCAGGTCGCGGTACTGCGGGTCGAACATGTTCGGCGCGCGCAGCTGAATCAGCCTTACCCCCTGCGCCAGAGCACTGCGGATGCCGGCAAGCAGCTCACTCGGCTCCAGGCCATCCGGGGTGATCAGGTAGCGCTCGGGCAGGCGCGCGGCGGCGACTATAGGTTTGTTGGCGGCGGGAAAATCGTATTCCAGCAACTGCCGTTCGCTGACCCAGGCCAATGGCTGGCCCTCGGCACCATGCGGCTCGCCACTGAAGGCCGAGACTTCCCAGACGTCCAGCAACACCTGTTTGTCCGGGTAGTCGTGGCGAATCTGGATCAGCGGGCGCGCAGCCTGCGGACGAATCCCCAATTCCTCCTGCAGTTCACGATCGAGGGCGACCCGCACCGCCTCACCGTCCTCCACCTTGCCGCCGGGAAACTCCCACAGACCGCCCTGGTGTTTGTCATCGGGTCGCCTGGCGATCAGGATGCGTCCATCGACACCCCGAATCACCGCTGCTGCGACATGCACACGCTTCACCCCTTTACCTCCTGCAATGCTGCCTGATACCAGCGCCGGAACGCCGGCCAGCGGTAGATGGTTTCGACATAGGCCGCTGCCGTTGTCGGTAGCGCCACATGATAACTGCGCAGACGCGCGGCGACCGGCGCATAGAAGGCATCGGCAATACTGGCCTGACCGAACAGATAGTTGCCTGAAGTGGCGAAGCGCTCGCGGCAATCGGCCCAGATCGCGCAAATACGATCGATATCCGCCTGCGCCTCGTCAGGCAGCTCGGCCAGCGCCTTGTCCCGTGCCAAGTCCATGGGCAGATGACTGCGTAGCGCCGTGAAGCCGCTGTGCATTTCCGCACAGATACTGCGCGCCAGCGCGCGGGCCTGACGCTCCTGCGGCCACAGCTGCGCCTCGGGATAACACTCGGCCAGGTACTCGGCAATCGCCAGGGAGTCCCACACCGCCCCCTGCTCGGTCAGCAGAACCGGAACCTTGCCGGTGGGCGAGTAACGCAGCAGCTGCGCACGGCTGTCCGGCTGATACAGACGCACGCGTAGCTCTTCGCAATCGACACCAGCCAGATCGACTGCCAGTGCCGCACGCAAAGACCAGGAAGAATAGTTCTTGTCGCCAATCACCAGTTGCAGTGCCATCTTGCGTGTCCTCGCCTAGGTTCCTGAAATGCCAGAAGTCGCTCGACGTTAAAAGTCCGCACCCCGAATAGCAAATTCCCGCGCGTCATGGGGCATGAGGCGCGGGAATGAGCAAAGCAGCTACAGGCTACAGGCTACAGGCTACAGGCTACAGGCTACAGGCTACAGGTTCTTAGCCTGAAGCCTGCAGCCGCTTATGTGCGGTATTCGGCGTTGATCTTCACGTACTCGTGGGACAGGTCGGTGGTCCAGATGGTCTCGCTGCAGGTGCCACGCCCCAGCTCGATGCGGATGGTGATTTCCTCACGGGCCATCACCGCTGCACCCTGCTCCTCGGTGTAGGTGGCGGCACGGCAGCCCTTGCTGGCGATGCAGACCTCACCGAGGAACACGTCGATCTTGCTCACGTCCAGCTGTGGCACGCCGGCATAGCCCACAGCAGCCAGGATGCGCCCCCAGTTCGGGTCGGAGGCGAACAGCGCGGTCTTGATCAGCGGCGAGTGGGCCACGGCGTAGGCGACGTCCAGGCACTCCTGATGGGTGCCGCCGCCGTTGACCTGCACGGTGACGAACTTGGTCGCGCCTTCGCCGTCACGCACGATGGCCTGCGCCACCTCCATGAACACCTCGAAGACCGCCTGCTTGAGCTTGGTGAACAGCTCGCCGGAAGCCTCGCTGATTTCCGGCAACGCGGCCTGGCCGGTAGCGATCAGCATGCAGCAGTCGTTGGTCGAGGTGTCGCCGTCGATGGTGATGCGGTTGAACGATTTGTTCGCCGCGTCGCGCACCAGATCCTGCAGCACACCCTGGGCGACCTTGGCGTCGGTGGCTATGTAGCCGAGCATGGTGGCCATGTTCGGACGAATCATGCCGGCGCCCTTGGAGATGCCGGTGACGGTGATGGTCACGCCGTCATGCTGGAACTGACGACTGGCGCCCTTGGGCAGGGTGTCGGTGGTCATGATGCCGGTGGCGGCAGCTTCCCAGTTGTCGGCCTTGAGGTCATCCAGCGCAGCCTGCAACGCGGACTCGATCTTCTCCACTGGCAACGGCTCACCGATCACTCCTGTGGAGAACGGCAGCACGGCACTTTCGGCCACGCCGGCCAGCTCGGCCAGGCGGGCACAGGCGCGGCGCGCACGAGCCAGGCCGTCCGCACCGGTACCGGCGTTGGCGTTGCCGGTATTGGTCAGCAGATAGCGCACCTCGCCGCCCAGACGCTCGCGGGTGATCAACACCGGAGCTGCGCAGAAGGCATTGGTGGTGGTCACCCCGGCGATACGCGAGCCCTCGGCACAGCGCATCACCACCACGTCCTTGCGACCGGGGCGCTTGATGCCGGCCGAGGCGATGCCCAACTCGAAACCAGGAACCGGGTGCAGGGTAGACAGCGGGCCAAGACCAACAGCCATAAGGTGAGCTCCTTGTAAGACGTGCCGACCGCCAGGCGGCCTGAAAGATGGTAAAACGCCGCGAGCGGCAAAGCCGTCGCGGCGTCAGCGAGGGCGCAGGCAGCATAGCCGAAGCCCTCTTTACTGCAAGCGCCTTAACAGCGCCCAACTAACATGTTCAGCCGATCTGACCGTGGCAATGCTTGTACTTCTTGCCCGAACCACAGGGGCACGGCTCGTTGCGGCCAACCTTCGGCTCGGCACGCACCGGAGCGGCAGCCACGGCAACGTCGCCCTCTTCGCCATTGCTCTCTTCCGCCGCCAGCGCCGAGGCATCGGCGTGCTGGAACTGCATGCGCTCGGCCAAGGCTTCGGCTTCGCGACGCAGACGGGCTTCCTCTTCGGCCGGATCTTCGCGGCGCACCTGAACGTGGCTGAGTACACGGATGGTGTCGCGCTTGATCGACTCCAGCAGTTCCTGGAACAGGGCGAAGGACTCGCGCTTGTATTCCTGCTTGGGGTTCTTCTGCGCATAGCCACGCAGGTGAATGCCGTGACGCAGGTGATCCATGGTCGACAGGTGGTCTTTCCACAGATCGTCGAGCACGCGCAGCAGAATCTGCTTCTCGAAGGTGCGCAGGGCCTCGGCGCTGGCCTGGGTTTCCTTCTCGTTGTAAGCCGCCAGCAGCTCGGCGAGGATGCGCTCGCGCAGGGTTTCCTCGTACAGCTTGTCGTCTTCGTCCAGCCACTGCTGGATCGGCAACTTCAGGCCGAAATCGCTCTGCAGGGTGGACTCCAGACCGGCGACATCCCACTGTTCCGGCATCGACTGCGGCGGAATATGGTTATTGATGGCGGCGGTCAGCACTTCCTCGCGGAACTCGGCGATGGTGTCGCCGACGTTCTCGGCAGCCAGCAGGCTGTTGCGCATGTGGTAAATCACCTTGCGCTGCTCGTTGGCCACGTCGTCGAATTCGAGCAGTTGCTTGCGCATGTCGAAGTTGCGACCTTCGACCTTGCGCTGGGCCTTCTCGATGGCATTGGTGACCATGCGGTGCTCGATGGCCTCGCCGGACTGCATGCCCAGAGCCTTCATGAAGTTCTTCACCCGATCCGAAGCGAAGATTCGCATCAGGTTGTCTTCCAGCGACAGGTAGAAGCGGCTGGAACCCGGGTCACCCTGACGGCCGGCACGGCCACGCAGCTGGTTGTCGATACGGCGCGATTCGTGACGTTCGGAAGCGATCACGTGCAGGCCGCCGGCTTCGATCACCTGCTGATGACGCTTCTGCCATTCGGCCTTGATCTGCGCGATCTGCTCGTCGGTCGGGTTTTCCAGCGCGGCAACTTCCACTTCCCAGTTGCCACCGAGGAGGATGTCGGTACCGCGACCGGCCATGTTGGTAGCGATGGTCAGCGCCCCCGGACGACCGGCCTGGGCGATGATCTCGGCCTCCTTGTCGTGGAACTTGGCGTTGAGCACCTTGTGCTCGATGCCTTCCTTGCTTAGCAGCTGGCTGACGTACTCGGAGGTTTCGATGGTGGCGGTACCGACCAGAATCGGCCGGCCCTGGGCCTGGCATTCCTTGATGTCGGCGATGATCGCCTGGTACTTCTCTTCCTGGGTCAGATAGACCAGGTCGTTGAAGTCCTTACGTGCGATCGGCTTGTTGGTCGGAATCACCATCACGTCCAGACCGTAGATCTGGCGGAACTCGAAGGCCTCGGTGTCGGCGGTACCGGTCATGCCGGACAGCTTGTTGTACAGGCGGAAGTAGTTCTGAAAAGTGGTCGAGGCCAGCGTCTGGCTCTCGGCCTGGATGTTCACCCCTTCCTTGGCCTCGATGGCCTGATGCAGGCCTTCGGACAGGCGACGGCCCGGCATGGTACGGCCGGTATGTTCATCGATCAGGATCACCTGGCCGTTCTGCACGATGTACTCGACATTGCGGTGGAACAGCTTGTGCGCGCGCAGGCCGGCGTAGACGTGGGTCAGCAGGCCGAGGTTGTGCGCGGAGTAGAGGCTCTCGCCCTCGGCCAGCAGGCCGGCGGCGGTGAGCATCTCCTCGACGTACTGGTGGCCGGCCTCGTTCAGCTCGACCTGGCGGGTTTTCTCGTCGACCTTGTAGTGGCCTTCCTGAGTCACCACGCCTTCCTCTTCCTCGATGTGCTGCTTGAGGCGCGGGATCAGCTTGTTGATCTCGATGTACAGCTTGGAGCTGTCTTCGGCCTGGCCGGAAATGATCAGCGGGGTACGTGCTTCGTCGATGAGGATGGAGTCGACTTCGTCGATCACGGCGAAATTCAGCTCGCGCTGGAACTTGTCTTCCAGGCTAAAGGCCATGTTGTCGCGCAGGTAGTCGAAACCGAATTCGTTGTTGGTGCCATAGGTGATGTCGGCGGCGTAGGCGGCGCGCTTCTCCTCCGGCGGCTGGAAGGGGGTGACGATGCCCACGCTCAGGCCGAGGAATTCGTACAGCGGACGCATCCAGTTGGCGTCGCGGCGGGCCAGGTATTCGTTGACCGTGACCACGTGCACCCCCTTGCCGGACAATGCGTTGAGGTAAACCGCCAGGGTACCCACGAGGGTCTTGCCCTCACCGGTACGCATCTCGGCGATCTTGCCTTCGTGCAGGGTCATGCCACCGATCAGCTGCACATCGAAGTGGCGCATGCCCATCACGCGTTTACCGGCCTCACGGGCCACGGCGAAGGCTTCGGGAAGCAGCTTGTCGAGGGTTTCGCCCTGGGCCAGACGGGCCTTGAACTCTTCGGTCTTGCCACGCAGTTGCTCGTCCGAGAGGGCGATCATCTGCTCTTCGAGGACGTTGACGGACTGCACCGCCTTGAGCATGCGTTTGACTTCACGCTCATTCTTGCTTCCGAAAAGTTTTTTAAACAGAGGCGCAAACATATCGACAGGATCTTCCGGCGAATGGATGGAGGTCGGCGCAAATCGCGACCTGGCAGCCTGCATGGCTGCGGGCGAAGGGGGCATTCTACCCGGAAAACCCAGGGAGGAAAGTGACGTTGTCAGCCCATTGCTGCCGCGTGATGGCGCAGGCCACGCATCCCCGGCAAACCAGGGGCGTGGCGTGAAACGTTATATGGGGGTCGCGTGCCGGCAATTCAAGGGCGGCACGACAGCGGCATGCTCACTCCACGCCATTGGCACGCGCGATGTACAGCGCAGGATTGACCTGACGGCCATCCTTGCTGACTTCGAAATGCACGTGGTAACCGGTGGAACGCCCGGTACGGCCGACCTTGGCGATGGTCTGGCCACGCTGCACCAGATCACCGATCTGCACGGTGTTGCTCTGGTTGTGCGCATAGAGCGTGACGTAGCCATCGGCGTGGCTGATTTCCACGGTATTGCCATAGCCGCTCTTCTTGCCGGAGAAGGTCACCACACCCGCCGCTACGGAGACCACATCGCTACCTGGCTTGGCAGCGAAATCCATGCCCTTGTGCACACTGGCTCGACCGGTCAGCGGATGCACGCGACGGCCGAACGGTGATGACACATAACCTTGCAAAACCGGGCGCCCGGAGAGCGTTTCGGCTTCGCTCAGGCGACGTTCGCCAAGCAGTTGCTCCAGCACTTCCAGCTGCTGTTCGCGGCTTTCGACACGCAGCGCCAGTTCATCGAGGGCGTTCATGAACGGCGGCGGAGCATAGGCCGAAGCGCCCAGGGCATCTTCTGCACCGCCCTGGCCAACGCCCAGGGAGAAGTCGAACTCGCCAGCGTCCAGCTCGGCCAATTCCGTCAGGCGTTCACCCAGGGCATCGAGCCGAGTCAGGCGCGCCTGCAACTCAGCAACATGGACTGCGAAGGCATCGAGCTGACGCTGGGCGTCCTGACGCACGGCCCCGACCTGCTCGCGCTGCTGATCGAGCGCTTCGGCCAACGAGGCGTCGACCACAGGTTCGGCAGTCAGCCACTTGGCCCCCAGCGCGGCACCGGCACCAAGGCTCAGGACCAGCAACAGGACAACCGACAGCAGCAACCAGCGCAGGTTGAGATGGATCGTTCGCGCCGAACCGTGACGACTGTTGAGCAGAATGATATGCATGGTTTCCCCATTTCGCAGAACACAGGCCGGCAGCACGCTCTGCTACCATGACGGTTCTGCAACCAAAGGCCTCCTGCCATGACGTTTCGTCCCTTGCCGGCCAAGGCACCCGCTACGCTGCTACGCGAAGCCAAGCCCCTGAAAGCGCTGTTCGGCCAGGCGCAACGCCTGTCCAACCTGCAGCGTCTTGTCGAAAGCCAGCTACAACCCGCTGCCCGGGAACACTGTCATGTAGCGTCCTGGCGCGACGGCTGTCTGCTGTTGATCGTGACCGATGGCCACTGGGCAACACGCCTGCGTTATCAGCAAAGAAGACTGCAACGACAACTGCAGGCACTCGAAGAGTTCGCGACCTTAACGAAAATCCTGTTCAAGGTGCAACCTCAAGGCGGCCAGAATCGCGGAACCGGTCGCACCCTTTACTTGTCCAATAGCGCGGCACGGAGCATCCAGGCAACCGCCGAAGGCATCAGCGACCCCAGGCTGCGCGCCGCATTGGAGCGCCTGGCCAGTCATACGCAGAAAGACCAATAGCGCTCCTCCTCCGTTCGTCGGCGTGCTTCACTTCGCTGCACTCGCCAGGTAAATGGCGCCATAAATTCTCCTGAGCCGCGCCCTGCCCCAACCGTCACAGCATAAAAAAGGTTCTTCGCGTTATCGCGGGGAAGATACGCCTGACATCGGACTGGCAAGGTTGTGTGCGTACCGCTTACTGACTTAGCACTATCCATCACTGCGTGTACTGAACGTTTGGGTTGCGCCCCTTACGGGCGCCACACCTTTCTTGCTTGCCCAAGAAAGGTGTGCCAAAGAAGGGCACCCCGACATCCGGGTTTCGCTACGCGAAACTTCCCTCGCTCCGGTGCTGCTCCGGGGGCCGGCTTACAAGGGCCATCCCTGGCCCTTTAAGCCTCTCGCCGCATCCATGCGGCTCGCTCCCCTACGCAACACCTCCACTCGGCCTCCTGAAGGGGACTTGGCCGTCGTCTGCGGGATCGCGCTTCAAGAGCAAAAGCCAGACGCTACCGATTTCATGTTGCGGAGATGTCGCAAGCTCGCGAATTTGTCCCCTTCAGGAGGCCGAGTGGAATCACCGTGGAAGGGGTTGAGCGACATGGATGTCGCGAGAGCCGTGATGGGCCAGGGATGGCCCTTCACGGCGTGCCCCTGGAGCGGTGATGGAGCGAGGGAACCCCGGCGCAGCCGGGGCCGGATGCAGGGGTGTGTTTCTTTGCTTACTTTCTTTGCACAAGCAAGAGCTACGAAGCGCAGCGAAGTAACAGCCGCAGGCTGGCCCGAAGGGTGAGCGCAGCGAATCAAGTGAGTCGCCCGTAAGGGGCGAAACCCACCAGGTCAGGCGGCGTGCTAATGGATAATGCCAAGTCATCGACAGCTAACACTTAATTGCCAGTCCGGTGTCAACCCACACTTTCCCCAAAATATGCGAAGAACCATAAAAAAGGCCACCCGAAGGTGGCCTCAAATAACGCTGGAAAGAGAGTAGGTTTACACCGCCGCAACCGGGCGCATGTAAGAGATCGGTGCGAGCTTGGCGTCCTCGAAGGTCACCATTTCCCAGGCATCGGTCTGCTCGATCAACGTACGCAGCAAACGATTGTTCAATGCGTGACCAGACTTGAAGCCCTTGAACTCGCCGATCAGGCTGTTACCCAGCAGATACAGGTCGCCGATGGCATCGAGAATCTTGTGTTTGACGAATTCGTCCTCGTAACGCAGGCCGTCTTCGTTGAGCACACGATATTCGTCGACCACGATGGCGTTTTCCACACTGCCACCGAGCGCCAGGTTCTGCGAACGCAGGAACTCGATGTCACGCATGAAGCCGAAGGTGCGGGCCCGGCTGACTTCCTTGACGAAAGACGTGCTGGAGAAATCCACACTGGCGCTCTGCGTGCGATTGCGGAACACGGGGTGATCGAAGTCGATCTCGAAGCTCACCTTGAAGCCGTCGAAAGGTACGAAGGTGGCGCGCTTGTCGCCCTCCTCCACGGTTACCTCACGCAGGATGCGGATGAACTTCTTCGGCGCTTCCTGCTCCTGCAGGCCAGCGGATTGAATCAGGAATACGAAGGGACCAGCGCTGCCATCCATGATCGGCACTTCGGACGCGGAGAGCTCGACGTAGGCGTTATCGATGCCCAGGCCTGCCATGGCCGAAAGCAGATGCTCTACCGTGTCCACCTTGACATCACCATTGATCAACGTCGTCGACATGGTGGTTTCACCGACATTCCCGGCCAATGCGCGGATTTCCACGATCGGGTCGAGGTCGGTACGACGAAACACGATACCGGTGTCCACCGGAGCCGGCTTCAGGGTCAGGTAAACCTTTTCCCCCGAGTGCAGGCCAACGCCGGTGGCACGGATGATGTTCTTCAGGGTGCGTTGTCTGATCATGGCTTGGCCGCTATATCGCTAGTTGCGAACTGTTTTCAACAATGGTCGGGAATGATAGCAGAACCGACCTTTGCTGAACACCAATCACCCATATACTCCTGATAAATTCCATCAATCAGCTTGGCGACGCAGGAAAGCCGGAATATCCAGGTAATCCAGATCATCCTGGGTATTGAGCTTGGCTGCAGTGGCCGCGCCGCTGTGGCTTTGACGCTGCACGGTCGGACGCTCGTAGTCCTTGTAGTTGACCGACTGCTCGCTGCGCGGCTGCGCGGCGGGCTGCTGGACAACCGGCTGGCTGACGGCGACCTGGACGGTGTTGTCGACCACCTTGACCGGTTTTTCCATGCGCGCGCCCAGGCCGGTGGCGACCACGGTGACGTGCAGCTCGTCGCGCATGTCGGCGTCGATCACGGTGCCCACCTTGACGGTGGCATGCTCGGAGGCGAACTGCTCGATGATGCTACCCACGTCGGAGTATTCACCCAGGGACAGGTCCGGGCCGGCAGTGATGTTCACCAGGATGCCGCGCGCGCCCTGCAGGTTGACGTCTTCCAGCAGCGGGTTGCGGATGGCCGCTTCGGTGGCTTCACGCGCACGGTTCGGACCGCTGGCGCAGCCAGTGCCCATCATGGCCATGCCCATTTCACTCATCACGGTCTTCACGTCGGCGAAGTCGACGTTGATCATGCCCGGACGCTTGATGATGTCGGAGATACCGCGCACCGCGCCGGCCAGCACGTCGTCAGCCTTGGCGAAGGCGGACAGCAGGCTGGCGTCCTTGCCGAGGATGGTCAGCAGTTTTTCGTTGGGGATGGTGATCAGCGAGTCGACGCTCTCGGCCAGCGCGCGGATGCCTTCATCGGCGATGACCATGCGCTTCTTGCCCTCGAACGGGAACGGACGGGTGACCACGGCCACGGTGAGAATGCCCAGTTCCTTGGCCACCTCGGCGATCACCGGAGCAGCGCCGGTACCGGTGCCACCACCCATGCCGGTGGTGATGAACACCATGTCGGTGCCGGCCAGCACTTCGGCGATGCGCTCGCGATCTTCCAGCGCGGCCTGACGACCGACTTCCGGATTGGCGCCAGCGCCCAGGCCCTTGGTCACGCCCGGGCCGAGCTGCAGCACGGTGCGCGCACCGATGTTCTTCAGCGCCTGCGCATCGGTGTTGGCGCAGATGAACTCGACACCCTCGATGTTGCTGACCGCCATGTGATTGACCGCGTTACCGCCGCCACCACCGACACCGATGACCTTGATCACCGCGCTTTGTGGAATGTTGTCTACTAGTTCGAACATGATCCCTCTCCTTCCTTTCTAGTTGTGTAACGCCTACTGCAAAATTTAGAAATTGCCTTGCACCCAACGCTTGATGCGTTCGAGTACCGGGGTTTTGCTCTCGTCCTGATAAGGACTGCCCACCGACATGGAAATGCCGTCGTTCTGCTTCTGCAGCCCGTACAGCAGCAAGCCCACACCAGTGGAATAAATCGGGTTGCGCACGACGTCGGCCATGCCCTTGACGCTATGCGGTACGCCGAGACGTACCGGCATGTGGAAGATTTCCTCGGCCAGCTCGACCGCGCCTTCCATCTTGGCCGTGCCGCCGGTCATGACGATGCCGGCGGGAATCAGATCTTCGTAACCGCTGCGACGCAGCTCGGCCTGAACCAGGGTGAACAGCTCGTCGTAACGTGGCTCGACCACTTCGGCCAGGGACTGACGCGACAGGTCACGCGGAGGACGATCACCGACGCTCGGCACCTTGATGGTTTCGCCGGCACCGGCCAGCTTGGCCAGGGCGCAGGCATAGCGGATCTTGATCTCCTCGGCGTACTGGGTCGGCGTACGTAGGGCCATGGCGATGTCGTTGGTCACCTGATCACCGGCGATCGGGATCACCGCAGTGTGACGAATCGCCCCTTCGGTGAAGATGGCGATATCGGTGGTGCCACCACCGATGTCCACCAGGCACACGCCCAGCTCCTTCTCGTCCTCGGTCAGTACCGAGTAGGCCGAGGCCAGCTGCTCGAGGATGATGTCGTCGACTTCCAGGCCGCAGCGGCGCACGCACTTCTCGATGTTCTGCGCCGCGTTCACCGCACAGGTGACCACATGCACCTTGGCCTCCAGGCGCACGCCAGACATGCCCAGCGGCTCGCGCACGCCCTCCTGGTTGTCGATCACGTAGTCCTGAGCCAGGGTGTGCAGCACACGCTGGTCCGCCGGAATCGCAACGGCCTGCGCAGCGTCGAGCACACGCTCGATATCGGCCGGGCTCACTTCACGGTCGCGGATGGCGACGATGCCGTGGCTGTTGAGGCTGCGGATGTGATTGCCGGCCACGCCGACGAAGGCCGAGTGAATACGGCAGCCAGCCATCAGCTGCGCTTCTTCGACCGCGCGCTGGATCGAGGCCACGGTGGATTCGATATTGACCACCACACCCTTCTTCAGACCGCGCGACGGATGGGTGCCGATACCGACGATCTCCAGCTGGCCGTCGGCCGTCACCTCGCCCACCAGCGCCACCACCTTGGAGGTGCCGATGTCCAGGCCAACGATCATCTTGCCGCTCTGCGCGCTATTCATTAGTCCTGCCTCTCCTCAATTCACTTTCTGCTCGGCCGCAGCCGGCTCCACCGGCTCACGCCAGGCCACGGCCAGGCCGTTGGCATAACGCAGGTCGATGCGCGCGATGTTCGCGCTCTGTTCTTTCAGTTCCCGCTCATAGATGGCGGCGAAGCGACGCATTTTTTCCACCACGTGATCACGTCCCAGCAGGATGTCGATACGCTGCCCGCTGGCGTTCTCGGTGGCCGAGAGGAACCAGCTGCCACGTTCACGCAGTTGCAGCCCGACCACGGTGAAGCCCATCGGCCGCAGCAATTGGCTGAGCATCTGATACTGCTGCATGACCTTCGGCTGCGCCCGCTTCGGGCCGGACAGCTGCGGCAGATGCTGATAGTTGTCCAGCTCCTGCGGCGCGAACGCCTGGCCCTGGTTGTTGAGCAGCGCTTCGTCACCCCAGCGGGCGATAGGCAGCTGCTCTTCGAGGCGCACGTCGATCTGATCCGGCCAGACGCGACGCACTTCGGCATGGGCGATCCAGGGCATACGCTCGAGCTCCTCGCGCATGCCGCGCAGGTCAGCGCTGAAAAAGCTCGCCTCGATGAACGGCGCGATCCGCCGCTGTACCGCCTGCTGGCTGACGTAAGCCAGATCGCCCTGCACGCTGATGCGCGCGATCGGGCGGTCGGCGTACGGCAGCAGACGCTGTGCACCTTCGTAGGCAGCAAAACCGAGACCGACCAGCGCCAGCGGCCAGAGCAAGCGGCCCACCCAGGAGAAGTCCGGCTTAGGCAGACGCAGGCGCATCGGCTCCTTGGTCACCAGACGGCTGGCGCCACGCGGCGCGGGCTTGCCGCGTTGCGGAGCCCTCAGCGAGTCTTGATGGCGCAGAGCGATGCTCATCGTTTAACCCCTCGCCTCGACGCTGTCAGCCAGGATCGCCAGCACCAGTTGCTGGAAATCCAGGCCGGCAGCACGCGCGGCCATTGGCACCAGGCTGTGATCGGTCATGCCCGGTACGGTGTTCACTTCCAGCAGCCAGAACTGGCCGCTGGCATCCTGCATCACGTCGGCGCGTGCCCAGCCCTGAGTGCCCACGGCCTCGCAAGCGCGTGCGGTGAGCGCTTTCAGCTCTGCTTCCTTCTCAGGAGACAGGCCGCAGGGAATGCGGTACCGGGTGTCATCGGCCAGGTACTTGGCGTCGTAGTCGTAGAAAGTGTGCGGGGTGCCGAGCCCAATGGGCGGCAGCACTTCGCCACGCAGTACGGCGATGGTGTATTCAGGACCGGCGATCCACTGTTCGACCAGCACCTGGCTGTCGTAGCGGGCCGCGTCGTGCCAGGCAGCGACCAGCGCCTCGACGCTCTCGACCTTGGCCATGCCGATGCTCGAGCCTTCGTGGGCCGGTTTGACGATCAGCGGGAAGCCCAGTTCAGTGGCGGCAGCCTCGCAATCGGCCTGCGAAGTCAGCACGGCATGGCGCGGCGTCGGCAGGCCGAGGCTGTGCCAGACCTGCTTGGTGCGCAGCTTGTCCATCGCCAGCGCCGAGGCGAGGATGCCACTGCCGGTGTAGGGAATGCCGGCGCACTCGAGCAGGCCCTGCATGGAGCCGTCCTCGCCACCGCGGCCGTGCAGCACGATGAAGGCGCGGTCGATCTTCTCGCTGTTCAAACGAGCCAGGAAATCATCACCCACGTCGATGCCGAAGGCGTCCACGCCGGCCGCCTGCAGGGCGCTGAGCACTGCATTGCCGGACTTCAGCGACACCTCGCGCTCGGCGCTCTTGCCGCCGAACAGCACGGCGACGCGACCGAAAGCCTTGGGATCGAGGGTACTGTGCAAACTCATTTCGACTCCCCCACGAACAGTGGGTGCTTGATCAATTGCGGTGCTACTGCGCCAATATCACCAGCCCCCTGGCACAGCAGGATGTCGCCGGCACGCAGCAGCGGCTTGAGCAGCGGCGCCAGGTCGGCGCCACGCTCGACATAGATCGGATCGAGCTGACCGCGCTGGCGGATGCTGTGACACAGCTGCCGGCTGTCGGCACCGGGGATCGGCTCCTCGCCGGCCGGGTAGACCTCCACCAGCAGCAGCACATTGGCTTCGCCGAGCACCTGCACGAAGTCGTCGTACAGATCGCGGGTACGGCTGTAACGGTGCGGTTGATAGACCATCACCAGACGACGCTCCGGCCAACCGCCACGTACGGCCTTGATCACCGCGGCCACTTCACGTGGGTGATGACCGTAGTCATCCACCAGCATCACGCTGCCGCCGTCCACCGGCAGTTCGCCGTAAACCTGAAAGCGCCGGCCGACGCCCTGGAAGCCGGACAGGCCGCTGACGATGGCAGCATCGTCGATGCCTTCGTCAGTGGCGATGGCAATGGTTGCCAGCGCGTTCAGAACGTTGTGATTGCCCGGCATGTTCACCGACACGTCGAGCGGCTCGCAGTCCGGGCGCAGCACGGTGAAATAGGTGCGCATGCCTTCCTGACGCACGTTGATCGCACGCACGTCGGCGTCGTCGGAGAAGCCGTAGGTCACGGTCGGACGACCGACCTGCGGCAGCAACTCGCGCACCACCGGATCGTCCACACAAAGCACGGCCAGACCGTAGAACGGCAGGTTGTGCAGGAACTCGATAAAGGTCTTCTTCAGTTTGTTGAAGTCGCCGCCATAGGTGCTCATGTGGTCGGCGTCGATATTGGTGACCACCGAAACCATCGGCTGCAGATGCAGGAAGCTGGCGTCACTCTCGTCGGCTTCGGCGATCAGGAAGCGGCTGGAGCCGAGCTGGGCATTGGTGCCGGCGGCGTTCAGGCGGCCACCGATGACGAAGGTCGGGTCCAGACCGCCGGCAGCGAACACCGAGGCCAGCAGGCTGGTGGTGGTGGTCTTGCCATGGGTGCCGGCCACGGCGATGCCGTGGCGGTAGCGCATCAGCTCGGCGAGCATCTCGGCACGCGGCACAACCGGGATACGCCGTTCCAGCGCGGTGGCGACTTCCGGGTTGCTGGTGTTGACGGCACTGGAAACCACCAGTACATCAGCCTGCTCGGCGTTCTCCGCGCGGTGCCCGATGAAGATGGTCGCCCCGAAGCTTTCCAGGCGCTCGGTCACGGCCGAGGCCTTGAGATCGGAGCCAGACACTTCGTAACCCAGGTTGAGCAGCACCTCGGCGATACCGCACATGCCCACCCCGCCGATACCGACGAAATGAATGCGGCGGATACGGCGCATACGCCGTACTTCGGCCTTGACCGCAGCAGGCGACTTAGCCACGCATCACCTCCTGGCAGATGTCGACCACCGTGCGGGTTGCATCGGGCTTGGCCAGGCGACGCGCGGTGGCGCCCATGACATTGAGTTTTTCCAGGTGCATCAGAACCTCGGTGAGCTGCGCGGCAAGCGTGTCCGCGTCAGTGGCATGTTGCGGGAGAAGGACGGCAGCGCCCTCCTTCGCCAGGTATTCGGCGTTGCGGCTCTGGTGGTCGTCGATGGCGTGCGGCAGCGGCACCAGAAACGACGGCAGACCCGCGGCGGCCAGCTCGCTGACGGTCAGCGCGCCAGCGCGGCAAACCACCAGATCGGCCCAGCCGTAGGCGCGAGCCATGTCCTTGATGAAGGGCGCGACCTCGGCTTCGACCGCAGCTTCGCGATAACGCTCCGCAGTGATCTCGGCATGTTGTTTGCCGGCCTGGTGGAACACCTGCGGACGGACGTCAGCGGCAATTTTCCCCAGCGCAGCCGGCAACAATTTGTTCAATGGCTCGGCCCCCAGGCTACCGCCGAGGACCAGCAGTTTCGGCTTGCGACCGACCAGCGGCTCGCGCGGTGTTTCCAGAAACAGCTCTTCACGCACCGGGTTACCGGTGGTGCGCCGTTTGTCGGATGCGCCGAAGGTATTCGGGAAGGCCTCGCAGATGCGCGTGGCGATACGCGACAGCAGGCGGTTGGCAGTACCGGCCACGGCGTTCTGCTCGTGAATCACCAGCGGTACGCCAGCCATGCGCGCAGCCAGGCCGCCGGGACCGGTGACATAGCCGCCCATGCCCAGCACGCACACTGGCTGCAGCTCGCGCACGATACGGCGCGCCTGCAGCAGCGAACGCAGCAACTGGAACGGCGCCTTGAGCAACGACAGCTTGCTCTTGCCACGCAGACCGCTGACGTTGATCAGGTGCAGCGGCAAGCCGGCTTGCGGCACCAGCTCGTTCTCGATACCACGCGGCGTACCCAGCCAGTGCACGCTGTAGCCGCGGGTCTGGAACTCGCGCGCGCAGGCCAGCGCCGGGAACACGTGGCCGCCGGTGCCGCCGGCCATGATCAGCACATTACCGCGCATGGGCGACCTCCTTGTTCGGCTCGGCGAAATCCTCTTCGCTGAACTCGATATCCTCGTTGCCCAGGACGTTGCGCCGCTCCCATTCAATACGCAGCAGCACCGCCAGGCTGACGCAGCAGATCACCAGCGACGAACCGCCGTAGCTGAGAAACGGCAGGGTCAGGCCCTTGGTCGGCAGCAGGCCGGTGTTCACCCCGATATTGATCAGGAACTGGCCGATCCACAGGAAGGACAAGCCGTAAGCCACATAGGCGGAGAAGAACTGCTTGGCCTTCTCGGCCCACAAGCCGATGTACAGGCCGCGCACGCAGACGAAAACGAACAGACCCAGCGTCACCAGTGCGCCAATGAAGCCCAGCTCCTCGGCCAGCACGGAGAAAACGAAGTCGGTGTGCGCTTCCGGCAGGTAGAACTGCTTCTGGATGCTGTTACCCAGACCAACGCCGAACCATTCGCCACGGCCGAAGGCAATCAATGCCTGGGTCAGCTGGTAGCCGGAACCGTACTGGTCGGCCCAGGGATCGGTGAACGTGATCAGACGCTGCAGGCGGTATTCCTGGGTCTGCACCAGGACGAACACCGCGCCGACCGCCAGGGCAACCATCAGGCCGAAGCGCAGCATGCCGACGCCACCGAGAAACAGCATGGCCATGGCAGAGCCCATCATCACCACGGTGGCGCCGAAGTCCGGCTCCAGCAGCAGCAGGCCGGCCATCGGCAGCAGCACCACGAAGGGTTTGAAGAAGCCCATCCAGCTTTCACGCACTTCCTCCTGGCGACGCACCAGATAACCGGCCAGGTAGACCACCACGAACACCTTGGCGATCTCCGACGGCTGCACGTTGAATGCACCGAAGCCGATCCAGCGCCGCGCGCCGTTGACCTCGCGGCCAATACCGGGAATAAGCACCAGCACCAGCAGGCCGAACGCAGCCAACAGGAGCATCCAGCCATAACGCTGCCAGAAGCTCATCGGGATCATCAGCACGATGCCGGCGGCGCCGAGACCGATCACCAGATAAACCAGGTGGCGAATCATGTGATAGAGCGGGTTACCGGACAGCGCGGCCGCGACTTCCGACGAAGCCGAGGTGATCATCACCAGCCCCAGGCCGAGCAGGCCAAGGCAGCCAGCCAGCATCGGGAAGTCGACATCGAAGCCGCGACCCAGCAAGGGTGAGGGACGAACATGCAGGAAGGCCAGCATCAGACGAGCCCTCCCACGGCCTGGGCGAACAGACGCCCACGTTCTTCGAAGTTCTTGAACATGTCCAGACTGGCGCAGGCCGGCGACAGCAGCACGGCATCGCCAGCCTCGGCCAGCTCGCTGCAGCGCTGTACCGCTTCGTCCAGGGTTGCCACCCGCACCAGTGGCGCGGCATCACCCAGAGCGGCGGCGAGCAGTTCGGCATCACGGCCCAGCAACACCACGGCGCGGCAGAAGCGTGCCACCGGAGCCTTGAGCGCGGAGAAATCGGCGCCCTTGCCGTCGCCACCGGCGATCAGTACCAGCTTGCCGGCGATGTCGGTACCAAGGCCTTCGATGGCCGCCAGCGCAGCACCGACATTGGTGGCCTTGGAATCGTCGTAGTAGTTCACGCCAGCGCGCTCACCGACCCACTGGCAGCGGTGCGGCAAACCGGCGAACTGGCGCAGGGTGGCGAGCATGGCCTCCATCGGCAGGCCGACGGCATGGCCCAGCGCCAGCGCCGCCAGGGCGTTGGACTGATTGTGCGCACCGCGAATCTTCAGTTCGCTCACCGGCAGCAGCGCCTCGAAGCGAAACGCCAGGCACTTCTCGCCGTTTTCCTCGAGCAGGCCAAAGCGCTTGAAGTCCGGCTTGCCCAGGCCGAATTCCCAGCAGGTCACCTGGTCGGCGATCAGCGGGCGCGACAGCGCGTCGTCGCGGTTGATCACCACCTGACGAGCGCCACGGAAGATCCGGTGCTTGGCCAGGTGATAGGCCGGCAGGCCGCTGTAGCGGTCCATGTGGTCTTCGCTGATGTTCAGGCAAGTCGCCACTTCAGCGTTGAGCTGGTCGGTGGTTTCCAGCTGGAAGCTCGACAGTTCCAGCACGTACAGCTCGACGTTGTCGGCCAGCAGGTCCAGCGCCGGCGTCCCGAGGTTGCCGCCTACTGCGACGCGCTTGCCGGCTGCAGCGGCCATTTCGCCGACCAAGGTGGTAACGGTGCTCTTGGCATTGGAGCCGGTGATGGCCACGATCGGCGCCTTGGCGTGGCGCGCGAACAGATCGATATCGCCGGACAGCTTGACTCCGCGTGCGGCGGCCGCGGCCAGGGCTGGCGTGGAAATGGCCAGGCCCGGGCTCACGTACAGCTCCGAGGCACGGCAGAGGAAATCCACGTCCAGCTCACCGCAGCGTACTTCCACCTGCGGATAGTCACGCTTGAGCGTTTCCAGCTCCGGCGGGTTCGCGCGCGTATCGGCCACGGCAAAGCGCACGCCCTGCTGCGCGAGGAAGCGCACCAGGGACATGCCGCTCTTGCCGAGGCCGACAACGATGCGGAACTGGTCGGAAGCGATCAGGGTCACGCTCAATTACCTCAGTTTCAGGGTGGCCAGGCCGATCAGCACGAGAATCACGGTGATGATCCAGAAGCGGACGATCACGCGCGGCTCGGGCCAGCCCTTGAGTTCGAAATGGTGATGGATCGGCGCCATGCGGAACACGCGCTTGCCGGTCAGCTTGAAGCTGGCGACCTGGATGATCACCGACAGGGTTTCCATGACGAACACGCCGCCCATGATGAACAGCACGATTTCCTGGCGGACGATCACGGCAATGGTGCCCAGCGCGGCGCCGAGCGCCAGCGCACCGACGTCGCCCATGAACACCTGCGCCGGGTAGGTGTTGAACCACAGAAAGCCCAGGCCGGCACCCACCAGCGCGGCGCAGAACACGATCAGTTCGCCCGAGCCCGGCACGTAGGGGATCAGCAGGTACTCGGCGAAATTCACATTGCCCGACAGGTAGCAGAAGATGCCCAGGGCACCGCCGACCATCACGGTAGGCAGAATGGCCAGGCCGTCGAGGCCGTCGGTCAGGTTCACCGCGTTACTGGTGCCGACGATGACGAAGTAGGTCAGCACCACGAAGCCGACACCCAGGGGAATGGCGACGTCCTTCAGCAGCGGCAGGATCAGGGTAGTTTCCACCGGGCTCTGCGCAGTCATATAAAGGAAGGCGGCAGCAGCGAGGCCGAACACCGACTGCCAGAAATACTTCCAGCGGCTCGGCAGGCCGCGCGAGTTCTTCTCGATCACCTTGCGGTAGTCATCGACCCAGCCGATGGCGCCGAACGCCAGGGTCACGGCCAGCACCACCCATACGTAGCGGTTGGACAGGTCGGCCCAGAGCAGGGTGCTGACGGCGATGGCGGTGAGAATCAGCGCGCCACCCATGGTCGGCGTGCCCTTCTTCGACAAATGCGACTGCGGGCCATCGTTGCGCACGGCCTGACCGATCTGACGCACCTGCAGGGTGCGGATCATCCAGGGGCCCAGCCACAGCGACAGCCCCAGAGCGGTGAGCACGCCGAGGATGCCGCGCAGGGTCAGGTACTGAAAGACCGCGAAGCCCTTGTGAAACTGTTGCAGGTACTCCGCCAGCAGCAGCAGCATTTAGTGATTCTCCCCAGATACGTCACACAGCGCCGCCACGACCTTGTCCATGGCTGCGCTGCGTGATCCCTTGATTAGTAGTGTGCTGCCGGCCTGTTCGGCGCGAAGCGCTTCGATCAGCTCGGCCTGATCGAAGAAGTGACGGCCTTTTGAGCCAAACTCCTCGACCGCAAAACGCATCAGCGGGCCGACGGCGTAAAGTGCATCGACCTTGCCGGCGGCATGGCGGCCAACATCGCGATGGCCCTGTTCGGCCCACTCGCCCAGTTCGCCCATGTCCCCCAGCACCAGAACGGTGCGACCGGAGAAGCCGGCGAGTATATCCACCGCCGCACACATAGACACAGGGTTGGCGTTGTAACTGTCATCGATAACCCGAACGCCGTTCGGCGCCAGCTGCGCTACGGCACGGCCCTTGACCGGCTGCAGGTTTTCCAGGCCCTGGACCATGGCGACCAACGGCATGCCCAGGGCATGAGCCGCGGCGCAGGCAGCCAGTGCATTGGCGACGTTATGCTCGCCCAGCAGATTGAGCTGAATGCGCGCGCTGCCAAGCGGGCTGCGCAGAGTGAAGCCCTGGCAGCCGCGCTCGTCGCGGGCCAGGTCGCTGCCATGGAAGTCGGCGCGGGTGTCGCGCAGGGCGAAGCTGAGCACCTGACGCCCGGCGGCGCGGCGCTGCCAGGTGAGGAAGGCCTTGTCATCCAGATTGAGCACGGCCACGCCGTCGCTCGCCAAGCCTTCGAGAATCTCGCCCTTGGCCTCTACGATCTTTTCCGGACCACCGAACTCACCGACATGGGCGTTGCCGGCATTGGTGATGATCGCCACTTGCGGTCGGGTCAGGCTGACGGTGTAGGCGATCTCGCCGACATGGTTGGCGCCCAGCTCGATGACGCCGGCGCGATGCTCGGGCGCCAGCTCGAGCAGGGTCAGCGGGGCGCCAAGATCGTTATTGAGGTTACCGCGAGTGGCCAGTACCGCACCGTTCAGACCGGCGCGCAGAATGGAGGCGAGCATTTCCTTGACACTGGTCTTGCCACTGGAGCCGGTCACGGCAGCCAGCGGCCCGGTGAAGGCCTGGCGATTCAGTGCGCCCAGCTGACCAAGCGCCATGCGGGTATCGGCCACCAGCAACTGCGGCAGCGGCGCTCCCTCCACTTCCCGCTCGACCAACGCAGCAACGGCGCCCTTGGCAGCGACTTCGGCCAGATAGTCATGACCATCGAAACGCGGCCCGGCCAGCGCCACGAACAGCTGCCCGGCAGCGATGGTACGGCTGTCGGTACCCACTGCAGAGAAAGCGACATCGGCGCCGATCACCCGTGCGTTCAAGTCACCAGCAACTTCGCTGAGCAGCCAGGGCTTAAGCATGAGCGGCCTCCCAGGCCGACAGGGCCTTGTTCGCTTCGATCAGATCGGAGAACGGCTGACGCACGCCCATGATCTCCTGATAATCCTCGTGGCCCTTGCCAGCCAGCACCAGCACATCGGCCGCCTCGGCCTGGGTGATCAGACGCGCAATGGCATCGCCACGACCGTGGATGAACTGCACCTGCTCCGGCGAAACGAAGCCGGCGCGAATATCAGCAACAATCTGCGCAGGGTCTTCGGTGCGTGGATTGTCATCGGTCACCCACACCCCATCGGCCAGACGCTCGGCCACCGCTGCCATCAGCGGGCGCTTGCCGCGATCACGATCACCGCCACAGCCGAACAGACACATCAGACGCCCCTCGACATGCGGGCGCATGGCTTCCAGCACTTTTTCCAGCGCATCGGGGGTGTGCGCGTAATCGACCACCACCAGCGGCTTGTCGCCGCCACCCAGACGCTGCATGCGACCGGCCGGCCCCTGCAGCTGCGGCAGCACCTTGAGGATTTCATCCAGGCCGTAGTCCAGACCCAACAGCGCGCCGACCACAGCCAGCAGATTGCTCAGGTTGAAGCGACCGAGCAGGTTGCTGCGCAGCACGCCCTCACCACGCGGCGTGACCAGGCGCGCGCGCACACCGTGATCGTCGAAGTGCGCTTCGCTGCAATAAAGGAAGGCACCGGCATCATTCAGGCTGTAACCGATCAGGCGCGACTCGTGCGCCTGCGCGGCCAACTCACGCCCGAAGGCATCATCGAGGTTGATCACCCGGCAACGCAGATTCGGCCAGGCGAACAGCTTGGCCTTGGCTGCGCCATAGGCCTCCATGCTGTCGTGGTAATCGAGGTGATCACGCGACAGGTTGGTGAACACCGCCACGTCGAATTCCAGCGCGGCGACACGGCCCTGGTCCAGGCCATGGGAAGAGACTTCCATGGCCACGGCGCGGGCACCGGCCTGCTTGAGAGACGCCAGGGTCGCCTGCACGCCGACCGGATCGGGCGTGGTGTGCTTGCCCTGCTCCAGCGCGCCATGGAAACCGTTGCCCAAAGTACCCACGATGCCGCACGGCTGGCCGAGCAGATCCAGTGCCTGAGCCAGCAACTGGCTGACACTGGTCTTGCCATTGGTGCCAGTAACGCCAACCAGATACAGGGCACGACTCGGTTCACCGTATAAACGTCCGGCGATAGCCGAAAGCTGCTTGGCCAGGCCTTTTACCGGAACCAGCACGGCACTCTCGGCGTGCATGGCCGGGGCGCCCTCGGCCTCGAAGGCGACGGCGGCAGCACCGCGAGCAATGGCATCGGCGATATGCACGCGACCATCCTGCTGGGTACCCGGCACCGCCAGGAACAGATCACCCGGACGCACCTTGCGGCTGTCCAGGGTCAGTTCACGAATCAGCACGCCGCTTTCGGCAGCGGGCAACAATTGATTGAGCGGCATGGGCATCAGTTGCGCCCTCCCTGACCAACGGCGGCCATTTTCTGCTCGGGCGGCGGCAGATTATCCGGCGCGATATTCATCAGACGCAGCGAGCCGGCCATCACCCGACTGAACACCGGCGCGGAGATCAGGCCACCGTAGTAGGCGCCCTTGCCGGGCTCGTCGATCACCACCACTAGCGCGATACGCGGGTCCTGCGCCGGCGCGAAGCCCGCGAACAGGGAGCGATAGGAATTGGTCTGATAGCCCTTGGCCCCGGCGTTGGTCTTGCGCGCCGTGCCGCTCTTGCCAGCCACGTGATAGCCCGGCACCTGAGCGCGGAACACACCACGCGGCGCCTCGACCACCTGCTGCAACATGCCCTGCAGGGTCTTGGCCACCTCGGGCGGCACGACCTGCAACGCGCTCGGCTTGCTGTCCACGCGAATCATCGACAGCGGCGTCATGCCGCCGCCGTTGGCCAGTGCCGCATAGGCATGCGCCAGCTGCACGGCGGTCACCGACAGGCCATAGCCGTAGGACAACGTGGCCGTTTCCGCCTGACGCCACTGACGGTGATTGGGCAGATTGCCGACCCGCTCACCCGGGAAACCCAGGCCGGTGTCACGGCCGAAGCCCAGGTTGCTCAGTACCTGATGGATGTTCTCTCCGCCTACGTCGAAGGCGATCTTGCTCATGCCGACGTTACTGGAGTTGATCAGGATACCGGTCAGGTCCAGCGCCGGCCCCTGCGTGCGGGAAACGTCGCGAATGCTGTAACGACCGATCTGCAGAGTGCCATTGCCGACCTGGACGATGTCGCTGGGCTTCCAGCGGCCGGACTCCAGGGCAGCGGCCATCGACAGCGGCTTGATGGTAGAGCCGGGTTCGAACACGTCGATCATGGCGCGATTGCGCATGGCGGCCGGGGTCAGGTTGCGGCGATTGTTCGGGTTGTAGGTGGGATGATTGACCATCGCCAGCACTTCACCGGTCTTCACATCGACCATGACCAGGCTGCCGGCCTTGGCGTCGTTTTCCAGCAGCGCGTTGCGCAGCTCACGATGGGCCAGGTACTGCAGGCGCAGGTCAATGGACAACGCCAAGGCTTTGCCAGCCTTGGCGTTTTGCGCGACCTGCACATCCTTGATCAGCTTGCCGCGGCGATCCTTGAGCACCTGGCGCTTGCCGGGCACACCGGCCAACCAATCCTCGTAGGCCAGCTCCATGCCCTCGCGACCACGGTCGTCGATGTCGGTGAAGCCGACCACATGGGCAGCGACCTCACCCGCCGGGTAGAAACGGCGGAATTCCTCGATGGCATAAACGCCGGGCACCTTCAGATCCAGCACGCTCTGACCTTTCTCGGGGGTCAGACCGCGGACCAGGTACATGAACTCGCGCTCCTTGTTCTGCTCCAGGCGTGCGGCGAAGTTGGCCGGATCCTGCCCCAGTGCAGCCGCCAGCGCCGGCCACTGCTCGCGACCAGCCTGCAATTCCTTGCCGTTGGCCCACAGGGTGGTAACCGGTGTACTGACCGCCAGCGGCTCGCCATTGCGGTCGGTGATCAGGCCACGATGCGCAGGAATCGGGATATGCCGAACGCTGCGGGCATCGCCATGGGCCTTGAGGAAGTCATGGTCGAGCACCTGCAGATCGAGCATGCGCCAGGCGATGGCGCCGACCATCAGCGCCAGCAGCACCAGCACCAGGCGAAAACGCCAGGGATAAAGTGCGCCTTCGAGCCCGATCATGGACGCACCATACGTACGGCGGCAGGGTCGGGAATGTGCATTTTCAACTGCTCAGTGGCCAGCGCTTCGATGCGGTTGTGCGCAGTCCAGGTACTTTGCTCGAGAATCAGCCGGCCCCACTCGGCCTGCGCCTTGTCACGCACGCTCAGCTCGCCATACAGCTCGTTGAGCAGCAGACGATTCCAGTGCGCGCTATAGGACACCGCCACGGCGGAAACCAGAATGGCGATGAACAACAGCAGCATCAGGAAGCTGCCATTGGGCATGGATTTGATCAGCCGGCGGCTCACCGCAATTTCTCCGCGATGCGCATCACCGCGCTGCGCGAGCGCGGATTGGCCTTGAGCTCTGCCTCACCGGCGTAAACCGGCTTGCCGATCAATTTCAGACGCGGCTCGAAGGCTTTCGGGATGATCGGCAGGTCGCGCGGCAGCTTGTCCGCCTCGCCCTTGGCCTGACGCTTCATGAACTGCTTGACGATGCGGTCTTCCAGCGAGTGGAAGCTGATCACCACCAGGCGACCGCCCACCTCCAGCGCTTCAAGCGCTGCTTCGAGGCCGCGCTCGAGATCACCGAGCTCGTTATTGATGCAAATGCGGATGCCCTGGAAGGCACGGGTCGCCGGATTCTTGCCCTTTTCCCAAGCGGGGTTGGCATCGGTCAGCACTTTCGCCAGATCGGCAGTGCGGGTGAATGGCTGTTCAGCCCGACGCTGCACCACGGCACGCGCCATGCGCTTGGCGAAACGCTCCTCGCCGTAATCCTTCATCACCCGGGCGATTTCATCTTCGGCCGCCGTGGCGATCCAGTCAGCGGCACTGACACCAGCATCCGGGTTCATGCGCATGTCCAGCGGGCCGTCATTGAGGAAGCTGAAGCCACGCTCGGGGTCGTCCAGCTGCGGCGACGAGACACCCAGGTCCAGCAGGATGCCGGAGACCTGCCCGGAAATGCCGCGGACAACAGCCTCGTCGCCAAGTTCCGCAAAACTGCGCTGCACAACGACAAAGCGGCCGTCTTCGGCCGCCAATGCTTCCCCGGTGGCTATTGCCAGGGGATCCTTGTCGAACCCCAATAGCCGCCCACCTGGACCGAGTTTTTGCAGGATCAGCCGGCTGTGCCCTCCCCGTCCGAAGGTGCCATCCATATAGCAACCGTCAGCGCGCACGGCGAGCCCCTCGACGGCTTCGTCGAGCAGCACGGTGATATGGCGCAAGGTATCGGTCATGGTCACAGGATCAGGCTACGCAATTCATCGGAAAGGGCTCCCGGCTGCTTGATGGCGGCCAGGTCGTTTGCTGCTTGGGCGTTCCAGGTTTCTTCATCCCACAGCTGGAATTTGTTCAGGTGGCCGACCAGCATCGCGTGCTTGTCGAGCTTCACATGGTCACGCAGGCGCGGCGGGATCAGGATGCGCGCACTGCCGTCCATTTCGAGATCCACCGCATTCCCTACCAGCAGGCGCTGCAGGATCCGGTTCTTCTCATCCAGGGAGGCCAGCACGCTGAGCTTTTCCTCGATCCGCTCCCACTCCACCAGGGGATAGATGTTCAGGCAGGGGTCATTGATGTCGATGGTCACGATGAGCTGGCCCGCGCAACGCGAAACGAGCTCGTCACGATACCGACTCGGCATCGCGAGGCGCCCTTTGGCGTCGAGACTGATGGCGTTAGCTCCGCGAAACACGGTTGCGCTTCCCCTTTAATTAGCTGTCCGTGCCCATAAAAACCCACTTCATGCCACTTTTCACCACTTGCGCACACTATAGAAACGCCTACGCCCCACCGTCAAGGCGCTGCGGAACGGAAAAATCCTTACAGGGCCGGTATTTAGCGAACAAAAGCGAGGGGAAAAGGGGTGCCGAAGCCGGCTTTCGACAGATAAATCTCAGCCAATCCAGAAAGCTGAAATCCGAACTTAAAGTAATTTGTTAAGAGTAAGAATTTTTTGGTATCAGAAGAGCGGGGAATAGAAGCGCAAAACGAGAGAAGGAGGGAGGAGAGTCGATCTATAAGCCGGGTTCTGTCGAGGACAGCCATTCCTCTACGACGTACATCACTGCACGCCTTTAGCAACCTACCCGGTTCCAGCGCGGGCCACGCCGATGGAACCCTATTTGGTCTTGCTCCGAGTGGGGTTTACCTAGCCACGGACTGTTGCCAGCCGTGCGGTGCGC
>JAEYXX010000154.1 GCA_023431055.1 Pseudomonadota bacterium
TCGCCAAGGCTTATGAGGCCAAGGGCGACGATTACAACTCGATCATGGTCAAAGCGCTGGCCGACCGCCTGGCTGAAGCCTGCGCCGAATGGCTGCACAAGCGTGTGCGCAAGGACTACTGGGGTTATGCCAGGGATGAACAGCTGGACAACGAAGCGCTGATCCGCGAGCAGTACAAGGGCATCCGCCCTGCCCCCGGATATCCGGCCTGCCCGGATCACACCGAGAAGGCCACGCTGTTCAAGCTGCTCGACCCCGAGGCTGACTACAACAAGGCGGGCCGCAGCGGCGTGTTTCTCACCGAGCACTACGCCATGTTCCCGGCGGCAGCGGTGTCCGGCTGGTACTTCGCCCACCCAGAGGCGCAGTACTTCGCCGTGGGCAAGGTCGACAAGGATCAGATCGAGCAGTACAGCAAGCGCAAGGGGCAGGACGTCGCCGTCAGCGAACGCTGGCTGATGCCCAACCTGGGCTACGACGACTGATGCCAAAGAGCCCGCAATCGCGGGCTCTTTTCATTCATGCAGCACGAACCAGGCGCGACTCGCGCCGATCATCGAAAAGCTCGAACTCTCATGCATGGGCGCGGCTCCAAAACCTGTCGAGCCATTTCGGCTCAATCGACGGAGCGATGACATGTACAAGCACAGCCTTGCAGTACTGGCCGTAGCGGCCGCGGTGAGCGGTTGCTCGACCTTCGAGAACCCGGCCGATTACGTGACCTTCCGCAATGAGCCGTTGGTCAAGCAGGTCGACCACGGCATGACTCAGGAGCAGGTACGCACCCTTGGTGGGCCTCCCTCTTCGGACGTGCGCAACAGTGTCACAGGCGGCACCTGCAACAACTACGTGTTGAATGTCGACGGCCTGGAACAGCCCTATTACGTGGACTTCGACGTCAACGGCCGGGTCGACAGCAAGGGCTTCATGACTTGCGAGCAGCACCAGGGCAACCAGCGCAAGCGGCTCTGAATACGATCAGCCCCGCTGCACGCAGCGGGGCCATTCATTGGCTAGAAGATCAGTGAGAGCAATCCCACCACCACGATCAGGCCGATGATGAAAATGATACCGACGGTACCGCCCAGAAACTTCAGCATGCTGACTCTCCTTTTTCGAGGTTCACTGGCTGTGACCTCGGCCTGGCAGTCAGCGTTTAGCTTTTTTCTTCACCTGCAGCGGCAAGCATCAGGCGCCCGGGCGACGGACGATCTTGATGCTGTACTCCATCTGCGGATTGCGCGTCACGCTCACTGCACGACGGCTGACGGTATCCAGCGTGATGTTCCAGAAACCACTGGAGGGCACGCGGATCTTCGCTGGGAACTTGATGAAGGCGCCGCCGTGGTAACTGTGACGGCCACGGTTCCTGAAGGCACGAAAGTTGGCATCGTTCATCAGGCGGATATTGCAGGGTTGCGAACACTGGATGACCACCAGATCGCCCTCTTCCAGATGCTCGCGTTGATGGATGAATTTCATCGTATTCGGACTCGGTGGTGAAACGGGGGCGCAATAGTGCCGCAAGCGGCGCGGCATCGCCAGCGCAGCTGACGACTCGCTTGCGCCCAAAGCACGCGCTACCTAGCATGCGCGACCAACACAGAGACGCGCCGTTTTCATGAAAGTCCTGCTCGACCGTATTGCCATCCTGATTGCCCTGCTCAAGCGCTATCCCGGCCTGGTCGCGCTGTTCGGCTTCTGCTCGGGCGTGGCCAGCTTCCTGCTGGTCGACCGTCAGGCGCACCTGGCCAAGGTCCTGGGCGTGGTGCTGGTGGTCTCCTGGGTCTGGCTGATCCTGGAAAACCTGCTGCGCGAACGCATTGCCCAGCGCTTCGGCTTCGAACTGCCGCTGCCGTTGCTGCGCTATGGCACGCAAATGATCCATCAGGAGAGCCTGTTCTTCGTCCTGCCGTTCTTCTTCATCACCACCACCTGGAACAGCGGGCAGTTGCTGTTCAGTGGCCTGCTGGCGCTCGCTGCGCTGGCCTCGATCACCGACCCGGTCTACTACCGCTGGCTGGCGCCCAGGCGCTGGCTGCTGCTGATCTTTCACAGTCTGACGCTGTTCGCGGTGATGCTCACTGCGCTGCCGATCATCTTCCACCTCAGCACGCCACAGAGTTATCGCATCGCCCTGGCGGTTGCCACGCTGCTGGCACTGCCGAGCCTTCCGGGGCTGATCGGCTTTGCCGGCTGGCGACGCATCCTGCTGCTGGCCGCCCTGCCTCTGGCCATGGCCAGCGCCGGCTGGATGGCGCGGGTGTGGGTGCCGCCAGCCACACTGTGGCTGACCGAAGTGGCGATCAGTGACCGTTTCGATGGGCAGCAACGCACGCCAGGTGCGAGCCTGGAACGGGTCACACCGCAGCAACTGCATGACGATGGGCTCTATGCCTACACCTCGATCAACGCCCCGCGCGGGCTCAATGAGCGCATCTATCACGTGTGGCAGCACAATGGCCGGGAAGTCGATCGCATCGCCCTGGACATCAGCGGCGGGCGCAAGCAGGGCTATCGCGCCTGGACGCACAAGCTCAACTTCCCTGCCTCGCCCGAGGGCCACTGGCAGGTGCGAGTCGTCACCGAGGCCGGACAGATGATTGGCGTGCTGCGCTTCGACGTGGTCGACGTCCAGGCCAAGTGATAGCATGCGCGCCCCATGCAGCTCACCGAACTCAGCCAACGCCTCGCCGACCTCGGCGCCAAACCCCAGCATATCGGGCGCATTACCCGTGCCTGGCTGCAGGGCAAGGCACTGGATACCGGCACCAAGCACCAGAAGACCGAGAATTTCCTGCCGCTTACGGTGCGCAAGGGGCTGCCCGCCATCGCTGCCAGCCTCGAACAGCTGGCTCGGGTAAGCACCGAACACCCGGGCGCCGATGGTTCATCGCGCCTGCTGGTGGAGCTGGCCGACAAGCAGATGGTCGAAAGCGTGCTGTTGCCACGCGACGGGCTGTGCATCTCCAGCCAGGTCGGCTGCGCGGTGGGCTGCACCTTCTGCATGACCGGCAAGAGCGGCCTGCTGCGCCAGCTCAGTAGCGCCGAGATGGTCGCACAGGTGGTATTGGGCCGGCGCCGGCGCGCGGTGAAGAAAGTGGTGTTCATGGGCATGGGCGAGCCCGCGCACAACCTCGACAACGTGCTGGAGGCCATCGACCTGCTCGGCACCGAGGGCGGCATCGGTCACCGCAACCTGGTGTTCTCCACGGTTGGCGATCCCCGTGTTTTCGAGCGCCTGCCCAAGCAGCGCGTGCGCCCTGCCCTGGCCCTGTCGCTGCACACCACCGACGCCGAGTTGCGCCAGCGCCTGCTGCCCCGAGCGCCGCGCATCGATCCCGCAGAGCTGATGGAGCAGGGCGAAGCCTATGCCCGCGCCATCGATTATCCCATCCAGTACCAGTGGACGCTGCTCAAGGGCATCAACGACAGCCAGCAGGAAATGGACAACATCCTGCGCCTGTTCAAGGGCAAGTTCGCCGTGCTCAACCTGATCCCCTACAACAGCCTGGAAGCCGACGACTACCAGCGCCCCGACGGCGAGCGCATCGTGCAGATCGTGCGCTACCTGCACAGCCGCGGCGTGCTGACCAAGGTGCGCAACAGCGCCGGCCAGGATGTCGAGGGCGGCTGCGGCCAGTTGCGCGCGCGCGCCGTGGACATCGTCAACACCAGCCGGTTGCAGCGCTGATGCTGCGCCTGCTCGCGCTCGCCGCTGCCCTGGGGCTGCTCTCGCCCTGGCTGGTGACGCTGCTGGCGGATCACTCGCAACACCTGGCCTGGCTGCTGGACCTGGCCAGCCACTGGCAATGGCTGCACCTGGCCCTGCTGCTGGGCTGCCTGGTACTGCTGGCACCGCGCCGGCCACGTTGGCTGCTGCTGGCGCCGCTGCTTGCGCTGCCCTGGTTGAGCGTGGCGCCAATGCTGCCCGCGCAGACCGGCAAGGTGGGCCTGGAGCTGCGTCTGGTCAGCGCCAATCTGCAGCAGACCGACGATGCCGCCTTGCGTGCCTGGCTCGATGCCCAGCCCGCCGATCTGGTACTGCTGCAGGAAGTCACCCCCGCCCTGGCCCGGCAACTGGCCGGCTGGCAGGACTACCCGCACCGGGTGCTGGCCCCGGACAACTCGCCCTTCGGCCTAGGGTCTGTTGCCATTTCGCGCTAACCAATTGATTTATAAGAGCAAGCTCGTATCGTTGAAGCTCTGACCCGACATCGATACGAGCTTGCAATGCCCCGATTACTACTCAACGACGAGCATTGGTCGAAGCTGCGAGAAATTCTCCTGCACAAGGCCATCTACAACAAGCGTGATCTACGAATGACCGTGGAGGGCATGCTGTACCGCATGCGCACGGGATGTCCCTGGAGAGACCTGCCCAAGGCGTTTGGTAACTGGAATAAGGTCTACAAACGCTTCAACGCATGGTCTGCTGCCGGCAAATGGTTCAAGGTCTTCAAGATGCTGGTGGAGGAGCCCGACATGGAGTGGGTGTTCATTGATGGCAGCTATGCCAAGGCTCACCAGCACAGCGCAGGTGCAGCCAGCGCAAACGATGAAGCTATAGGGAAAAGCCGAGCCGGCAATACCAGCAAGATTCATCTGGCGGTGGACGCCCATGGCTTGCCCATCGAGTTTGAAATCACGGGAGGCCAAATCAATGACTGCACTCAGGCACCCACATTGATTTCCAAGCTCCCAGCGGCAGAAACCATCGTTGCGGATAAGGGCTATGACAGCGAGAGAATCCGAGAGCAAGTTGAGCGACAAGGGGCCAAGGCCGTGATTCCGAGGAAGCGTAACTCTGTGAAAGGCAACGCGAATCTGGACAGAGGCCTGTACCGCAATCGCCACCTGGTGGAAAACGCTTTCGCCCGGCTGAAGCACTACCGGGCGGTGGCCTCTCGATTCGACAAGCTCAAGAGAAATTACGAGAGCGTGGTGGCCATGGCCTGCGCCTTCCTATGGTTGCCCATGTAAAACGGCAACAGGCCCTAGCCCTGCTCTCGCGCCTGCCGCTGCAGAACGGCCAGGTCCTGCGCGACAGCGACGACATTCCACGCATCGAGGCGACCTTGCGCAGCGGCGCCCAGGCCATCAGCCTCAGCCTGGTACACCCGATGCCGCCGCTGTCGCCCTACTGGCACCACAAGCGCAACCTCGGCCTGCAGGTCGCCCTGCAGCGCAATGCCGCGCAGGGGCTGCCCGGCCTGCTGGCCGGCGACCTTAACGCCAGCCCCTGGTCGCAGGCCACGCGCGAGCTGCACGAACTCGGCTGGTACCGCGCCAGCGACCTGCAGGCCACCTGGCCCGCGCTGGGCCGGGGCTGGTTCGGCATCGCCATCGACCAGGTCCTGGTCCGTGGCCCCTGGCGCGTAGCCGAGCAGGGTCTGGGGCTGGACCTTGGCGCCGACCACCTGCCGCGCCGCCTGCACCTGCAATTGCTGGAAAACCACTGACATGCACAGCCTGGAACAACTGCGCCGTGGCGAGCTGGCCGGCATCCGTCGCCTGGACCTGGCCGCCGACCTCGACGAATTCCCCCGTGAGATCCTCGACCTGGCCGACAGCCTGGAGGTGCTCAACCTCAGCGGCAACCGCCTGCGCGCCCTGCCCCACGATCTGTCGCGGCTACACCGGCTGAAAGTGCTGTTCTGCTCGGACAACCCTTTCGAGACCCTGCCGGAAGTGCTCGGCGACTGCGCCCAGCTGGAAATGGTCGGCTTCAAGTCCAACCGCCTGCGCGAGGTGCCGGCAGCCGCGCTGCCAGCACAGCTGCGCTGGCTGATCCTCACCGACAACCAGATCGAAGCACTGCCGGATGCCCTGGGCGAACGCCCGCGCCTGCAGAAGCTGATGCTGGCTGGCAACCGCCTCAGCGAGCTGCCGCCAAGCCTGGGCGCCCTGCACCAGTTGGAGCTGCTGCGCATCGCCGCCAACCGCCTGGAGGCACTGCCCGACTGGCTGCTGCAGTTGCCGCGCCTGGCCTGGCTGGCCTTCGCCGGCAATCCGGGCAGCGACCGTGCCGAAGCCGCCGCGCTGGCCAGCCACCCGCAGGAGCCGATTGCGCGTGAGCAGCTGCTACTGGGCGAACTGCTCGGCCAGGGCGCCAGCGGCCTGATCCACCGCGCGCACTGGGGCGAGCGCGAGGTGGCGGCCAAGCTGTTCAAGGGGCAGATGACCAGCGACGGCCTGCCGCACAGCGAGATGGCCGCCTGCCTGGCCGCCGGTCGCCACCCGCAGCTGCTGCCAGTGATCGGCCCGCTACAGGCCCAGCCCGGCCAGCCCGACGGCCTGTTGCTGGAGCTGCTGGAACCACGCTTCCGCGTGCTGGCCGGACCGCCTTCGCTGGCCAGCTGTACCCGTGACTGCTACGCGCCCGAGCAGCGCTTCAGCGCCGAGCAGGTGCAAGCCCTGGCCGGGGGCGTGGCCGCCGCGCTGGCGCACCTGCATGGCCAGGGCATCCTGCACGGCGACCTGTACGCCCATAACCTGCTGGTCGACGGCCATGACTGCCGCCTCAGCGACTTCGGCGCGGCGTCCTTCTTCACCCCTGGCAGCCCCCAGGGCGCGGCGCTGCAGCGCCTGGAGAGCCGCGCCTTCGGCATCCTCCTGGAAGAACTGCTGCAACGCTGCGACGCGCCGCCGGCACCCCTGCTGCAGCTGGCAGCCGACTGCCGGCAGCCGGCCACGCAGGAGCGCCCGGAGTTCGCCGAGATAGTCGCGCGCCTGATCGGGTAGGAGGCGGGGTCACCCCCGCCGTCCTCCCACACCACCGTACGTACGGTTCCGTATACGGCGGTTCCTGCCTACTGACCAACAGCGTCAGCGAGCTTGGTTCCGTTGATGTGTCGCCTG